>NZ_VIUK01000026.1:0-89977 GCF_007828295.1 Pseudomonas sp. SJZ080
ACTCTTATCGTTGCTATTAGTCATAAACATAACCGTTTGCCTATCCCTTATCGTAAGGGGGAAACGGTGTCCTGTCTTTCATGGGGCTCGTTCATTCCTGAAACACTCACCACAATATAAACCGGCAACACACCCGAGTCCGCCGGAAACACAAGAATGAAATCCTTGTAATCAGGCGGATACACCGGGTTAACGATAATGCTGTCAGCCGCCTTGGTCGGCGGGTAAACCCAGATGTGCGGCGCTTGTGGTGCGGCTTCCAAGGCGGGGATGCCGAGGGTGTTTGAACCGTCCTCGGCCGGTGTCCAGATCAGTTCGATGCCGTCTCCAAGATCAGCCACTTGCTGACTGCCGCGCAAAGTGAATTGCACGACATCGACCATCTCCCAGTCACGGTTTTTACCGGTGTAGAAACCATATCCCTTGAGACTGCCGTCAGCCTGTTGCTCGACCCGCAGGCGAACGCGAGTGCGGGCCTGTTTGAGGGATCGCAGTTGATCTTCGGTGTAGAGCGAGCTATCGCCAAGGCTCGACGGTATGATCAGGGCCAGCAAGCCTGCCAAGGTGGCAGTAGCGGTGCTGGCGGCGACGGCGGGCAGTGCGGCGAACGCTGAGCCGGCTAGCGCAAGGCTGCCGAAACCAGCCGGAATCGCAGTGCTACTGATTTTCTTGAGCGGCACGACACCGCTTTCATCGGCCTCGCGAGCGCCGAGCAGAACCAGCTCGCCGTAATCTTCCAGGCTGTCAGTCGGAACAACGCCGGAGGGATTCGTGTAATCGATGATTGCATCGGGCAGCTTGCAGGACTTGGCGAACACACATCCAGCGCGGACAACGTCGTCCTTTTTCGCAGCGACTTGCAGGCTGTCTTCGAAGATCTGCTGTCTGGCGAGCATGGCGTCGTAAGCGTTTTGCCTGGCATCGCGCTCGGCCAGTTCGGTGGCCGTCATGTAGCGGTGGGTGACGTGATGCCCGTCGCCTGATGGTGGGTTTTGAACCCGGGGAATGTCCTTTTTGCCAGCCACTGATTGTCCTTTCGCTCGTCCATCGGCAACCCCCGAAAGAGGGGCTGCGCGACGTTAACGAACGAGGCTAATTGTGGCTGTAGGACGAATCCTGGATGACGCTAAGAGTGTTCTCTATCGATCAGGATTGCAGCGCGGCGTTCTTGCGACTCGCCGCCGCCGTCACCGCATAACCGATCAACGCCGCCAATATCGAACCGGTCAGAATCCCCATCCGGTCCATCCCGGCGTACTCACTGGCGCCCGGCACAAACGCCAGGGAGCCGACAAACAGGCTCATGGTGAAGCCGATCCCGCAGAGTATCGCGACGCCCAGCACCTGGCCCCAATTGGCGCCTTGGGGCAGGGCGGCGATGCCGATTTTCACCGCCAGCCAGGTCAGGCCGAACACGCCGAGGGTCTTGCCCAGCAGCAGGCCGACGGCGATGCCCATTGGCACGTGGTGGGTGAAGCTTTCGACGGTCACGCCGCTCAGGGACAGGCCGGCGTTGGCGAAGGCGAACAGCGGCAGGATGCCGTAGGCCACCCACGGGTGCAGGGCATGTTCCAGGGTCAGCAGCGGCGAAGGCTCGGCGTTTTTCGTGCGCAGCGGGATGCAGAAAGCCAGGGTTACGCCGGCCAGCGTTGCATGGACACCACTCTTGAGCACGCACACCCAGAGGATCAGACCGATGATCATGTACGGTCCAAGCTTGACCACGCCAAGCCGGTTCATCGCGATCAGCGCCACGATGCAGGCCGCCGCGAGCGCCAGGGACAGGGTCGACAGGGTGCCGGAATAGAAGATTGCGATGACGATGATGGCGCCCAAGTCGTCGATGATCGCCAGGGTCATCAGGAACAGCTTCAGCGACACCGGCACACGCTTGCCCAGCAGGGCAAGGACACCGAGGGCGAAGGCGATGTCGGTGGCCATCGGTATGGCCCAGCCAGCCAGGGCTGCCGGGTTATCGCGGTTCAGGAACCAGTAGAGCAGCGCCGGCACGACCATGCCGCCAATCGCGGCCGCGCCCGGCAGTACGATCTGCGACGGTTTCGACAGCTGACCATCGAGGACTTCGCGCTTCACTTCCAGGCCGATCAGCAGGAAGAACAGCGCCATCAGCCCGTCGTTGATCCACAGCAGCAGCGGCTTGGCGATTTTAAGTGCGCCGATCTGGGCGACCACGGGGGTGTCCAGCAGACCGTTGTAGAGCCACGACAACGATGAGTTGTTAATGATCAGGGCCAGGGCTGCAGCGGCGATCAACAACAGACCGCTGGCAGCTTCCAACTGAAAGAAACGCGTGAAAGTGCTACGCAGAGGCAAGGTCGCTCTCCATCGAATTATCAAAAAGGTGGCACACCCTAACCCGTACCGTTGGTTGTTAAAACAAAAGTTATATTCTTTTTTGTTATATGCCGTTACAGCCGAAAGGTGGGCACGGACCTGAGCCTAGCAGTTGCCGGACGTATTGAAGCTCAGCTGTATCTGTGCGCGATGTCGGATTTTTCCTAAGCTTCAGGGCTGAGCCTTGCGACAAGGCCGACTCAACGAGAAAACCACCATGAGCGACAATCGACAGTGGGCCCGCGAAGCCATCCGCATCATCGAAGCCGACTTCCAGCGCAGCGCCGACACCCACCTCATCCCGCTACCCCTGCCGGGTTTGCTGGGCATCGAGTTGTATTTCAAAGATGAGTCGAGCCATCCCACCGGCAGCCTGAAACATCGTCTGGCGCGTTCGTTGTTCCTCTACGCATTGTGTAACGGCTGGCTCAAACCCGGCGCGCCGGTGATCGAAGCGTCCAGCGGTTCGACGGCGATTTCCGAGGCGTATTTCGCCCGTTTGCTCGGCCTGCCGTTTATTGCGGTGATGCCGGCCACCACCTCAAAAGAGAAGATTGCGCAGATCGCTTTCTATGGCGGCAAGAGCCATCTGGTGGACGATCCGACGCAGATCTACGCCGAGTCCGAGCGCCTGGCGCGCGAGCACGACGGGCACTTCATCGATCAGTTCACCTACGCCGAGCGCGCCACCGACTGGCGGGCGAACAACAACATTGCCGAATCGATCTTCCATCAGATGCGCTTCGAGCAGCACCCCGAGCCGAGCTGGCTGATTTCCAGCCCCGGCACCGGCGGTACCACCGCGACCCTCGGCCGTTATGTGCGTTATCGCCAGCATTGCACCCGGGTGCTGTGTGCCGATGCCGAGCGTTCGGTGTTTTTCGATTACTACCTGACCGGCGATGCCAGCCTGCGCCTGGATCACGGTTCGCGGATCGAAGGCATCGGTCGGCCACGGGTCGAGGCATCGTTCCTGCCGAAGGTGATCGATGCGATGGTCAAGGTGCCGGACGATCTGTCACTGGCGGCCATGCATTACCTGGCGCAACGCTTGGGGCGGCGTGTGGGCGGGTCGAGCGGGACCAACCTGATCGGGGCCTTGATGGCGGCGCATCAGATGGTGGCAACGGGGGAAACGGGGTCGATCGTGGCGATTCTGTGCGATGGCGGCGAGCGCTATGAGACCAGTTATTACGATCAGGCCTGGCTCAAGGCGCAGGGGTATCAGTTGAGTGGGTTGATGGATGTCGTGGCGGCGAGTGTCGAGCGTGGGGAGCCGTTGCCGGCGACCGTGCTGCGCGCCAACATCTGACGGCCAACACGAACCTTGTAGGAGCCGGCTTGCTGGCGATGAACGGAAACGCGGTTTGCCAGACAGATCGCGTTATCGTTCATCGCCAGCAAGCCGGCTCCTACAGGGTATGTAGGTTTCGGATCAGGCTTGCAGGCCGAGGATGTCGCGAGCAACGGCTTCGGCGATGCGAATCCCGTCCACACCCGCCGACAGAATCCCGCCCGCATAACCGGCGCCTTCACCCGCCGGGAACAAGCCTTTCACGTTCAAACTCTGCATCGATTCGTTACGGGTAATCCGCAGCGGCGAGGATGTACGCGTTTCGATCCCGGTCAACACCGCGTCATGCAGCGAGTAGCCACGAATCTGCTTCTCGAACGCCGGCAAGGCTTCGCGAATGGCTTCGATGGCGAATGCCGGCAAGGCCAGCGCCAGATCACCCAGCGCAACACCTGGCTTGTAGGACGGCTCAACGCTGCCCAGCTCAGTGGACGGTTTGCCTGCGATGAAATCGCCAACCAGTTGCGCCGGCGCTTCATAGTTGCTGCCGCCCAGCACAAAGGCGTGGGATTCCAGGCGTTCCTGCAACTCGATACCGGCCAGCGGGCCGCCCGGATAATCGATTTCCGGGGTGATGCCGACGACGATCCCGGAGTTGGCGTTGCGTTCGTTACGCGAGTACTGGCTCATGCCGTTGGTCACGACGCGATTCGGCTCGGACGTCGCCGCTACCACGGTGCCGCCCGGGCACATGCAGAAGCTGTAGACCGAGCGGCCGTTCTTGGCGTGGTGCACCAGTTTGTAGTCGGCGGCACCCAGTTTCGGGTGGCCGGCGTATTTGCCCAGGCGCGCGCGGTCGATCAGAGACTGCGGGTGTTCGATACGGAAACCCACCGAGAACGGCTTGGCTTCCATGAACACGCCACGACCGTGGAGCATGCGGAAGGTGTCCCGGGCGCTGTGGCCGAGGGCCAGAATCACGTGTTTCGAATGGATCTGCTCGCCGCCGTTGAGTTCGACGCCGACCAGTTGGCCGTCCTCGATCAATACGTCGGTGACGCGCTGCTGGAAGCGTACTTCGCCGCCCAGGGCGCGAATCTGTTCACGCATGTTTTCCACAACGCCGGTGAGCCGGAACGTACCGATGTGCGGTTTGCTGACGTAGAGGATTTCTTCCGGCGCACCGGCTTTGACGAATTCATGCAGGACTTTGCGACCGATGAATTTCGGGTCTTTGATCTGGCTGTAGAGCTTGCCGTCGGAGAACGTCCCCGCGCCGCCTTCACCAAATTGCACGTTGGACTCGGGGTTGAGCACGCTTTTACGCCACAGGCCCCAGGTGTCCTTGGTGCGCTGGCGCACTTCGGTGCCGCGTTCGAGGATGATCGGCTTGAAGCCCATCTGCGCCAGCAGCAGCCCGGCGAAAATCCCGCACGGGCCGAAACCGACCACGACCGGGCGTTGCTGCAGATCGGCCGGCGCCTGGCCGACCACTTTGTAGCTGACATCCGGCGCTACGTTGACGTTGCGGTCGTCGGCGAACTTGTGCAGCAGTGCGGCCTCGTCCTTCGCAGTGAGGTCGATGGTGTAGATGAAGCACAGTTCGGAGGACTTTTTGCGCGCATCGTAGCTGCGCTTGAACAAGGTGAAATCGAGCAGGTCATCACTGGCGATGCCCAGGCGCTGCACGATGGCAGGGCGCAGGTCTTCTTCGGGATGGTCGATCGGCAGCTTGAGTTCGGTGATTCGTAACATGACAGGATCCGGTTCGCGGGGCGCACAACTGCGCCAAGGCGTTTGAAGCCCGCGATTATAAGCCTCAAAGAACGAATCCCGTGAGGCTTAAACGATCAGTCGTCGCGCGATCCGCCGAAATACCCGCAGCCACGTTGAACCTGGCCATCGATGCGCAATTCGGCGCTCATGTGCTGAACACTGCCGGTGCTGCTGTCGACGCAACGCTGCGGTGCGACCCACAGTTCGATGTGCTGGTTGTTGGCTTCGGTGCTGAGGTCGAAGCGGCCATCACCCAGTTGTTCTTCAACATAAGGCACGGCCAATGGGGGTTGACCCGCACGGTCGATGACCATGCCTTTGCCGCTGACTTTCACGTTCCACTCCGGGCCGTGACCGGCGGCACGCAGGATCAGCAGTTTGAAATTCGGATCGCCGCAGGCGGTGCCCGAGCGTTCGACGCGGTACAGCTGTTCCAGGTCGAGGCGGCTGTCGACGATCCGCCCGCGCACGTCGGCGAATAGTTTGCCCTGGGCATCGGCGAGGGTCGCGGCCTCCTGCAGGACGCTGGTGCCGCCGGTGTCGTTGACCACGAAACTGCGCTGCTCATTGCACGGCTGGAACAACAGCTTGCCGTCGGCCGCCGTCAGCTGGCCCTGCATTCGGGTCTGGCCCACGTGGGAAGCACTTTCACGCGGGCCATCCAGCAACTGACAGGCGGCGAACAGTGGAAGCAGGGCAACAAGGACTAAGGAACGGGCAACACGCATCTTTGGCTCTCCAGACAAGTGCCGCCACGTTACTCAGCCTGACCGTTCATCACAACCCCGCGATCAACCTTGTAGGAGCCGGCTTGCTGGCGATCGCCTCACCGCGGTCTTCAGGTGCATCGCGGTGAGGCGATCGCGAGCAAGCCGGCTCCTACAAATAGTGTTGTTCAGCCGACGTGAAAGGTCTGACCTGTTTGCAGGCCTTCCACGCTTTTGGCGTAGGCCAATGCCACATCGGCGGCCGGAACCGGCTTGTAACCGCGGAAGTACGGCGCGTATTTGCCCATGGCTTCAACCAGGACATTCGGGCTCACCGAGTTCACCCGCAGGCCGCGTGGCAGTTCGATCGCCGCGGCACGCACGAAGCTGTCGATGGCTCCGTTGACCAGTGCTGCCGAGGCGCCGCTGCGGATCGGGTCGTGGCTGAGTACGCCAGTGGTGAAGGTGAACGATGCGCCATCGTTGGCAAATTCGCGGCCGATCAGCAGCAGATTGACCTGGCCCATCAGCTTGTCTTTCAAGCCCAGAGCGAAACTGTCTTCGGTCATTTCATTGAGCGGTGCGAAGGTCACGTTGCCCGCGGCGCAGACCAGCGCATCGAACTTGCCGGTCTGTTCGAACAGCTTGCGGATCGAGGCGCTGTCGCTGATATCCACATGGAAATCGCCGCTGTTGCGGCCGATGCGAATGATCTCGTGACGCTCGGACAATTCCTTGTCGATCGCCGAACCGATGGTGCCGCCTGCGCCTATCAAAAGAACTTTCATGCTGTTGAACCTCGTGTGTGTTGAAAGTGGCTTCAGTCTAGAGTGGTTTTTTCTGTAGATAAGCGCGCTAATAGGCAACCTTTGGTTTTCAAATGGAAACAGTCCATGAGCGAGATGGATGATCTGGCGGCGTTTGCGGTATTGATCGAAGCGGGCAGTTTCACTTTGGCTGCGCAGCAATTGGGTTGCAGCAAAGGGCAGTTGTCCAAGCGCATCAGCCTGCTCGAGACGCGGTTTTCCGTGGTGTTGTTGCAACGCACCACGCGCCGCTTGAGCCTGACGGCGGCGGGGGCGGCGCTGTTGCCGCAAGCCCAGGCGTTAGTTGTACAAGTGGAAAGGGCGCGTCAGGCATTGGCTCGGTTGAAGGACGACATGGCCGGGCCGGTGCGTATGACGGTTCCGGTCTCGTTGGGGGAAACTTTCTTCGATGGCTTGTTGCTGGAGTTTTCCCAGCAGTACCCTGAAGTGCAGATCGAACTCGACCTCGACAACAACTATCGTGATTTGTCTCGCGACGGTTTTGATCTGGCAGTGCGTTCCGAAGTGGGCAACGACGAGCGCCTGGTCGCACGACCCCTGTTGGCCTGGCATGAGCTGACCTGCGCCAGCCCGGCTTACCTTGAGCAGCACGGCGAGCCGCTGACGCCACAGGCACTCGCCGAACATCAGTGTTTACTCAACAGTCACTACAGCGGCCGTGAAGAATGGCTTTATCACCAGCAACACGAGTTATTGCGGGTGCGTGTGTCGGGACCGTTCGCCAGCAATTATTACAGCCTATTGAAAAAAGCCGCATTGGGTGGCGCGGGTATTGCGCGGTTGCCGTCCTACCTGCTGCAAACGGAATTGGCTGACGGGCGTTTGCGCTGGCTCCTGCGCGATTATCAGACACGTCGCATGCCGATGTACCTGGTGCATCCGTATCAAGGTGGGTTGCCCAAGCGCACGCAGGTGCTGGCGGATTATTTGATTGGCTGGTTCAAGCGCAGTGGGGAGGCGCTGGACCGGTTGTAAGCCATCACACAGTCCTTGTAGGAGCCGGCTTGCTGGCGATAGCGGTACAACATTCGAATACGATGTTGACTGATCCACCGCTATCGCCAGCAAGCCGGCTCCTACAGGGGATTTTCGTTGTCTGGGGGATTGGGGCAGGCACAAAAAAACGGCCCGAAGGCCGTTTTTTTGTTTACCGCGAGGGCTCAACCACCGAGGTACGCTTCGCGTACTTTCGGGTCGGTCAGCAGCGCTTCTCCAGTGCCTTGCATCACCACCCGGCCGTTTTCCAGCACATACGCACGGTCAGCGATTTTCAGCGCCTGGTTGGCGTTCTGCTCTACCAGAAACACCGTCACACCGTCCTTGCGCAGTTGCTCGATGATGTCGAAGATCTGCTGGATGATGATCGGTGCCAGGCCCAGCGATGGCTCGTCAAGCAGCAACAGCTTGGGCTTGCTCATCAGCGCACGGCCGATGGCGAGCATTTGCTGTTCGCCGCCGGACATGGTGCCGCCGCGCTGGTTGAAGCGTTCTTTCAAGCGTGGGAAAAGTCCCAACACCTTGTCCATCTGTTCCTGGTAATCGCCCTTTTCGGTGAAGAAACCACCCATGGAGAGGTTTTCTTCCACGGTCAGGCGAGCAAACACCCGACGACCTTCCGGCACGACAGCGATGCTCTTGCGCATGATCTGCGACGAGCTCTGACCGACGAGCTCTTCGCCCATGTAGCGGATGCTGCCGCTGTGGGCTTGCGGCGAACCGCAGAGGGTCATCAGCAGGGTTGACTTGCCGGCGCCGTTGGCACCAATCAGTGTCACGATCTCGCCCTGACGGACTTCGACGTTGACGCTGTGCAGCGCCTGGATCTTGCCGTAGAAGGTGGAAACGTTTTCGAATTGCAGCATTTACGCTTCCCCCAGGTAGGCTTTGATCACTTCAGGATTGTCGCGGATCTGTTCCGGCGTACCGTCGGCCAGAGGCGTGCCCTGGTTGATCACGACGATGTGGTCGGAAATGCTCATGACCAGTTTCATGTCGTGTTCGATCAGCAGCACGGTGACGTTGTGCTCTTCACGCAACATGCTGATCAGCGCCTTGAGGTCCTCGGTTTCCTTCGGATTCAGGCCGGCAGCCGGTTCGTCGAGCATGAGGATCCGCGGGCGGGTCATCATGCAACGAGCGATTTCCAGGCGACGTTGCTGACCGTAGGCCAGGGTGCCGGCCGGACGGTTGGCGAATGCCTTGAGGTTGACCTTGTCCAGCCAGTACTCGGCGAACTCCATGGCTTCGCGTTCGCTTTTGCGGAAGCCCGGGGTCTTGAACAGGCCCGCCAGGAAGTTGGTGTTCAGGTGACGGTGCTGGGCGATCAAGAGGTTCTCGACCGCGGTCATGTCCTTGAACAGGCGCACGTTCTGGAAGGTTCGCACCACGCCTTTGAGGGCGATCTTGTGGCCGGGCAGGCCTTCGATCGGCTCGCCGTCCAGCAGGATGCTGCCACCGCTCGGTTTGTAGAAACCGGTCAGGCAGTTGAACACGGTGGTTTTGCCGGCGCCGTTGGGGCCGATCAGTGCCACGACCTGTTTCTCTTTCACGCTCAAGGCTACGCCGTTGACCGCCAGCAAGCCGCCGAAGCGCATGCTCAGATTGTCTACTTTAAGAATCTCGCGGCTCATTTGCGCAGCTCCATGTGAGGACGTTGCATGGGCAGCAGACCTTGAGGACGCCAGATCATCATCAGCACCATCAAGGCGCCGAACATCAACATGCGGTATTCACTGAACTCACGCATCATTTCCGGCAACAGGATCATCACTGTGGCGGCGAGTACGACGCCCAGTTGCGAGCCCATGCCACCCAGCACCACGATGGCGAGGATGGTCGCCGACTCGATGAAGGTGAAGGACTCCGGTGTCACCAGGCCCTGACGCGCGGCGAAGAAGCTGCCGGCGAAACCGGCGAAGCACGCACCGAGGGTGAAGGCCGATAGCTTGATGATCGTCGGGTTCAGACCCAGTGCACGGCAGGCGATCTCATCTTCACGCAACGCTTCCCAGGCGCGGCCCAGGGGCATGCGCAGCAAGCGGTTGATGACGAACAGCGCAAACAGTGCGAGGAACAACGCGACCAGGTAAAGAAAGATCACCTTGTTGATCGAGTTGTATTCCAGGCCGAAGTACTCATGGAACGTCTGCAGGCCTTCAGCCGCTTTACGCTCGAAAGTCAGGCCGAAGAACGTGGGCTTCTCGATGTTGCTGATGCCGTTTGGGCCACCAGTGATGTCGGTCAGGTTACGCAGGAACAGACGGATGATTTCACCGAAGCCCAGGGTCACGATCGCCAGATAGTCGCCGCGCAAACGCAGGACCGGGAAACCGAGCAGGAAACCGAACGTGGCCGCCATCAGGCCGGCAATCGGCAGGCAGATCCAGAAGCTCAAGCCGTAGTAATGCGACAGCAGCGCGTAGCTGTAAGCGCCGACGGCATAGAAACCGACGTAACCGAGGTCGAGCAGACCGGCCAGGCCGACCACGATGTTCAGGCCCAGGCCGAGCATCACGTAGATCAGCACCAGCGTGGCGATATCCACCGCCCCGCGGGAGCCGAAGAACGGCCAGACCAGCGCACCGACGATCAGCGCGATGATGATCCAGCGCTGGGTGGTCGGCAGGGTCAGGAAATTACTGGCCTTGGCCGGCATCACCGGCAGGTTGGGCGAGGATTTCCAGGCCGAGCTGATCTGCTGGTCGAACAGCACCCGCAGGAACATCAGCACCGAGCACACGGCGATGGTGATCAGCGTGGCAGTGCTGGTGCCATGGACTTCGAGGTTGATGCCGACAATGGTCAGCTTCAGACCGAGTACCGGGTAGGCGACAGCCCACACCAGCAAGGCGCTGAACAACGCCTGTTTAAGATTCCTAGTCATACTTTCTCAACCTCCGGACGGCCCAACAGGCCGGTTGGCCGGAACAACAACACCAGAACCAATAGGCCGAACGCCACGACGTCCTTGTACTGGTCGCCGAAGATATCGGCACCAAAGGCTTCCGCCACCCCAAGCACGATCCCGCCGAGCATGGCGCCGGGGATGCTGCCGATTCCGCCCAGTACCGCTGCGGTGAAGGCCTTGAGGCCGACCAGGAAACCGGCGTTCGGGTTGATCACGCCGTATTGCATGCTCAGCAGCACGGCCGCGATGGCCGCCAGCGCGGCACCGATGACGAAGGTCAGGGCGATGATGTTGTTGGTGTTGATACCCAGCAGGTTGGCCATCTTGATGTCTTCGGCACAGGCGCGGCAGGCGCGACCCAGGCGAGAGCGGGAGATGAACAGCGTCAGGCCGAGCATGGCGACCAGGGTCACCACGAACACCACGATTTGCATGTAGGAAATCAGCACTTCGTGTGCGCCACCTGGCCCGATGGCGAAGTTGCCGGGGATCAGGTTGGGGATGGATTTGTCCTTGGAGTCTTGCGCCAGCAGAACCGTGTTCTGCAGGAAGATCGACATGCCGATGGCGGAAATCAGCGGGATCAGACGGTTGCTGCCGCGCAGGGGGCGGTAGGCGATCCGTTCGATGCTGTAACCGTAGGCACTGGTCACGACAATGGTCGCGAGGAAAGCGGCGGTCATCAACAGCGGAACACTGTCGAGTCCCAGCATGGCCAGCCCGGCGATGGCGATGAACGCCACGTAAGAGCCGATCATGTACACCTCGCCGTGGGCGAAGTTGATCATTCCAATGATGCCGTAAACCATCGTATAGCCGATGGCGATCAGGGCATACGTGCTGCCAATGGTCAGACCATTAACCAGCTGTTGGAAGAAGTGATAGATGTCAGGCATTACAGCGCTCCTAAAAACCTGATACGCATTTCACTGGTGGAGTCATTTTCCCGCTCGAGCCCCGTGGATCTGCATCCACTTCGAACGCGAGGTTTGCCAGCGAACCGCTGATGACGGTTTTGAGATTTTCAGGTGGGGAGACTGGCGGATCACGCCAGCGCGGCCCAATACGTTCGTAAAACAAAGCCCACGGCACGCCGTGGGCTTTATTGGCAGTCAGTCAGGCAACGCCTTACTGAGGCTTGGCTTCAGTTTTTGGTTTGCCGAAGTGCCACTCGTAAACCACAAATTTGAAGTCTTTCAGGTCGCCCTTGGCGTCGAAGCTCAGGTCGCCAGTCGGGGTCTTGAACGTGCCGGCGTGGATAGCTTCAGCCACTTTGGCAGAGTCTTCGCTCTTGGCAGCCTTGATGCCGTCAGCAATCACGGTCACAGCCGAGTAGGCCGGGAACACGAACGGACCGCTCGGGTCTTCTTTCTTCGCTTTGAACGCATCAGCCAGGGCGATGTTGGCAGGATCCTGATCGAAGGATTTCGGCAGGGTTACCAGCAGGCCTTCGGAAGCTTCCTTGGCGATCTGCGAAATGGAGTCGTTACCCACGCCTTCCGGACCCATGAACTTGGCTTTCAGGCCTTTTTCCTGGGATTGACGCAGGATCAGGCCCAGCTCCGGGTGGTAGCCGCCGTAGTAGACGAAGTCGACGTTGGCTTGCTTGAGCTTGGAGACCATCGAAGAGAAGTCTTTGTCGCCGGCGTTGATGCCTTCGAACACGGCAACCTTGACGCCTTTGCCTTCCAGGGTTTTCTTCACGGCGCTGGCGATGCCTTCACCGTATTGCTGTTTGTCGTGCAGAACAGCAACGATTTTCGGTTTCACGAAGTCGGCAATGTAGTTACCGGCGGCAGGGCCCTGGGCGCTGTCCAGACCGATAGTACGGAAGATCATTTTGTAACCGCGATTGGTGATGTCCGGGCTGGTGGCAGCCGGGGTGATCATGATCACGCCTTCGTCTTCGTAGATGTCCGAAGCCGGTTGAGTGGAGCTGGAGCACAGGTGACCGACCACGAACTTCACGCCGTCGTTGACGACTTTGTTCGCGACAGCCACCGCTTGTTTTGGATCACAGGCGTCATCGTATTCAACGGCTTCGAGTTTCTTGCCGTCTACGCCACCCTTGGCGTTGATCTGTTCGATGGCCATTTTGGCGCCACTGAACTGCATGTCGCCGTATTGGGCTACAGGACCGGTCTTAGGGCCGGCGATGCCGATCTTGATGGTGTCAGCTGCGAACGAATGGCTGGCAACCCCGGCCAGAACCATAGCGGCAAACAGTTTGGAAATCTGCTTAGTAGCCTTAGTCATAGTGCTCCACTCTTACTGTTGTAGTTTTTATAGTCCTGGCGCCGTAGCAGCAGAACCGGGTCAGATATCTTCGATATCCTCCGGAAAATGCCCCCGGCAACTGTACCGGTACAGTGTAGAGCGCCGATTGTTAGCCTGGGAAGCTGGCGCCAGGGGGCAAAATCAGGAGGTGTCGCTTTTTTGAAAGAAAAAGACAGAATTGCGGCGGGGGCTTCAGCTGAAATATCAGCAATCCTTGGCTTTCCTGCAGTTTTCAATCGGTAACTCAATTGCATCCGGGTTTTTCTGCCAGACCACCGACGTTATCATCCACGTCGATTTCTTTTCCGGACAGGACCCATGACTCAAGAACCTAGCACCCTCTATGCCAAGCTGCTTGGTGAAACCGCATCTATTACCTGGAAAGAGCTGGAGCCGTTCTTCGCCAAGGGTGCCCTATTGTGGGTCGATCCTGGTCTGGATTTGATCGCTGCGGCGGAAGCGGTGGCGACGGACGAAGGCGAGAAAGTGGCTGCCTGGCTGGCCGCCGACGAGGTCGCCAAGCTGTCTGAAACGCGGGCGCTGGATCTTTTCGAACGTGATCCGGAGTTGTGGGCAGTGGTGGTTTCGCCGTGGATTCTGATCCAGGAAAGGGCGACGAAGTGAATCTATGCACCTAATTAGTGCGAGAGTTCCATCGATAAAAGTGTGTAGCCGAGTAGCGTGATGGCATGTTGCCGTAGAGAAAGGCCACAGAAGGGTCTTGGCGAGGGTGACGTAAACGTAACGGGAACAGTTTATTGAGCAACCTGCGGGCTGCTTAATTGTTTCTGGATGTTGGAATTTGCGGTGGATGTGAGGCCGCATTCGCGGGCTTGCCCGCGAATGCGACGCTGCGGTGTCGGATCAGACCGAAAACGTCTTGCCAGTATGGTTATTGAGGGAAATAACCTTGGTCTTGCCAATCCGGTGACGGTAGATCTCGCGCAGGTACTTGATCGCCTTCTTCACGCAATCGCGCGACAGGCGAATGTCATTGATCGAGACGAACTTGTCCTTGTCGCTGATCAGCTCACGGTACTTTTTCTCGTACATCGGTTTGATCGCATACCAGTTGGTATCGAGAATCTTCGCCGGGTTTTCGAACTCGTTGAGCAAGTCGTCGATCAGGCCTTCGTCAAACTCTTCATTGATGATGAAGTCCAGGATCGAGTTATCCAGCGTGTCGTCGAAACGGTACGGGTTCTTCGCGAAGCAGCGCTTGATGAACGCGACGATCAGCGTCAGGAAGTCGTCCGACAGGCACGGGCTCTTGGCGATCAACGTGGTCAACGACAAGTTGGCCGACGCGCCGATCACCAGGGCATAACGCTTGAGCGTGGTGTTCGGGAACAGGCTGTTGAGGTGAGTCTTCAACCGGTTCAGGTCCATGTAGGACAGTTTGTAGTCCTTCGGCAACGACACGATCGAGACCACCGACGAGCAGTTCTTGAAGAAGTGCAGGTCGTGCAACGCGGCCGCGTCATAACCGGAATTCTTGTACTGCTCCAGCGACGCCCGATAGCGCTTGGATTCGATCGGCAACAAGCTGATGCCTTCGATGGCCTGTGTGACCTTGTTGAAGTGTGGCAGGTCGATGGAGCGGAAGAACAGGTCATCGATGTTCAGGCGCTGCGGTTCTTTCTCGAACACCTTGAACTTGTCGCTGCTCGGCGGCGGCGTTTCCGGCACCACCGATTCGGCGTAGGCAATCGCCACCGGACCGGCCAGACTCATGAACAGGTCGTTGGCGTCGAGGCGAATGGTTTCGCCGATGTCGATGCCGGCGCGACGGAAATAATTCTGGTCGTAGTCGGTCGTGACCGCCTGCGCCGTCAGAATGTTGAAGATCTGCTGCGAGATGTACTGGTTGGCGTGCTTTTCCATCGCGTTGACGTCGATGTTCTGGATGTTGCCGTCATCGCTTTCTTCGGCATAACGCATGATGTCGTTGGAGATCAGCATCATGGCGTTCCATGGGCGGATACGGCCCATGACGCTGGCTTCGCTGCTGTCTTCATTGGCGAAGTTGTAGGAGAAGTCCCACTCTTCCGACAGGTATTTGCACAGCAGGCGACCGGCGTTGATGTGCAGCGCCTCGGACATTTCACTGCGGTGATCGGAAATGTTCGGCAGTACGCAAATGCCGCTGGTGAAGATCGGCTCGAAGACGAAGGAGTGACCGCTCTTGCCGTCATGCTCGTCCATCGGCTTGGTGTCGAACGTCTTGTTCATGTACGAGTGCTGCTGGGCCAGGCCGAATTCCGAGGCCATGCCCGAACCGGTACCGCCGCCGGCGCTGAAGATCGAGAAATACAGGCGCGACTGGTTGGCCTTGATGCCGCAGCTATCGATCAGGTACGAGTGAATCATCTTCCAGTCCGGGCTGGAAAAACGCTGGGTGTCCTTGTTCAGGATGATCTTGGCCAGGTACTGACCGAGGATCGGCGCGTTACCGGCACCACCGGCGTGGACTTCCGACAAGTCCATGATTTTCATTTTGCTGTAGTCGCGCAGGAAGCCGCTTTTTTCGCCTTTGCGCGAGAAGCGGATGCGACCGGCGATGTCTTTGTCCAAGTCGCCGAGCATCACCAGCGGCTCGACCAGGAACACCGGTTTGGTGGCCTTGTTCGTCCCCAGGCGCAGGTTATTGCGAATCCACTGCGCCGGGCTGTAGCCCTTTTCGGCATAGCGTTTGTCCGGCGACAGGCGGTCTTCGTTGTTGAATTCATTGAGGTAGAACTTGCGGGCGTTGTACACCAGCTCCGCGACGTCCAGCGCAATGTTCGAGCCGCAGCGACCGAGGCCGATCAGGCACACCGACGGGAATTCCTGATCGCTGTGCTGTTCGTTGTCGCCTTCCAGGTGCGGCGGGCGCGGGAACACCAGGTCACGCAGGCCATCGAGGTTATCGAGGATGCGGTCCGTGTTGGTCTCGGTGAAATACAGGTATTGCTGAGTCGCCAGCGGGCGCGACGGCGTCAATGGCTTCGACGTTGCGGGGCTGTTCGCCGCGGGGCTCAGCGTCAGATCGGATATCGCAGTGGCGGGATTGTTTTTAGAAGTCATTGTGCGCCATGTACCTGGGCTGGTCGGTCGGGCGACTGCTGTCGTCGAGCCGTCACGGATGGGTTCTCGCGTCTTTTTTTGCGCGTCATTGGCCCAAGCGTCAGGGGGTTGGCCTGAGCATCACTCGGGGGAATCCTTTCCTTAGTCATGATGAATCGGCCAATATTTGGCGATCTTTAATCGAAAAGAAGGCCAAATGATGTCAACGCTACCTTCGTTGGGTTTTGCCGGGATCGGCCTGATGGGTTTGCCGATGTGCCGGCGCCTGCTGGCGGCGGGTTATCCACTGACGGTGTGGAACCGTAATCCGGACAAATGCGCGCCGCTGGTCGAGGCAGGCGCGCGACACGTCGCCACGCCTGCCGAGCTGTGCCAGCACGCCGATGTCCTGATGGTGTGTCTGGCGGACACGGCAGTGGTGCGCGAAGTGGTGTTTGGTCCGGGCGGGATTGCCGAAGGTGGGAAAAGCGGTCAGTTGCTGGTGGATTTTTCCAGCCTGGAACCCACCGCGACGCGGGAAATGTCCGCGCAGCTGGCCGGTCAGGCCGGCATGAGCTGGCTGGACGCTCCGGTGTCCGGCGGTGTTGTCGGCGCCGAGGCCGGCAGCCTGGCCATTATGGTGGGCGGCGAAGCGGCGGACCTTGAGCGTGTCAGGCCAGTTCTGCTCAGCCTCGGCCAGCGCGTCACCCATATGGGCGCGGTCGGGGCGGGGCAGGTGACCAAGGTCTGTAATCAGATGATTGTTGCCTGCAATGCCCTGGTCATCGCCGAAGTGGTGGCGCTGGCCGAGCGTTCCGGTGTGCAGGCCAGCCTGATCGCCGAGGCCCTGGCGGGCGGTTTTGCCGATTCGAAACCATTGCAGATCCTCGCCCCGCAAATGGCCGAAAGCCGCTTCGAACCCGTGAAGTGGCACGTGCGCACGCTGCTCAAGGACCTCGACACTGCGGTGAAATTTTCCCTTGAACAGGGTTCGGCCACACCCGTCAGCGGATTGGCCGCACAACTGATGCGCCTGCATGGGGCTCAGGGCTTTTTGCAAAAGGACCCGTCAACGTTAGTGCAGTTGTACCGCGAGCCAGACTCAGAGGGTTGAAGGCGCGCGTGTGTTTGCGCTGGTTGATCTCGTTCAGCACCGGACGCAACTCCGCCAATGGCACTGGACGACTGAGCAGGTAGCCCTGCACGAAATCGCAGCCGTTACTCTCGAGAAACGCGAATTGCTCAGGGGTTTCGACGCCTTCGGTGATCACCTTTAAATGCAGGGTGTGGGCGATGATGATGAGCGCCTGGACAATTTCCATGTCCTGGGTTGCCGTGGGGATGTCCTGGATGAACGATCGATCGAGCTTCAGCGTAGTGAGTGGCAGGCGCTTGAGGTAGGCCAGTGACGAGTAACCGGTGCCAAACTCGTCGATCGACAGCGACACGCCCAGGGCGCGAATCCGGCGCAGTAGCCCCAACGTCTTGTCGAGATTGCCCATCAACGCATTCTCGGTCATTTCCAGTTCCAGCCGTTGCGGCGACACCCCGGCGCCCCGTAATGCGTGATCGATTTCGTCGACCAGTTCCTCGCGTGCAAGATTCAGGGGTGAGCAGTTCAGCGCGATATGGAGATCTTCGCAGCCTTGGCGCGACAGCTCGCTCAGGTCCTCGCAGGCTTTGTGCAGCACCCAATTGTCCAGTTCGGCGATCAGGCCGTTGGCCTCGGCGATGGCGATGAACCGATCCGGTGCCAGCAACCCGTGGACCGGATGCTGCCAACGAATCAGCGCTTCCAGCTTGCTGACCTGGCCGGTCTTCAGGTCATAGATCGGTTGGTAATAGAGCATCAGCCCGCTGTCGTCGCGAAGGGCGTTGCGCAGCTCTTCTTCCAGTTGCAGCTCCAGAGTGGCATGGGTTTTCAGGTTGGCATTGAAGAAATGCAGACCGTTGCGGCCACTGCGCTTGGATTGATACAGCGCCAGGTCGGCGTTTTTCAGCAACTCTTCGCACGTCTTGCCGTCTTCCGGAAACAGACTGATGCCGATGCTGGTGGTCATGACCATGCAGCGCCCGGCCAGCTCGATGGGCTCCTTCATTTTCAGCATGATGCGCTGGGCCATGAGCCGTGCTTCTTCGCGATCGCGCAGATTGATGAGGACGCAGAATTCGTCGCCACCGAAGCGCGCCACCACATCTTCGTGGCTGCGCACCGAGCTCTTGATGTGGCTGGCCAGGACCTTGAGCAGTTCGTCGCCGGCGTGATGGCCGAGGCTGTCGTTGATCCGCTTGAAATGGTCGATGTCCAGAAACATCACCGCCAGCATGCCGCCTTCACTGGTTTTCTGGAGCAGCTTCTCAGCGAAGATCTGGTTGAAGCCGCGCCGGTTGATCAGGTTGGTCAGGGCATCATTGTTCGCCATGTGCTGCAGTGACATGCGCGCCTGGTCCAATTGACCGAGCAGTGTATTGACCCGTTGCAGGTCGTGTTCCTTGTGTTGCAGTTTCTTGTCCGCCAATGCCGCGCTGATGCTGCTGCCGATGATCAGCAGCGTCATCACCGCCACCGTCAGTCCCAGTTGCACGTGATTGTTGTCACCGGGCAGCGGCTGGAGGCTGTTGTCGGGCAGCACCAGGTCGAGTGCTGCCATGCCGGTGAAGTGCATGCTGACGATGCCGGCTCCGAGCACCAGGCTGGCGGTGTATTTGAGGTGTTGATGAAACGCACCACTGCCATCGCGCAGATGGCTGGAAATCAACAATGCGGCGAGGCTGGCGCCAATGGCGATCACGATCGAGAGGGTAAACAGAACGGGATGGTAATAGGCCGTCGCATTCGAACGCATGGCGGCCATGCCCACGTAGTGCATGGTCGCGATGCCCAGGCCGATCCACACCGCGGCCCGCAGGTATCGCCGGAAACTTACATGTGGATGGCTGAGGGTGTGCATCGCCAGCCATGAGGCCGTCAACGCGAACAACAGCGAGGTCAGGGTGACAGGCATTTGGTAATGAATTTCGATCGGCACCTGGAACGCCAGCATGCTGATGAAGTGCATGGCCCAGATACCACCCGCCAGACACGCGGCACCGACCCAGCGCCAGAGTCGTTGGTTCGCGGATTTTTCTGCATGGCGGACCCGTTCGGTCATGTCCAACGTGGCAAAGCCGGCCGCACAGGCCACCACATAGGCCAGCAACACCAAAAAAGGGTTATGCGCACAGTTGAGTACGACCTGACCGCTCTCTGGCAGTTGAGTCGTGAAATGCAAACCAAGCAACTCCATCGCTTGCCCCATCTCTGAGTCATTCTTGCTGGCGTCATGAACGCTGGCGAATGCTCTGGAGTATAGAGGCCATGTACAGAGTGCAAGGGGTGCTGGCACATTGATACTTAAGTTTTTGGCATTAGTCCTATAGCGTTTGGCACTAAAGCCTTATGCAATCTGCTCATAGGGCATTTCGTACGCGGGTAACAGGGCAGGCAACCCGAACGCTGCCCGTGCCGCATCGCAATCCACGTTCGCCTCGCCATTGGCCCAGGAGGCGTCGAACTCCCGGCAGGTACTGGAGCGCTGGTCGTAGATTGAGCATTGCACGGTGCTGCCCACTTCACCGACCAGCCCGATGCAGCGGGTGGGTTTGCAGTCTGTGCCGAGCATGGCCACGCGATTGGGGCTGATGGGCGCGACAAGCTCATCGGGCACCGTGCCCCCGGCCGAGGTGCATTCACCCCAGAAAAAAGACACGCGAAAATGGGAACAGCAGGCACCGCAATTCAGACACGGACTGGCTTCGGACATGGGCGATAATCAAAGGAGGGTGGGGGACGATGGGGCGGACAAGGCCGCTATTCTAGGCTTCGCCACGGGCTTTGGAAGGGGGTGCGAAAGGTATTTTTCTACGTGTCTCACGGCTATTGAACAACGCTTTTACCCTGTAAACACTGGGCTTTCGCGGTCTGCAGGGCCGGGCATTGTGCGCAGGCTCGCCATGGGCTGATATCAGCCTTACGAATAATTACAGACAGCTACGGCGAGCCTGACTAGATTGCAGGTTCCGGGGACGGTGAGGCCCCAATAACAATAAAAGAGACGGACTCATGCAGAACTCGACCCAAGCGGCGAATGCCTGGCGCATTCTGTTCCTGCTGTTCCTGGCCAACCTGTTCAATTTCTTCGACCGCACCATTCCGGCCATCATCATCGAGCCGATCCGCATGGAATGGCACCTCAGCGATTTTCAACTGGGGATCATCGGGACCGCATTCACCATCGTCTACGCGATTGCCGGCCTGCCTTTGGGGCGGATGGCCGATACGGGCTCACGCGCCAAACTGATGGGCTGTGGCCTGGCGGCGTGGAGTGCGCTGACCGCCGTTAACGGGCTGGTGGGCAGTTTCTGGAGTTTCCTGATCGTGCGCATGGGCATCGGTATTGGTGAGGCCAGTTATGCACCGGCCGCCAACTCGCTGATCGGCGACCTGTTCCCGGCCCACCGTCGCGCGCGGGCGATGGGCATTTTCATGCTGGGCCTGCCATTGGGTCTGTTGCTGGCGTTCTTCACCATCGGCTGGATGGTCAAGGCCTTCGACAGCTGGCGTGCACCGTTTTTCATCGCGGCAGTGCCGGGGCTGGTCCTGGCGATCTTCATGTTCTTCATCAAGGAGCCGAAACGCGGCGCGGCCGAAAGTGTGCAGGTCTCGCAGGAACGTGTGGACCGGCCGATCCATCGGGTGTTGGCGGTGCCGACGTTTCTGTGGCTGGTCATGGCGGGGCTGTGTTTCAACTTCGCCACTTATGCCTGCAACTCTTTTCTGGTGCCGATGTTGCAGCGTTATTTCCTGATGCCCTTGCATGAGGCTGCCGTGGCCACCGGTGTCATCGTCGGCGTGACAGGGCTGTTCGGCCTGACCCTGGGTGGTTGGGTCGCGGACAAGATTCACCAGCGCGTGGCCAATGGACGACTGCTGTTTGCCGCATTCAGCCTGATCATCTCGACGGTGTGCACCGCTTGGGCGTTGCATGCGGGACGGATCGAAATCGGAGTGTTCGTGGCAATGTTCAGCGTCGGCTGGTTGTTTGCCTACAACTTCTACACCTGCGTCTACACGGCAATTCAGGACGTGGTTGAACCGCGCCTGCGGGCCACGGCCATGGCGTTGTTCTTTGCCGGGTTGTATTTGCTCGGCGGTGGATTGGGGCCGGTGGTGGTGGGCGGTCTGTCCGATCACTTTGCGCACACGGCCATGCTGGCGGCCGGTGCCGAGCAAATGACCGAAGCGTTCAAGGCGGTCGGCCTGCATGACGCGATGTACCTGATCCCGGTGGCGCTGTTCTTTACGATGGTGTTTCTGTTTCTGGCATCGCGGTGTTTTGTGCGGGATGCGAAGCGGATGAAGGATGGTTTGGTGGCGGTGGTTGAACCGCAGATACCGGCGGTCACCGCGTAGAAAAATTGGAATAGAGAACCTGTAGGAGCCGGCTCGCTGGCGATGAGGTCCGGTTAATCACCGTCAAATTCAAGGGCCTCATCGCCAGCAAGCCGGCTCCTACTGGGATTGTTGTTGTGGCGGATGTGGTTTTTCGAGGCAAAAAAAAGGCCCGCATCGCAGCGGGCCTTTTTGTTTTTCCGGGGGAAGTGGGGATTAACCCGCCACCAACACCCGAATCGCTTCCAGTCGCAACGCAGCCTTGTCGAGCATGGCCAAGCCTTGCTCACGCTGTTTACGCAAGGCAATCAGTTCGCTGTCGCGTACGGTCGGGTTGACCGCTTGCAACGCAGTCAGGCGTGCCAGTTCTTCGTCGGTGTCGGCCGCCAGGCGACGCTGTGCCTCCGCCACACGCTCGGCGTGGCGCGGGAAGATCTTCTCTTCACCGGCGTTGATCCGTGGCGTCAGCTGATCGCGCTGGGCCTGGATGAACTTGTTGGCGCTGGCACGTGGCACGCTTTCCAGTTGATCGTTCAGGGTTTCGAACGACACCCGGGCCGACAGGTCGTTGCCATTGGCATCGAGCAGGCAGCGTAGCGCGGCCGGCGGCAGGTAACGGCCCAGTTGCAGCGAGCGCGGCGCAACCACTTCGCTGACATAGAGCAGTTCCAGCAACACGGTGCCAGGTTTCAGCGCCTTGTTCTTGATCAGCGCCACGGCGGTGTTGCCCATCGAACCGGACAAGACCAGGTCCATGCCGCCCTGCACCATCGGGTGTTCCCAGGTGATGAACTGCATGTCTTCGCGAGACAGCGCCTGGTTGCGGTCGTAGGTGATAGTCACGCCTTCGTCGTCGCCCAGCGGGAAGCTGGCGTCGAGCATTTTTTCACTCGGCTTGAGGATCAGCGCGTTTTCCGAATGGTCTTCGCTGTCGATACCGAAGGCGTCGAACAGGGTTTCCATATAGATCGGCAGGGCGAATTGATCGTCTTGTTCGAGGATGGCCTCGACCAGCGCATCACCTTCGCCGGCACCGCCGGAATTGAGCTCCAGCAAGCGGTCACGGCCGGTGTGCAGCTCGGCTTCCAGGCGCTCGCGCTCGGAGCGGGCTTCGTCGATCAGCGCTTGCCACTCGCTGTCATCGGCATTTTCCAGCAGCGGCAGCAGGCGCGGGCCGAACTGATGCTGCAAGGCGTTGCCGGTCGGGCAGGTGTTGAGGAACGCGTTAAGCGCTTCGTGATACCACTGGAACAACCGCTCTTGCGGGCTGGTTTCCAGGTACGGTACGTGCAGTTCGATGATGTGTTTCTGGCCGATCCGGTCCAGACGACCGATCCGCTGCTCCAGCAGGTCCGGGTGCGACGGCAGATCGAACAGCACCAGGTGGTGCGAGAACTGGAAGTTGCGACCTTCACTGCCGATTTCCGAGCAGATCAGCACTTGTGCGCCGAACTCTTCGTCGGCGAAGTACGCGGCGGCGCGGTCACGCTCGAGGATGTTCATGCCCTCATGGAACACCGTGGCCGGGATGCCGGAACGCACGCGCAGGGCGTCTTCCAGGTCCATGGCAGTTTCGGCGTGGGCGCAGATCACCAGCACTTTGGTGCGTTTGAGCATCTTCAGCGTATCGATCAGCCATTCGACGCGCGGGTCGAATTTCCACCAGCGCTCTTCTTCGTTGGCGTCCGGCTGGGCCTGGAAGCTGACTTCCGGGTACAACTCGGCGTGATCGCCCAGCGGCAGTTCGAGGTATTCGTCGGGGCACGGCAGCGGATACGGGTGCAGTTTGCGTTCCGGGAAACCCTGCACCGCGGCGCGGGTATTACGGAACAGCACGCGGCCGGTGCCGTGGCGGTCGAGCAGTTCGCGGACCAGACGGGCGCTGGCTTCGGTGTCGCCATCGTTGACGGCGGTCAGCAGCGCTTCACCTTCGTTGCCGAGGAAACCGTGAATGGTCTTGTGCGCTTCAGGCGACAGGCGCCCTTTGTCCAGCAACTCCTGAACGGCTTCGGCCACTGGGCGATAGTTTTCGCTCTCGGCGCGGAAGGCGTGCAGGTCATGGAAACGGTTCGGGTCGAGCAGGCGCAGACGTGCGAAGTGGCTGTCCTGGCCCAGTTGTTCCGGGGTCGCGGTCAGCAGCAATACGCCGGGAATGACTTCGGCGAGTTGTTCGACCAGCGAGTATTCCGGGCTGGCCTTGTCTTCGTGCCATACCAGGTGGTGGGCTTCGTCGACGACCATCAGGTCCCAACCGGCGGCGAACAGCGCATCCTGAGCCTTCTCGTCTTCCACCAGCCATTCCAGCGCAACCAGCGCGAGCTGGGTGTCTTCGAACGGGTTGGCGGCATCGCTTTCGATGAAGCGTTCTTCGTCGAACAGCGCGACTTGCAGATTGAAGCGACGGCGCATCTCTACCAGCCACTGGTGCTGCAGGTTTTCCGGCACCAGGATCAGCACGCGGTTGGCGCGGCCCGACAGCAGTTGGCGATGGATCACCAGACCGGCTTCGATGGTCTTGCCCAGACCCACTTCGTCCGCCAGCAGAACCCGCGGCGCAATCCGGTCGGCCACTTCACGGGCGATGTGCAACTGGTGCGCGATCGGTTGCGCACGCACGCCACCCAGGCCCCAGAGGGAGGATTGCAACTGACGGCTGGTGTGTTCAAGCGTGTGGTAGCGCAGGGAGAACCAGGCCAGCGGGTCGATCTGCCCGGCGAACAGACGGTCGCTGGCCAGACGGAACTGAATGAAGTTCGACAGTTGGGTTTCCGGCAGGGTGACCACTTCGTTCTGCGCGTTGAGGCCGTGGTAGACCAGCAGGCCGTCGACGTCGTCGACTTCCTGGACGGTCAGTTTCCAGCCTTCGAAGTGAGTGATCGAGTCGCCCGGCGAAAACCGCACGCGGGTGAGGGGCGCATTCCGTAGCGCGTACTGGCGAGTGTCGCCAGTGGCCGGATAGAGCACGGTCAACAAGCGGCCGTCCTGTGCCAGAACGGTGCCTAAACCCAGCTCGGCTTCGCTGTCACTGATCCAGCGTTGCCCCGGTTGATACTGCTGCGCCATGCTGCCTGACTCCCACCTTGAAAAAGCGGGCTATCTTAACGGAATCGGCCCTTCAGACCAAAAGGTTTACGGCGTAGGAGCTGCCGAAGGCTGCGATCTTTTGATCTTGGGGAACACTTGAGTTCTACGTTGTCCGATAAAGATCGCAGCCTGCGGCAGCTCCTACAAGTGCCAAGCGGGTCACAGTTTGCGACCGATGGCTCAAGTCGCCATCCCCGCAGCCGACAGCCTGCTGACAGGAGACAACTCATTATGCTGCCACCGATGCTCCCCTTGAGCGCCGTACCGATCACTTCCCAGCACGACCCGATCCGGCAGCGCCCGGACATTCCACCTGTCGTGCCGGTGCAGGAAAGCTCCAACGAAACCACGATCGACCTGCAGCAGCGCGACTCGGAAGAGGCTGCATTTCAGCTGCGCGAGGAGCAGCGCCGCAAGCAGGAGCAGCGAAGGCGTCGTCGTGAAGCCGATGAGGATTCTGACGAACACCTGGCGATTCCCGGTACCGAGCTCAATGCCGACAACACCGTGCCGGTCGCTCCGCTGATTGAAGACGAGCCGCGTCAGGGCTTGTGGGTCGACATTCAGGTGTAGGCGCTGCCGAAGGCTGCGATCTTTTCAGTCGTCACCCATACTCACTGACCGTCCGCCGCCAACGCCCTCAAACTCCTTAACAGCACCTCAACCTCCCTCTCGGTATTGAGATAACTCACCGCAATCCGCGCGATGCTTTCCAGCCCTCTTGCCTGCATGTCCAGCGGCGTATAGGCCACGCCATTGGCGCCGATGTTGATCCCTCGCTGTGCCAGATGCTGCTTCAAATCGAGACTGTCCCAACCCTTGAGCGTGAAGGCGATCAGGCCTGATTGCTGATCGGAGCGCCCCAGGTTGTGCAGCGTCAGCCCGCTGATGGTGCCGAGGCGTTCGGGCAGGTGTCGACACAACCCGTCGATTCGCTGACGAATGCGGGTCGCGCCCAACCGGTTGAATTCCTCCAGCGCATTGGCCAATCCCGCCAACAAGGCCACCGAGACTTCGCTGGTTTCAAAACGCCGCGCATCCTCGCGCACGGCAAAGCCTTCGCCGTCCCAAGGGGCGGACAGCACGTCCAGATGGCCGGGTAGGAGTCGTTCGAGGAACTCCGGTTTGACATACATCAGCGCCGTACCTCGCGGGCCTCGAAGGAACTTGCGCCCGGCGCCCTTAAGCACATCGCAGTTCAGCGCCCGCACGTCGCAGGGCAATTGCCCGAGTGCCTGGCCGGCGTCGATGAAATAAGGAATCCCGTGCTGTCTCGCCACGGCGCCAATGGCTTCCGCCGGGTTGATCAAGCCGCCGTTGGCCGGGAGCCAGGTCAGCGCGATCAGCTTCACCTTCGAGTCGATCATCTGCTTGAGGGCAGGGACGGATACCGCGCCTGTCTCGTCGCAGGGAATCACCTCAAGCCGCGCGCCCGCGCTGACGGCCCGGTACAGGCAGGCCAGATTGCCGCCCCATTCATGGCGACCGACCAGAATCCGCTCGCCGGCCCGCCACGGGCCCAACGCGTTGAACGCCATGCCCCAGGCCGCCGAGCCGCTGCTGGCGAACGCGATGCTTTCAGTGCTGGCGTTGAGCAATGTCGCGGCCGCGTGGCGGGCGCGGGCCTGGATGCTCTGGTCGGCGGCCTCCATCGGGCCGTCGGTGGCTTCGCGCTGCAACTGCTCGATCATCGCGTCGAGGGTGGCTTGGCTGGGCAACGAAGCGCCGGCATGGTTGAAGTGAATCACGCTGGTGCAACCCGGTGTGGCCGCGCGCAAACGCTCCACCTCAGCGAGATTCACGGCCGCAACTCGAATATTGCGTCGATTTCCACCGCCACGCCGCCGGGCAAGCTCGAAACACCCACGGCCGTGCGTACGTGCCGGCCTTTTTCGCCAAGGGCGTTGACCAACAGGTTGGATGCGCCATTGGCAACCACGCCTTGCCGCTGGAAGTCAGGAGCGCTGGCGATAAACACACCCAGGCGGATGATGCGCACCAGTTTCGACAGGTCATCGTTCAGCGCATCGCTGAGTTGAGCCAGCAGGCCCAGGGCTGCGAGTTCGGCGGCGTTGGCACCTTCTTCGTCGGAGATCGATTCGCCAAGTCGACCGATGAACGCCGGTTGGCCGTCCTGCAACGGGATCTGGCCGGAAATGAACAGCTGGTTCTGGCTGACCACATGATTAACGTAGTTGGCGATGGGCTGGCTCGGCGTCGGCAGGCTCAGGCCCAGTTGCTGGACTCGGTGGGCGAGTGAATCGGTCATGGTGAATCCTCCTGAATGAAGGCTTCAGCATGTTGGCGCGTGAGGTGTGCGACAAACGGATAGATTTAATTCGACGTATCCAAATAACTCATGCATGAGCCATTTCATTCAGCCATTCACCGAAACATTCCGCTGCGTCGCTTGAAGGCCGCTCGGGAGTGACCAGCCAATAACCGATTTCGCTAATGAACGGCGGGGTGTCGAAGGCTTCTACCAGCGCACCTTCCCTCAGTCGGCGTTCGATCAAATGAACTCGACCCATGGCAATGCCCTGGCCGGCCACGGCGGCTTCGACGACTATGTTGTAGTCGTGGAGCATTACGCTGGGGTAGTGGCTGAGGTCGATGCCGTTGCGCGCGCTCCAGTCGAGCCATTCGAACGGTTGATGGGATTTGGCCATGAGTAACGGGCCGATGCCGCTGCCCTGGGTTTTGAATGTCGGGCTACAAACCGGTGTCAGTGTTTCTGACATGAAGCGCTGAGCCCGGACTTTCGGCCAGCCGCCCTTGCCATAACGAATCGCCAGGTCGACTTCGCCACCGCCAACATCGGACAGTTCTACCGAAGGCAGCAGCTCGACATGGATGTGTGGATGGCGCGCGTTAAAGTCAGCCAGACGCGGCACCAGCCACAGCGTGGCGAAAGAGGCGAGGAGGCCGATGCGCAGGGTGGTTTCATGATGATCGTTGCCGCGCAGTTCGCGCGTTGCCAGCGCTATGGATTCCAGGGCCGGTTGAATCTGCCGGTAGTACGCTTCGCCGACTGGCGTCAGATCAATGGCCCGGGTGCGGCGGATAAACAGCCGCTGGTTCAGGAACTGCTCCAGTTTCTGCACTTGGTGGCTGATTGCGCTTTGGGTCACCGACAATTCATCGGCGGCCTTGATGAAGCTCAAATGGCGAGCCACGGCCTCGAAGGCGCGCAGGGACATCAAGGGTGGCAGATCCTGGTGCAATTCCACGGCGCGGGTCCTTTGGGTCCATCGCAAAAACGCGATTGTGCGGCGAAAAAACCGCGTCAGTACATATTTTGTTAAGCCGCTGTCACGCGGGTGACTGGTCAGCGCCGGCGCCAGACCGCATTATTGGCGCAATCCTGCCGAGCGATGCGGCAGCGGAATTCCTTCACGCGATGCACTGAGCGCCATGAGCCAAGACGACAAGCTGATCGACCTTAACGCTGAACGCGCCAAGCGCGTTCACGACCTCAACGACAAACGCCTGAATGAAGTGCGCCAGGCATTCGAACAAGCGATGCCTTTGGGTAAAGCGAAGAAGAAGCCGAAGAACAAACCGAAAAAGCGTTAAACCCCGCGCATCCGTTGATGCAGATCAGTTTTCCCCCTCCTTTGCGCCCTGTCTCGGGCGATATTGACCCCGGTCAATTTTCTCTCCTGCCTGATTGGTTAACTTAGCCCCATCGCAACAGGGCAAGTCCAGGAGGCCAGTCATGTTTTTCGACAACGTGGTGATCGCCGGAGTGCTGACAGTCGGCCTCATGGTTCTGTTTTTTGCAGGGTTTGGATTTTTTATCTGGAAGGATTCGCACAAGCGGAAAAAACCGTAGGTCTTTCTTGATGCAATGAGCACGCAAGGCATTTTGGGCAACTTCGGTTGCCCGCGATTTATAGGGCGGTGCCCATCTGTAGGAGCCGGCTTGCTGGCGATGGTGTATCAGCCGACACCCGCGTTGCTGACACGCCATCGCCAGCAAGCCGGCTCCTACGGGGTTTTGTGTGAGGCATGAAAAAGGCGCGAACCTCACGGAACGCGCCTTTTTCGTTGCAGCGATGTATCAGCTGCCCAGTGCCTTCGACGCCAGCCAGAACAGGCCGGCCGACAGGGCCACGGTCGCTGGCAGGGTCAGGACCCAGGCCAGCAGGATGGTTCTGACGGTACCGCCCTGCAGGCCGCTTTTGTTGGCGACCATGGTACCGGCCACACCCGAAGACAGGACGTGGGTGGTGGAAACCGGCAGGCTGAAGATGTTCGCCATGCCGATCAGGCTCGCGGTCGTGATCTGCGCCGACATGCCCTGGGAGTAAGTCATGCCTTGCTTGCCGATCTTCTCGCCGATGGTCAGTACCACGCGCTTCCAGCCCACCATGGTGCCCAGGCCCAGGGCCAGTGCTACCGCCAGAATCACCCAGAACGGGGCGTATTCGGTGGTGGTGGTCAGGTCTTTGCGCAGCTTGTCCAGGTCAGCCTTTTCACGGGCAGCGAGGCCGGGCAGCTTGCCGACTTTCTTTGCCGTGTCATCCAGGCAGAGCAGGTAGCGACGGACTTCGATACGGCTTTCCGCCGACAGCGAATGGTAGTCGGCGACACCTTTAAGGGTGTCGAGCAGGGCGGCGATGGTCGGTTCGGTCTGTTGCGGGTTGCAACGGAATTTCTCCGGCAGATCACCTTCCACGCTTTTGCCCAAGGCCAGGTATTCGCCCAGCGTATCGGCATTGCGCTTGTAGAACTGGTTCAGGTGCAGGGTCGCATCGCGAGTGCGTTCGATCTGGTAGGTGGTGCTGCCCAGGTCGAGTACGAACTGCGCCGGAACGATACCGATCAGCACCAGCATGATCAGGCCGATACCTTTCTGGCCATCGTTGGAACCGTGCACGAAGCTCACGGCCATGGCCGAAATCACCAATACCAGGCGGTTCCAGAACGGCGGATGCTTCTTGTCGTCGATCTTGCGGCGCTGTTCCGGCGTCTTGTGCATCTTCGACAGTGGACGCCACCATTTAAGGCCGATCAGGATCAACGCGGCGATCAGGAACCCGGCCATCGGCGAAAACACCAGCGAAGCCGCGATATCGATCGCCTTCTGCCAGTTGACGCCATCGGCCAATGGAATGTCGTTGATCAGGGCGTTGGCCAGGCCAACCCCGAGGATCGAACCGATCAGCGTGTGGGAGCTGGAGGCCGGGATACCGAAGTACCAGGTGCCCAGGTTCCAGGTGATGGCGGCGGCAAGCAACGAGAACACCATGGCCAGTCCGTGACCGGTGTTCACATTGATCAGCAGTTCTACCGGCAGCAGGTGGACGATGGCATACGCCACGCCAACACCGCCCAGCAGCACGCCGAGGAAGTTGAACACACCGGAAAAGAACACGGCCAGATGCGGCGGCATGGCTTTGGTGTAGATAACAGTGGCCACCGCGTTTGCAGTGTCATGAAAGCCGTTGATGAACTCGAAGGCGAGGACAAAGGCGAGGGCGAGCAAGAGGCTCACAAGCACCCAAGCATCCAGTCCGCTGAATAAATCGATCATGAAGGTTTTCTGACCCGGTCGTAAGGGGGCGCGATTATGCCAGAAAAGACTGTAAATCGATGCACTAGCTGCTCATCGGTAACATTCTTCAACGAATTAGTGGGTGGACACACCTCGAACTCCGGGTGTTTTCCGGGGTTTGCAAGTTGTTGAATTGCCTTGAAAAGCCCGCAGGCACAAGGGTTTCTCTCGAAACAGCGAGAGGCGCAAAGGCTTGTATGAAATATCTGGAAAGAGGGCAGGGCATGAGCCAATTACCTCATCAGATAGATGAGGTGGCCGCTGCCCGCTCGTAGCGGGCGCGAATGGCAACATCAATGCATCCCGCTTTTAACGGGGGCAGACGCAGGCCCTTGAAAGGAGTCAAGCCGAGGCGATCATGGCTCTTCGGCTTTGAGTTCCTTTTCCATCTTTTGCAGTTCCTGGGTAAAAGCCTGGTCCTGAACGGTGGCGCGTTTACGCCAGGGTTTGCGTTCCGGTTCGGGCTGAGCGGCGTAGGTGGTGACTTCCCCGCCGTAAACTTCCTTGTAACGTTGTTCCTGGCGCTCAAGTTCCGCGCGCAGTTCTTCTTTCGTCACAGTGCTACCTGTATGGGTTGAGATTAATTCTGGTAAATCGCGCTGCATCAAATGCATTGATCACGCTCGTCGAAAGGACAACGCCCGGAAGGGCATCGTTTTACGGCACGGCGATCAATACTTCCATGTTGCAGGCGGCCACGGCACCAGAGCAAAACAGCTGACGTAGCATCAGTTTCCTGTTTCAGCGAGCGCGCTGTCAGAGCATTTGAAATGAGTGTCAGGCGCTTGCTGCGGGCAACAGCGATGGAACATCGCGCTACCGGGTGACGGATCCGGCGAATAGAAAAACCGGGTCGTCACTGTATTGCATTATAGCGGTCGATTTGAAGAACACTATCGCCAAAGAGTTAAAAATGGATCTTCATGTGTGATCGTTTTATTACTTGCAAGTTTTTACCTTCACTTGGCCGCGCTGTCTTTCTGGCGTCATTAAGTCGAACAAGTTAGGACATTACTTGGGGCCTTTAACTCAGGGTTCAAGCACAGGGGTAAAACCATGTAATGGAGAAAGGGCGCACACGTGTCCGGCCAAGACTCTATAACGGCAACCGATTGCGATTATCGGTCGAGAGTTCGATAATCGCCCAGTCTCGGCTGCCTGTGGCTTGTGTGCCGAATTGGAGCCGCCTGTAATAGCCGTCGCCGATCCGTGTGGGAAAAGGACCTGATATGAACGAGCAAATGCGCAATTCCTTCGCTTCAGTAGCGCCGCCGATCGTCGCGTCGCCCGCCAAGCGAATCCAGGCCCTGACCGGCGATCCGGACTTCATGACCTCACTGGCCCGAGGCCTGGCCGTGGTGCAAGCGTTCCAGGAGCGCAAACGGCACCTGACCATCGCCCAGATCAGTCACCGCACGGAAATTCCCCGCGCCGCCGTGCGACGTTGCCTGCATACCCTGATCAAACTCGGTTACGCCACCACCGACGGTCGCACCTATTCACTGCTGCCCAAAGTGCTGACCCTCGGTCATGCCTACCTGTCCTCGACCCCGCTGGCGGTGTCTGCCCAACCTTATCTCGACCGCATGAGCGAACAACTCCACGAGGCCTGCAACATGGCCACGCTGGAAGGCGATGACATTTTGTACATCGCTCGTTCGGCGACGACTCAGCGGCTGATTTCCGTCGATCTGTCGGTAGGCGGACGCCTGCCGGCCTATTGCACCTCCATGGGCAGGATTCTTCTCGCGGCACTGGATGACACATCGCTGCGCGAATACCTCGACCACGCAGACCTGCAAGCCAAGACCAGCCGCACCTTGCACACTCCCCAAGCGCTGCTCGAATGCCTGCAGGAAGTGCGGCAACAAGGCTGGTGCATCGTCGATCAGGAACTGGAACAAGGCCTGCGGTCGATTGCCGTTCCTGTGTACGACGCTTCTGGGCAGGTAGTGGCGGCACTCAACGTCAGCACGCACGCCGCCCGGGTCAGCCGCAACGAGCTGGAGCAACGGTTCCTGCCGGGTCTGCTGGCGGCCAGCCGTAACCTCAGCGCGCAGCTGTTTGCCTAAGCTGTTCGATAATCGCCCAGACTCGCGCTTAACGAATTGACGCACTTTCCCCAGGATCACTAATGTCGCGGCAGCGCCAGCTCAGGCTGGCACCTGTCCGACTGTGTTCTTGCGTGGAATAAAAATAATGAACCAGCCTCAGTCTGCTGTAGGTAACTGCCTCGATGTGCAGTCCTTCATCAATGCTCAACCCATCTCGCGCTACCAGTGGCGAGTGGTGATCCTGTGTTTCCTGATTGTTTTCCTTGATGGCCTCGACACCGCGGCCATGGGCTTCATTGCGCCGGCGCTGTCCCAGGACTGGGGCATCGATCGCGCCAGCCTAGGCCCGGTGATGAGTGCGGCGCTGATCGGCATGGTCTTCGGCGCACTGGGCTCCGGCCCGTTGGCTGACCGCTTCGGGCGAAAAGTCGTACTGGTCGGCGCGGTGCTGCTGTTCGGCGCTTTCAGCCTGGCGTCCGCTTACAGCTCCAATGTCGATCAACTGCTGGTGCTGCGCTTTCTGACCGGCCTGGGTCTTGGCGCCGGGATGCCGAACGCCACGACATTGCTGTCGGAATACACCCCGGAGCGCAAGAAATCCCTGCTGGTGACCAGCATGTTCTGCGGCTTCAACCTCGGCATGGCCGGTGGCGGATTCATTTCGGCCAAGCTGATTCCGGCGTTCGGCTGGCACAGCCTGCTGTTGATCGGCGGAATTCTGCCGCTGATCCTTGCCGTCGTCTTGCTGTTCTGGCTGCCGGAGTCGGCGCGTTACCTGGTCGTGCGCAATCGCGGCACCGACAAAGTGCGCAAGGCGCTGGCGCCAATCGATCCCACTGTCGTCGCTCAAGCATCCAGCTTCAGCGTGCCGGAACAGAAAACCGTGAAGGCCCGTAACGTGTTTGCGGTGATCTTCTCCGGCACCTACAGCACCGGCACCCTGTTGTTATGGCTGACCTACTTCATGGGCCTGGTGATCGTTTACCTGCTGACCAGTTGGCTGCCGACGCTGATGCGTGACAGTGGCGCGAGCATGGAACAGGCAGCATTCATCGGCGCGCTGTTCCAGTTCGGCGGCGTATTGAGCGCAGTGGGCGTGGGCTGGGCGATGGACCGGTTCAATCCGCACAAGGTCATCGGCACTTTCTACTTGCTGGCCGGGGTGTTTGCCTACGCGGTAGGGCAGAGCCTGGGCAACATCACGCTGTTGGCGACGCTGGTGCTGGTGGCCGGGATGTGTGTCAACGGTGCGCAATCGGCGATGCCTTCGCTGGCGGCGCGGTTTTATCCGACCCAGGGGCGGGCGACCGGGGTGTCGTGGATGCTTGGCATTGGTCGGTTCGGCGCGATTCTCGGTGCGTGGATGGGGGCGACGTTGCTGGGGTTGGGCTGGAATTTTGAACAAGTGTTGACGGCGCTGGTGATACCGGCGGCGTTGGCGACGACGGCGGTGGTGATCAAGGGCATGGTCAGTCATGCGGATGCGACCTGATCCGGCTTGAAATGACGGCGTAGCACAAAAGATCGCAATCTCCGGCAGGCGTACGCGTTCTGGCGTAGGAGCTGCCGAAGGCTGCATCTTTTGTGCAGGCGACGACGATCGGTAGCGAGACAACAATCTGTTCGATAAACGAACACTTAGTCGATTATCGGATTGTTTGGTGTTTTGCACAGGCTTAACCTTCAGTCATTCCGGCGCGCGCATCGCGCCTTTTTCTACCACTGTCGGTTCATAACAAAACGGGAGCCTGCCCCATGGCTGAAATCCTTTCGCTGCACGACGCGGTGAAGCAATTCGTCAACGACGGCGATACCGTCGCGCTCGAAGGCTTCACTCACCTGATCCCTACGGCAGCGGGTCACGAAATCATTCGTCAGGGCAAGAAAGATCTGACGCTGGTACGGATGACGCCCGACTTGATCTACGACCAGTTGATTGGCGCCGGTTGTGCTCGCAAGCTGATTTTCTCCTGGGGCGGCAACCCGGGCGTCGGTTCGCTGCACCGTCTGCGTGACGCGGTCGAGAAGCAGTGGCCACACGCGCTGGAAATCGAAGAGCACAGCCACGCCGACCTGGCCAACGCCTACGTCGCTGGCGCCTCTGGCCTACCGTTCGCGGTGCTGCGTGCCTACGCCGGCTCCGACCTGCCGAAGGTCAACCCGCTGATCAAGAGCGTCACTTGCCCGTTTACCGGTGAAGTATTGGCGGCGGTGCCTTCGGTGCGTCCGGACATCACCGTGATTCACGCGCAGAAAGCCGACCGCAAAGGCAACGTGCTGCTGTGGGGCATTCTCGGCGTGCAGAAAGAAGCCGCACTGGCCGCCAAGCGTTGCATCGTCACCGTCGAAGAAATCGTCGACGACCTCAATGCACCGATGAACTCCTGTGTCCTGCCGACCTGGGCCTTGAGCGCGGTCTGCCACGTCCCTGGCGGTGCGCATCCGTCCTACGCTCACGGCTACAACGAGCGCGATAACCGTTTCTACCAGGCATGGGACCCGATTGCCCGCGACCGTGACACCTTCACCGCGTGGATCAACGAATACATCCATGGCAGCGCTGACTTCAGCGAGTTCCAGGCCAAGCTGGCCGCTGCATCGGAGGCGAAGTAATGACTTACACCACCAATGAAATGATGACCGTCGCCGCTGCCCGCCGTCTGAAGAACGGTTCCGTGTGCTTCGTCGGCATCGGCCTGCCGTCGAAAGCCGCCAACCTGGCGCGTCTGACTTCTTCGCCGGATGTAGTCCTTATCTACGAATCGGGTCCGATCGGTGCCAAGCCGAGCGTACTGCCACTGTCGATCGGTGACGGTGAACTGGCGGAAACCGCTGACACCGTCGTTCCGACCGGTGAGATTTTTCGCTACTGGCTGCAGGGCGGGCGCATCGACGTCGGTTTCCTCGGCGCCGCGCAGGTCGACCGCTTCGGCAACATCAACACCACGGTGGTCGGCGATTATCACCAGCCTAAAGTCCGTCTGCCGGGTGCCGGCGGTGCGCCGGAGATTGCCGGTTCGGCCAAAAGCGTTTTGATCATTCTTAAACAGTCGGCGCGTTCCTTCGTCGACAAACTCGACTTCATCACTTCGGTCGGCCACGGCGAGGGCGGTGATTCGCGCAAGCGTCTGGGGCTGCCGGGCGCCGGTCCGGTGGGCATCATCACCGACCTGTGCATCATGGAACCGGAAGCGGGCACCCATGAATTCGTGGTCACTGCGCTGCACCCTGGCGTGACCCGCGAGCAAGTGACCGCGGCGACAGGTTGGGCGATTCGTTTCGCCGAGACGGTTGAAAACACGGCCGAGCCGACCGAGGTCGAACTGAAAGCGCTCAGGGATCTGGAAGCCCGCACCGCCGCCGCCCATGGCCAAGCACCCGGAGAAGCGTGATGCGTGACGTTTATATCTGCGACGCGATTCGCACCCCCATCGGCCGTTTCGGCGGTGGCCTGTCAGCCGTTCGCGCCGACGACCTGGCCGCCGTGCCGATCAAGGCGTTGATGGAACGCAACCCGTCGGTGGACTGGAACGCGGTGGACGAGGTGTTCCTCGGCTGCGCCAACCAGGCCGGCGAAGACAACCGTAACGTAGCGCGCATGGCGCTGCTGCTGGCGGGCCTGCCGGAAACCATTCCGGGCGTGACCCTCAATCGCCTTTGCGCTTCGGGCATGGACGCGATCGGCACCGCGTTCCGCGCCATCGCCAGTGGCGAAATGGAGCTGGCGATTGCCGGTGGCGTCGAGTCGATGTCCCGCGCGCCGTTCGTGATGGGCAAGGCGGATGCGGCGTTCTCGCGCAACATGAAGCTGGAAGACACCACCATTGGCTGGCGTTTCATCAACCCGTTGATGAAAGCCCAATACGGTGTCGATGCCATGCCGCAGACCGCCGACAACGTCGCGGATGATTACGAAGTGTCCCGCGAAGATCAGGACGCTTTTGCACTGCGCAGTCAGCAGCGGGCAGCCGCCGCGCAAGCGGCAGGATTTTTCGCTGAAGAAATCGTCGAAGTGCGCATTGCCCACAAGAAGGGTGAAACCGTCGTAAGCCAGGACGAACATCCTCGCGCCGACACAACGCTGGAAACCCTGGCCAAACTGAAACCGGTCAATGGTCCCGACAAAACCGTGACTGCCGGCAATGCGTCGGGTGTGAACGACGGTGCCGCAGCGTTGATTCTGGCCTCGGCCGAAGCGGTCAAAAAACACGGTCTGACCGCTCGCGCCAAAGTGCTGGGCATGGCGAGCGCTGGTGTTGCACCGCGGGTAATGGGCATCGGCCCGGTCCCGGCGGTGCGCAAACTGACTGAACGCCTGGGCCTTGCCGTCAATGATTTCGACGTGATCGAACTTAACGAAGCCTTCGCCAGCCAGGGCTTGGCCGTACTGCGCGAACTGGGGCTGGCGGACGACGCAGCTCAGGTCAACCCGAACGGTGGCGCCATTGCCTTGGGTCATCCGTTGGGCATGAGCGGTGCGCGTCTGGTGTTGACAGCGTTGCATCAACTGGAAAAAAACGGTGGCAAGAAAGGTCTGGCGACCATGTGTGTCGGCGTCGGTCAGGGGTTGGCCTTGGCGATCGAACGCGTCTGACGCACAGCAGTGACAATAAGAACTGAGGAAAGCGAAATGACTGACAAGCCTGGTTACCGTCGCCCGCAGGAAGGCACCCAGCCGGAGTACCTGCACCCGACTTATCAATCCACCAACCTGCGATCGCCGTCCAAGCCGTTGGTGTTTCTGCCACATTCGTTGTCGGAAATTACCGGCCCGACGGTCGGTGCCGAGCGGGTCAGCGAGAAGGACAACGACCTGACCGCCCAGCACACGGGCGAGCCATTGGGCGAACGCATCATCATTCACGGGCGCGTGCTGGATGAAAACGGTCTGCCGGTGCCAGGGATTCTGGTGGAAATCTGGCAGGCCAACGCCGCTGGCCGCTACAACCATGCCCGCGACCTGCATGACGCACCGCTGGACCCGAACTTCACCGGCACCGGCCGTACCGTGACCGACGCCGATGGCTGGTACCAGTTCCAGACCATCAAGCCCGGCGCTTACCCGTGGGGCAACCACCACAACGCCTGGCGCCCGGCGCACATCCATTTCTCACTGTTCGGGCCGAGCATTCTGACGCGCCTCGTCACGCAGATGTATTTCCCCGGCGACCCGTTGCTGGCGTACGACCCGATCTACAACTGCGTGCCGGACACCCGCGCCAAAGAGCGCCTGATTGCCAGTTTCGACCTGGAAAAAACCATCCCTTCCTACGCCCTCGGTTATCGCTGGGACATCGTATTGCGCGGCCGCGATGCCACGCCGATGGAGAAATAAGATGACGCTGACTGCGACCACGTCCCACACCGTCGGGCCGTATTACCACATCGGCCTGACCTGGCTGAACCGCGAAAACCTGACCGTCGAACAAACCCTGGGCGAGCGCGTGGCGATCACCGGGCAAGTCGTCGACGGCAACGGCGATGTCGTCAATGACGCGATGCTGGAAGTCTGGCAGGCCAACGCCGCTGGCAAATACGATCACCCCGAAGACGATCAGGACAAACCCCTGGACCCGAACTTCGAAGGCTTTGGGCGGATTCCGGTGGATGCCGAAGGGCGCTTCCGGTTCAGCACGATCAAGCCGGGCACGGTGGAAGGCCTGAAGGGCACGACCCAGGCACCGCACCTGGTGGTGCTGGTGTTTGCTCGCGGGTTGGTGAAACACTTGCTGACGCGAATTTACTTTGATGGCGAGCCGGCCAACGTATCGGATCCGCTGCTGGAGTGCGTGCCGGCTGAGCGCCGCAATACCTTGCTGGCGAAGCAGGATGCGTCCGGTGTGTACCAGTGGAATGTGATTCTGCAAGGCACCGATGCGGAGACGGTGTTCTTCGACTACTGAAAACACCGCCCCCTGTAGGAGCCGGCTTGCTGGCGATTGCGGTGTGTCATTCAACATTGATGACACTGACATACCGCTATCGCCAGCAAGCCGGCTCCTACAGCGGGACGTGTCGCTTGTGTCATCTGTGGAACGGGACTGTTGCAAAGTGTGTCTAGACTGTCACCGTCCCCAAAGAGTGAAGAACAATGACAACCCCTACCGCTATTCCAGCGCATTACACCGGCGAGGAGCGCAGCAAGCGCATCTTCGCGATTGTCGGCGCCTCGTCCGGCAACCTCGTCGAATGGTTCGACTTCTACGTCTACGCCTTTTGCGCGATCTATTTCGCCCCTGCCTTTTTTCCGTCCGATAACCCGACTGTGCAGCTGGTCAATACCGCTGGCGTGTTCGCCGCCGGGTTCCTGATGCGGCCGATTGGCGGCTGGATTTTCGGCCGTGTCGCGGACAAGCACGGGCGCAAGAATTCGATGCTGATATCGATTCTGATGATGTGCTTCGGCTCGCTGCTGATCGCCTGCCTGCCGACCTACAAGGACATCGGCGTCTGGGCGCCGATCATGCTGCTGTTCGCGCGCTTGCTCCAGGGGTTGTCGGTGGGCGGCGAGTACGGCACCACCGCGACCTACATGAGCGAAGTTGCGCTCAAGGGCCAGCGCGGTTTTTTCGCCTCGTTCCAGTACGTGACGCTGATTGGCGGACAACTGCTCGCGGTGTCGCTGGTGGTGATCCTGCAGCAGTTCCTCACTGAAGATGACCTGCGTGCCTACGGCTGGCGGATTCCGTTCGTGGTCGGTGCGGCCGCGGCATTGATCTCGCTGTTTCTGCGTCGCTCGCTCAAGGAAACCACCAGCAAGGAAATGCGCGACAACAAGGACGCCGGCAGCATCCGCGCTTTGTTCCGCGACCATAAAGCTGCGTTCATCACCGTGCTTGGCTACACCGCCGGTGGCTCGCTGATTTTCTACACGTTCACCACGTACATGCAGAAATACCTGGTGAATACTGCCGGCATGCACGCCAAGACCGCCAGTTACATCATGACCGGCGCACTCTTTCTATATATGTGCATGCAGCCACTGTTCGGCATGCTCGCCGACAAGATCGGCCGACGTAATTCGATGCTGTGGTTCGGTGCTTTGGGTACGTTGTTCACCGTACCGATCCTGTTGAGCCTGAAAAGCGTCAGCAGTCCGTTCCTGGCCTTTGTGTTGATCACCGTGGCGCTGGCGATCGTCAGTTTCTACACCTCTATCAGCGGCCTGGTGAAAGCCGAAATGTTCCCGCCGGAAGTGCGCGCATTGGGCGTTGGCCTGGCGTATGCGGTGGCGAATGCGATCTTCGGCGGCTCGGCAGAATACGTGGCGCTGAGCCTCAAAGCCGTGGGCATGGAAAACTCCTTCTACTGGTACGTCACGGTGATGATGGCGGTGGCGTTTCTGTTCAGTCTGCGTCTGCCGAAACAGGCGAAATACTTGCACCACGACCTTTGATCCATCTGCGTGGGCCACACCGGCCCACGCCTTAAGGGACTGTTTATGAACCAGCAACCGGGCAATCAACTGTTCGATGCTTATTTCACTGCCCGCGATATGCGTGACGTGTTCTGCGATCAGGGCCGGGTTCAGGCCATGCTCGATTTCGAAGCAGCGCTGGCTCGGGCCGAGGCGTGTGTCGGACTGATTCCGCAAGCGGCGCTCGCGCCTATCGAAGCGGCCTGCCGCGCCGAACATTACGACTTTGCGGCCCTCGGCGAGGCGATTGCCACGGCCGGCAATTCGGCGATTCCGTTGGTGAAAGCGTTGGGCAAGCAGATCGCAAGCACCCATGCGCAAGCCGAGCGCTATGTGCATCTGGGCGCGACCAGCCAGGATGTGATGGACACTGGCCTGGTGCTGCAACTGCGCCGGGCACTGGAACTGATTGAAGGCGATCTGGCGCAACTGGGCGAAACCCTCGCGACGCAAGCCTTGCGTTTCGTCGCCACGCCGCTGGCCGGACGCACCTGGTTGCAACACGCGACGCCGGTCACCCTGGGCATGAAGATCGCCGGTTGGCTGGGCGCCGTCACCCGCAGCCGGCAACGCCTGCAAGAACTCAAACCGCGTCTGCTGGTGCTGCAATTCGGCGGCGCCTCCGGCACCCTCGCGGCCCTTGGCGAGCAGGCAATGCCGGTTGCGCAAGCGCTGGCCGGGGAACTGCAACTGACCTTGCCCGATCAGCCCTGGCACACCCAGCGTGATCGCCTGGTGGAATTCGCTTCGGTGCTGGGACTGATCGCCGGCAGCCTCGGCAAACTTGGCCGCGATATCAGCCTGTTGATGCAGACTGAGGCGGGCGAAGTGTTCGAACCTTCGGCGCCGGGCAAGGGCGGCTCTTCGACCATGCCGCACAAACGCAACCCGGTGGGCGCTGCGGTGTTGATCGGCGCGGCTACCCGCGTGCCCGGTTTGCTCTCGACCCTGTTCAGCGCGATGCCGCAGGAACACGAGCGCAGTCTGGGCCTGTGGCATGCCGAGTGGGAAACCCTGCCGGAAATTTGCTGCCTGGTGTCCGGCAGCCTCAAACAAGCGCTGCTGGTGGCGGACGGACTGGAAGTGGACGCCGAACGCATGGCCCGCAATCTCGACCTGACCCAAGGCCTGGTGCTGGCCGAGGCGGTGAGCATCGTCCTCGCCCAACGGGTCGGCCGCGACACCGCGCACCATCTGTTGGAACAATGCTGCAAGCGCGCCGTGGCCGAGCAACGGCATTTGCGCGCGGTCCTCGGCGACGAGCCGCAAGTGACCGCCGAACTCTCGCCTGCTGAACTCGATGATCTGCTGAACCCTGCCCACTATCTCGGTCAATCCCGTACGTGGGTCGAGCGAGCGGTGGCTGAACATTCTGCGTTGACTGCCTGAAGGAGATTGCTGTGGCTTTCGTACAACTCGCCGAGGGCGAACTGAATTACCAACTCGATGGGCCTGAAAACGCGCCGGTGCTGGTGCTGTCCAATTCGCTGGGCACTGACCTGCACATGTGGGACGCGCAGATTGCGGCGTTCACCGAACATTTCCGGGTGCTGCGTTTCGACACGCGCGGGCACGGCAAATCGCTGGTCACGCCGGGGCCGTACAGCATCGAGCAACTGGGCCGTGACGTGCTCGCGTTGCTGGACGCGCTGCACATCGATAAAGCGCATTTCTGCGGCCTGTCGATGGGGGGCTTGATCGGCCAGTGGCTGGGCATCCATGCCGGTGATCGATTGAACAAACTGGTGGTGTGCAACACCGCGGCGAAAATCGGCGATCCGTCGATCTGGAACCCACGCATCGAAACCGTGCTGCGTGACGGCGCGGCGGCCATGGTCGCGCTGCGCGATGCGTCGATTGCGCGCTGGTTCACCGCGGATTTTGCCGAAGCCAATCCTGCGGCGGCCAAGAAGATTACCGACATGCTCGTAGCCACTTCGCCAGAAGGTTATGCGGCCAATTGTGCGGCGGTACGCGATGCCGATTTCCGTGATCAGCTGTCCTCGATCAAGGTGCCGCTGCTGGTGATCGCCGGTACTGAAGACGCCGTGACCCCGCCGTCCGGTGGGCACTTCATCCAGGAAAAGGTGCAGGGCGCCGAGTACGCCGAGTTCTACGCCGCACACCTGTCCAACGTTCAGGCCGGTGCTGAGTTCAGTGACCGAGTGCTGGCGTTTCTGTCAGCTGATTGAGGGGATTGCTGTGGACGAGAAACAACGTTACGACGAGGGCCTGAACGTCCGCCGCGCCGTGCTCGGCGACGCACACGTCGACCGCAGCCTGAACGCGCTGACCGAGTTCAACTCGGAGTTTCAGGAAATGATCACCCGCCACGCCTGGGGCGACATCTGGACCCGTCCGGGTTTGCCGCGCCACACCCGCAGCCTGATCACCATTGCGATGCTGATCGGCATGAACCGGGAGGGCGAACTCAAACTTCACCTGCGTTCCGCGGCCAACAATGGCGTGACCCGTGGCGAGATCAAAGAAGTCATCATGCAGAGCGCAATCTACTGCGGCATCCCGGCGGCGAATGCGACGTTTCATTTGGCGGAATCGGTTTGGGATGAGTTGGGGGTTGAATCCCGGGAATAGACCAAACACCACAAACCTGTAGGAGCCGGCTTGCTGGCGATATGAACGACGCGGTTTGTCAGGCAGACCGCGCCGATCCTATCGCCAGCAAGCCGGCTCCTACAGGATTTTGCAGGTTTACAACAAACTGATCGGATAGCTGACGATCAACCGGTTCTCGTCGAACTCGTTGTTGCTGTAGTCGCGGCGCATGGTCGAGTTGCGCCATTTGACGTTCAGGTTCTTCAGCGCACCGCTCTGCACGGTGTAGCCCAGTTCACTTTCGCGTCCCCATTCCTTGCCGTCGGTGACGGTGCCGGTGTGCACGTTTTCGCCGCTGATGTAGCGGTTCATCAGGGTCAGGCCGGGAATACCGAGCGCGACAAAGTTGTAGTCGTGACGCACCTGCCAGGATTTTTCCCGGGCGTTGTCATAACTGGAGTTGTAGCTGTCGTTGGCCAGGGTGCCACCGCTGGTGCCGTTGACCCGCATCCAGGCGCTGTCGCCGGTGAGTTTTTGCAGGCCGACGTAGAAGGTGTTGCCGCCGTATCTGGCCGAAAGCAACCCAGACCAGGTCTTGTTGTCCAGATCACCGGCGCGGGCACTGCCGTCATCCTTGCCGTAGAAGAAACCGAGGTTGGCCCCCAGGGTCCAGTCGCCAATGGGTTGCGTGTGAATCAGGTTGACGTATTGCTGGCTGTAGATGTCCTTGAGTTCGGCGTTCCACAGGCCGATTTGTGTGCGCTTTTCGTTGAACAGGTATTCACCGCCCTGGAAGTAGAAGCGGTCGGAGGTGAACGCCGCTTTGCCGGTCATCGACAGGTCGTTCATGCTGCTGTCGTCACGGGGGCTGTTCTGGCGGAACTGGCCGCCGTAGAGCGTCAGACCATTGATTTCCTTCGAGGTGATCTGGCCGCCACGGAAGGTTTGTGGCAACGAGCGCCCATCATCCGAACGCAGGATCGGCAGCACCGGCATCCATTCGCCGACCTTCACTTCGGTCTGCGACAGCTTGGCCTTGAACGCCACGTTGGTGCGACCGAAGCTGTCTGCCGGGCGACCGTCGTGGTCCAGCGGCAGCAGTTGCGTGCCACCGGTGCCTTTGCCGCCGTCGAGTTTCACCGAGTACAGCCCCAGCACATCCATGCCGAACCCGACGGTGCCCTGGGTGAACCCGGACTTCGCGTCGAGGATGAAACTTTGTGTCCACTCTTCAGCCTTGCCCTGCGCCTTGGTCGGGTTGGTGAAGTTGCGGTTGATGTAGAAGTTGCGCAGGTTGAGGTTGACCTTGGCACCTTCGACAAAACCTGACTCTTCGGCCGTGGCGGGCAGGGCCATGCCAGTCAGTGCGATGGCGATCAGGCCGGGAAAGACGTACTGCGCAGTGGAAGGGGTCATGTGCTCGGGTCTCTCTGATTCTTGGGGATGAAACGGGTTGATGCCGCAACCGCCGGGTTGCAGACAAAAAATTCGAATTCAAATGAAACGGGGGCGAGATCAGCCGGACAGGGCAGGGCGCGGGGGCATGGTGTCGAACCTGTTGTTATTGGTTTTGTGTGGCGAATGGTGCGGGGAATGAACTGGATGGTTCAATTGGTAAAAGCGGGTTTTGGGCGGTTATCGAACGTAAGATGGGTCCGGTTTTGGGTTGCCTGTGCCGGCCGCATCGCGAGCAAGCCCGCTCCCACATTTGACCGCATTCCTGATGGAAGAACTCGGTCGTATGTGGGAGCGGGCTTGCTCGCGATGGCGCCAGTATTGCCAGCACACCTTTCCCCGCAGCCAATAAAAAGCCCACCAAACGGTGGGCTTCGTGTTTACAGCAGCTCGATCAGAACAACTTCAGCTTCGGCGCTTCTTCTTTCAGCGGCTCGACTTTCGCCGTCTGCTCATTCCAGCCACCGCCCAGTGCCTTGTACAGATTCACGGCGCTGGTCAGTTGCGCCAGACGGTCGGTGATCAGTGCCTGCTGGGCACTGAACAGCTGACGCTGGGCATCGAGGAAGGTCAGGTTGCTGTCGACGCCAATGCGATAACGACGCTCGGCCAGGCGGTAGTAGTCCTGGTTGGCGGTGACGAAATCACGTTGGGCCTGCAATTGCTCGGTGTAGGTCTGGCGGGCGGCCAGGCCGTCGGCGACTTCCTGGAAGGCCGTTTGAATGGACTTCTCGTAGTTCGCCACGCCGATGTCTTTCTGGATTTTCGAGTAATCCAGGCTGGCGCGCAGGCTGCCGGCGTTGAAGATCGGCAGGTTGATTTGCGGCTGGAACAACCAGGTGCCCGAACCACCCTTGAACAGGCCGGACAGGTCCGGGCTCAAGGTACCGGCGTTGGCGGTCAGGCTGATGCTCGGGAAGAACGCAGCGCGCGCCGCGCCAATGTTGGCGTTGGCCGCTTTCAGGTTGTATTCGGCCTGAAGGATGTCCGGACGACGTTGCAGCAGGTCCGACGGCAGGCCGGGCGGTACGTCGCTCAGCAGGTCATCAGACAGCGGCTTGGCTTCTCGCAGATTGGCCGGGATGCCGGTGCCGAGCAGCAGCACCAGGCTGTTTTCATCCTGGGCGACCTGACGGGTGTAGCGGGCCAGTTGCGCACGGGCGTTTTCCACCGAGGTACGCGACTGCGCCAGGTCCAGGGCGGAAGCCACACCCACTTCGTTGCTGCGCGAGGTGAGCTTGTAGCTCTCCTCGAACGCGCCAAGGGTGTCTTGAGTCAGCTTGCGCAGTTCTTTGTCAGCCTGCCAGGTCAGGTAGGCATTCGCCACGCTGGCCACCAGGCTGATTTGCGTGCTGCGACGGCCTTCTTCAGTGGCGAAGTATTTCTGCAGCGCTTCTTCGCTGAGGCTGCGAACCCGACCGAACAGGTCGAGTTCATAAGCACTGATGCCAACGGTAGCGGAATAGGAACTGGTGATCCCCGCTTGGCCCGTCTGCGAAGCATCCGCCGGAACCCGCTGGCGGCTGCCGGTGCCGTTGGCCGAAATGGCCGGGTACAGGTCCGCACGCTGGATGCGGTACTGCGCCGCGAACGCGTCGATGTTCAGCGCCGCGACACGCAGGTCACGGTTGTTTTCCAGGGCGACCTGGATCAGCTGTTGCAATGCCGGGTCATGGAAAAACTGCTTCCAGCCCTGTTCGGCGGCGGCCTGTGCAGGCGCCTGGGTCGGCGAATACGCCGGACCTTGCGGGTACTGCGCTGCCACCGGTGCTTCAGGCTGCTGATAATCGGGTATCAGCGAGCAGCCGCTCAGCACGAAGGCCGCGACTGCGATGGAGAGTAGCGACTTGCTCATTAGCCAGCCTCTTTAGAAGGTTCGATAGCGTCGTCCTGATCGGCGGTTTTACGCTGACCCATGGCCGACACGGTGACAAAGAACAGCGGGACCCAGAAGATCGCCAGTACGGTGGCGGTGATCATACCGCCAATTACCACGGTACCGATGGCGTGTTGGCTGCCCGAGCCGGCGCCGCTGGAAATGGCCAGCGGCACCACGCCGAGAATGAATGCCAGGGAGGTCATGATGATTGGCCGCAAACGCATGCGGCAAGCCTCAATGGCAGCCTCCTGCAAGCTCTTGCCCTGTTCATGCAGATCCTTGGCGAACTCGACGATCAGAATGGCGTTTTTCGCCGCCAACCCGATGGTGGTCAACAGACCCACGAGGAAGTACACATCGTTGGACAGACCCCGCAGGCTGGTGGCCATCAGCGCACCGATAATCCCCAGCGGCACCACGAGCACGACCGCAATCGGAATCGACCAGCTTTCATACAGCGCCGCCAGACACAGGAACACCATCAGAATCGACAGCGCGAACAGCGCAGGCGCCTGGGAGCCCGCCAGTCGTTCTTCATACGACAGACCGGTCCAGGAAATGCCGACACCGGCCGGCAGTTTCTGGGCAAGCGCCTCGACTTCGGCCATGGCTTCACCGGTGGAATAACCCGGAGCAGGGGAACCGAGGATTTCCATCGCTTCTACGCCGTTGTAACGGGCCAGTTTTGGCGAACCGTAAATCCACTCACCCTTGGCAAATGCGGTGAAAGGAACCATGGTCCCGGCGCTGTTGCGCACGTACCACTTCTTCAGGTCTTCGGGGCTCATGCGCGCGCCGGGCTCGCCTTGCACGTAAACCTTCTTCACCCGACCACGGTCGATGAAGTCGTTCACATAGCTACTGCCCAGAGCAATCGACAGGGTATTGTTGATGTCGGCGATGGTAATGCCCAAGGCACTGGCCTTCTCGTCGTCAATTTCCAACTGATACTGCGGCTCGTCGTTCAGACCGTTCGGACGCACTTGCGACAGCACTTTGCTTTGCGCTGCCATGCCGAGGAACTGGTTACGGGCAGCCATCAGCTTTTCGTGACCAATACCGGCGCGGTCTTGCAAGAACACGTCGAAACCGGTGGCGTTACCCAACTCCAATACCGCTGGCGGCGCGAAAGCGAACACCATGGCGTCACGGAAGGTGAAGAAGTGCTGTTGGGCACGGGCCGCGACTTTGAACACATTGTTGTCGGCGTTACGTTCATGCCATGGCCGCATCATGATGAACGCCATGCCCGAACTCTGGCCACGGCCGGCGAAGTTGAAGCCGGTCACGGTAAACACCGAGTTCACCGCATCGCCTTCACCGCCATCCTTGCTTGGGCGCAGCAGGTATTCACGCATTTCGTCCACGACGACCTGGGTGCGCTGGGCCGTCGAACCGGCCGGGGTCTGCACTTGGGCAAACAGTACGCCCTGGTCTTCCTCGGGGAGGAAGGAGGAGGGAATGCGCATGAACAACCAGATCATGCCGACGACGATGATCACGTAGGCCAGCAGGTACGGTGCCTTGTTGCGCAGAATATTGCCGACACCACGCTCGTAGCTTTTCACGCTACGGTCAAAGTTGCGGTTGAACCAGCCGAAGAAGCCGCGTTTCGGAACGCCGTGCTCACCCTTGGGAATGGCTTTGAGCATGGTGGCGCAGAGTGCCGGGGTGAAGATCAGTGCCACCAGTACCGACAGGGCCATGGCCGAGACGATCGTGATGGAAAACTGCTTGTAGATCACACCGGTCGAGCCGCCGAAGAATGCCATTGGCAACAGTACCGCCGAGAGCACCAGGGCAATACCGACCAACGCACCCTGGATCTGCCCCATGGATTTCTTGGTGGCCTCCTTAGGTGACAGGCCTTCTTCGCTCATGACCCGTTCGACGTTTTCCACCACGACGATGGCGTCGTCCACCAACAGGCCGATGGCCAACACCATGCCGAACATGGTCAGGGTGTTGATGCTGAAACCGAACGCCGCGAGGATGCCGAAAGTACCCAGCAATACCACCGGCACCGTCATGGTGGTGATGACAGTGGCGCGGAAGTTTTGCAGGAACAGGAACATCACCAGGAACACCAGCACGATCGCTTCGACCAGGGTTTCAACCACACCCTTGATCGACTCGGTCACCACGGGCGTGGTGTCGTACGGGAACACCACTTCCATCCCTTGCGGGAAGAATGGCTTGAGGCTGTCGATGGTCTTGCGCAGGGCCTTTGCGGTGTCGAGGGCGTTGGCGCCGTTGGCCAGTTTCACCGCCAGACCGGAAGCCGGGGCGCCGTTGAACTGGGCGTTGATGCTGTAGTTTTCACCACCCAGACCGACATCGGCGACATCTTTGAGGCGAACCTGGGAGCCGTCCTTGTTGACTTTGAGCAGGATTTTGCTGAATTGCTCGGCGGTCTGCAGGCGGGTCTTGCCGATGATCGTCGCGTTCAACTGAGTGCCGGGCATGGCCGGCAGGCCGCCGAGCTGGCCGGACGATACCTGGACGTTTTGCGCGGCGATGGCGGTTTTGACGTCTATCGGGGTCAGGTTGAAGTTATTCAGCTTGGCCGGGTCGAGCCAGATACGCATGGCGTACTGGGAACCGAACACCTGGAAGTCGCCCACGCCGGCTGTCCGCGAGATCGGATCCTGCATGTTGGAAACGATGTAGTTGGACAGGTCGTCCTTGGTCATGCTGCCGTCACGCGAGACCACGCCGATCACCAGCAGGAAGTTCTTCACCGCCTTGGTGACGCGGATACCTTGCTGCTGTACTTCTTGCGGCAGCAGCGGGGTGGCCAGGTTCAGTTTGTTCTGGACCTGAACCTGCGCGGTATCGGAGTTGGTGCCTTGCTCGAAGGTCGCCGTAATCGTCATGGTGCCGTCAGAGTTACTTTCCGAGGACACATAACGCAGGTTGTCGATACCGTTGAGCTGCTGTTCGATCACCTGTACCACGGTGTCTTGCACGGTTTGCGCCGAAGCGCCCGGATAGGCCACGGAAATGGCGATCGCCGGAGGCGCAATGCTCGGGTACTGGTTGATCGGCAACTTGAGGATCGATAGAGCCCCGACCAGCATGATCACCAGGGCAATTACCCAGGCGAAAATCGGACGGTCGATAAAAAATTTCGACATGGTTTACTCCCCTTTGCCGCTGGAAGCCTTGCTAGCTGCCTGTGCGGGGGCCGGGTTCTGTGCGCCAACGTTAGTCGCCTCAGTGGCCTTGACTTCAATGCCAGGTTTGACGAATTGCAGTCCTTCGGTGATCAGGCGATCGCCAGCCTTCAGGCCGTCTTCGATCAACCATTGGCTGCCGACAGTGCGGCTGGCCTTGAGCTGACGCAGCTCGACCTTGTTGTCCGCACCGACGACCAGCGCGGTCGGGGTGCCTTTGAGGTCGCGGGTCACGCCTTGTTGCGGTGCCAGGATCGCGGCGGCGTTGACGCCGGCCTGAAGCTGGGCGTGAACGAACATGCCGGGCAGCAGGGTGTGATCAGGGTTCGGGAATACCGCACGCAAGGTCACGGAGCCGGTCGTCTGGTCAACCGAGACTTCAGAGAACTCGAGCTTGCCGTCCAGCTTGTACTGGCTGCCGTCTTCTAGGGTCAGTTTGACCGCGGCCGAGTTGTCGCCGGCCTTTTGCAGGCGACCGCTTTCCAGTTCGCGGCGCAGTTCAAGCAGCTCTACGGAAGACTGGGTGACGTCGACGTAGATCGGGTCGAGTTGCTGGATCACCGCCATGGCATCGGCCTGGCCACTGGTGACCAGTGCACCTTCCGTCACGCTGGAACGGCCGATTCGGCCGGAGAGTGGCGCGTAGACTTTGGTGTAGCGAACATTGATCTGGGCGCTCTGCAGGGCGGCTTCCGATTGCAGGCGATTGGCCAGGGCGGTGTCGTATTCCTGACGGCTGACAGCCTGTTCGTTGACCAGTTGCTTGTAGCGATCGGAGATCGATTTGGTCTGCTGCAGATTGGCTTCGGCGCTTTTCAGCGTGGCTTCATAAACCGCCGGATCGATCTGATACAGCTGCTGGCCGGCTTTGACGTCGCCACCTTCCTTGAACAGACGCTTGAGAATGATGCCGTTGACCTGAGGGCGAACTTCGGCGATGCGGTAGGCGCTGGTGCGCCCCGGCAGTTCGGACGTCAGGGTGAAGGCTTGAGGTTGCAAGGTGACAACGCCGACCTGAGGCGGTGGAGGGGCCGGTGGCGCCTCTTCCTTTTTACATCCGCTGAGCAGCGATGCAAGGGCGACGGCAGTGACCAGAGCGGTAACAGCTGGCTTGAATTGCATGAAAATCCTCGGGTCAGGCGCGCAAATTGCGCACAAGAAATGTGTAAGGGTAAAAAATGTGCGCTGAGTGGATAAGTAGCTTGCTAAGGAATATACTTACGTTCATGGTTGTTTGTAAATACCTTGGCTGCGTACCCATACCGTTACAAAAGCCGTTTCAAAGGTTCGAATTGTAGGCCGGGGACGACGCCCGAGAGCGTTCGCCCCACTTTCATTCAGTGGATGTTCAGGCATCGCTGAAGCACCCCGATTGAGGTTGTATGCCATGGTCCGTCGTACCAAAGAGGAAGCTCAGGAAACCCGTAGCCAGATACTCGAAGCGGCAGAGAAAGCCTTTTACGAACGGGGCGTAGCGCGCACCACGCTGGCGGACATCGCGACCCTGGCTGGCGTGACACGCGGGGCCATTTACTGGCACTTCAGTAACAAGGCGGATCTGGTGCAGGCCATGCTTGATACGTTGCATGAGCCGCTGGACGAAATGGCCAAGGCGAGTGAAAGCGAAGATGAACTCGACCCACTGGGTTGCATGCGCAAGCTGCTGATTCATTTGTTTCATCAAGTTGCCCTGGACCCGAAAACCCGACGCATCAATGAGATTTTGTTTCATAAGTGCGAATTCACCGATGAAATGTGCGATCTGCGCCAGCAGCGCCGGGAAGTCAGCCTCGATTGCAATGTGCGAATCGCCCTGGCCCTTACCAATGCAGTGAATCGGGGGCAGTTGCCGGAAAACCTCGACACGCCCCGCGCGGCTATCAGCCTGCATGCTTACATCGATGGCATTTTGTATCAGTGGCTATTGGCGCCCGACAGTTTTCAACTGCATTTGGAAGCCGAGCGATGGGTCGATACAGGGTTGGAGATGCTGCGCCTGAGCCCCAGCCTGCGCAAATGAAACAAAATGCGTAATTGGATCCGTTTCTGTCAATAGATGCGGGCGAAGATCGACTCTTCGCCCGCGTTGTCATGATGGGGTGCTTTTATATACGCACGGGCTCCGGGATGACAGGTAGCGAGCTACGTATTTTGTAGGAAATTTGTGTCGCAGATGTGAAAAGGTGAGAGCGATCCCGAATCGTCGCGGCTTCAGCCCAGCGTGATTTCCACCTCGAAGCTGAAAGGTTCATCCTTTGCCATGCTGGTGATTTTGGTTGAGCAATTGATGTCGGATGAGCCGATGGAGGTGACGGTGTTTTTTACCGTTGCCCTGTGAGTTGGCGAAATGACGCCGAAACCTTTGCTCATTATCATGCCGAGATCAAAACGGACCCCGACGTTGTGAGCGATAAAGTCGACGAACTGATTGAACATGACTTTGTTTTTGGGCCAAGGATAACCGTAGGTGTAGGCGAAATCGCATTTGAATGCTGTCTTGGCATGAGAAGAAAGCTGGAATGACTGACGCTCTGATTTGGGCAAAGGCAGGCTCGTTTGTGCGATGTTAAAAGAGTGCGGCGTGTTGTTGAGGAGTTTTACGATCACACGAGTGTTTCTCGAACTTTCATCCTGATGTCGCCACGCTTCTATTCTCTGGTTCAGAGCGTGCTCTGACTCAACGCCTTCAAGAAAGTTGATGAGTTCTATCTTGGTGATCCCGATCAACTCATCCAGCGCTTGTTGATTCTCCTCACTGAATAGCAGTGGCGTCAGGTTGTAAAGGACACCAATGGATGTGTAATTGAAAAACGACAGCAGGTCTTCGTAGTGGGTGTTGGTTTCTTTGATGTTGTTCATATCGATTCCTTTCGATCAGGTCAGTGGGTTTACAGGCTGGGTGGACTGCGGCTCATCGGTTCAGGATGACGGCGAGCATGCAGTAGTTGTAGGGATAACAGTCACTCGTAGCTTCTAGAAAGGACTGGCTGAAAATCGGGACTTTCCCAATGGACTGCGCATGGTGTTCCCAGAAAAACTCAACTTTGGGTGAACGATGATTCAGGCGTTTTCGATGAGTGTATTGAAAAGCCGTATTGATATGCACGGCCTGACTGTAGTTGGTGTATATGGCCTGGGTGCTGAAAATGGTTTTTCTAATGCCGTACTCGATATTAATACTTGGGGTAACTGTGGATTGCCCTTTATCGTTATAAGTTGAGTGCTGAGTGGCATTATTTTTGAAGGGAATGCTGGTGGAGTATCATCCAGGCTGACATCATCCCTCCAGTATATTGAGTCTGTGAAGTTGCTGAGTATCAGTGTGAAAGTAAGTTTGTTTTCCGGTTGTGTTTGCATGTTGGATTACTTGAACGTTGTGTGGAGTGCTGAAAGTAACCTCGCTCCAAGTTGTGGTGCAATGAAGATGTTGTTTCATGAGTTGAGCGTTTGCCAAATAAAAAGCCCCGGGTATTTCTACCCGGGGCTTTTTTGTTCAGGTGCAGTTACATCACTGGATAGTCGATATAACCCACCGGGCCTTTAGCGTAAAACAATTCCGGGCGCGCTTCGTTCAAGGGTGCATCGGCCTTCAAGCGTGCCGGCAGGTCCGGGTTGGCAATGAACGGCACGCCGAAGGCGACCGCATCAGCCTTGCCGCTGGCCAGCCAGGCGTTGGCGCTGTCCTTGGTGAAGCGTTCGTTAACGATGTACGGGCCGCCGAAGGCTTCTTTGAGTTGCGGACCGAGGCTGTCGCCCGCTTCTTTCTCGCGGGAGCAGATGAAAGCGATGCCACGTTTGCCCAACTCGCGAGCGACGTAGGTGAAGGTCTCGGCCAGGTTGTCGTCGCCCATGTCATGGGAGTCGGCGCGCGGTGCCAGGTGCACACCGACGCGGCCGGCGCCCCAGACTTCGATCGCCGCATCAGTCACTTCCAGCAACAGGCGCGCACGGTTTTCCAGGGAGCCGCCGTAGTTGTCGGTGCGCTGGTTGGTGCTGCTTTGCAGGAACTGGTCGAGCAGGTAACCGTTGGCGCCGTGGATTTCCACGCCGTCAAAACCGGCTGCCTTGGCGTTTTCTGCGCCGGTGCGATAGGCGTCGACGATGTCGGCGATTTCAGCGGTTTCCAGAGCACGCGGCGTTGGATAGTCGGCCAGTGGGCGAACCAGGCTGACGTGACCTTTTGGCTGGATGGCGCTCGGTGCGACCGGTGCTTCACCGTTCAGGTACGACTCGTGGGACACCCGGCCAACGTGCCACAGCTGCAGGAAAATCTTGCCGCCCGCACCGTGAATCGCTTTGGTGACGTTGGCCCAGCCACGCACCTGATCGTTGGACCAGATACCCGGAGTATCCGGGTAGCCGACGCCCATCGGCGTGACCGAGGTGGCCTCGCTGAGAATCAGGCCCGCCGAGGCACGTTGTACGTAGTATTCGGCCATCAGGGCGTTCGGCACACGGCCTTCGTCGGCACGGCAGCGGGTCAGCGGTGCCATGATGATGCGGTTGGCGAGCTCGATGTCGCCCAGTTTGATCGGATCGAAAATAGTCGTCATGAAATGCACCCTCGTGAGGTATCAGTGAGTCAGTTGGTAGCAGGGGCCAGTTCGGGATTACCGTTCTGACGGAAAGTAATCAGGGTCACCAGCAGGGCGAGTACCGCCAGTGCGGCGGCCGCCAGTGGCACGCTGGTCAGGCCATAGCCGTGGGCGATGACGCTGCCGCCGACCCAGGCGCCGAGTGCGTTGCCGACGTTGAACGCGCCGATGTTCAGGGTCGACACCAGGTTCGGTGCAGCCTTGCCGTAGGTCACCACGTTCACTTGCAGGGCAGGCACGGCGGCGAAGCACGCGGTGGCCCAGAGGAACAGGGTGATTTCGGTCGGGATCAGTGCAACGCTGGTCCAGGTCAGAACGGTGGAGACCACCGCCATGCTGATGAACACGCCGATCAGCGTCGCCGCCAGGCCTTTGTCGGCCAGTTTGCCGCCGATGATGTTGCCGACGGTCAGGCCCAGGCCGATGAGCATCAGGGTCCAGGTCACGCCGCGTGGCGAGACGCCGGTCACTTCGCCCAACAGCGGCGCGACATAGGTGAACAGGGTGAAGACCGATGCCGCGAACAATGCCGTCATGCTCAACGACAGCCAGATGCCGGCGCCTTTGAGGGCACGCAGTTCGGCGCGCATGTCGAGTTTCTCTTCGTCGCGCTTGGCTGGCAGGAAGCGGATCAGGCCGATCAGGGCGATCACACCGATCACGGTCACGGCCCAGAAGGTCGAGCGCCAGCCGGCTTGTTGACCGAGCGCGGTGCCCAGCGGTACGCCGAGGACGTTGGCCAGGGTCAGCCCGGTGAACATCAGGGCCACGGCCGAAGCGCGTTTGTTCGCCGGAACCAGGCCTGCCGCGACCACCGAACCGATGCCGAAGAAGGCGCCGTGGCACAGTGCAGTCACCACCCGGGCAAACATCAGCACGTTGTAGTCACTGGCCACTGCACACAGCAGATTGCCGATGATGAAGATGCCCATCAACGCCACCAGTGCGGCCTTGCGCGGCAGCTTCGCGGTGGCCAGGGCCATGAACGGCGCACCGATGGCCACGCCGAGGGCATAACCGGTCACCAGCCAGCCTGCACCGGGGATCGACACGCCGAGGTCAGCCGCCACATCGGGCAACAAGCCCATGATGACGAACTCGGTGGTGCCGATGGCGAAGGCGCTCAAGGCCAGAATGAGGAGCGAGAGGGGCATTGTTCAGTTCCTTGTCGGAGCGCTGAGCTCCTTGACGATGGCGTCGAGGAACGCCTGGATCACGTCCTCGTTGCGTTTGAAGAAGTGCCATTGACCGGCTTTCTGGCTGCTGATGAGACCCGCACGTTGCAAGGTCGCCAAATGTGCGGACACGGTCGACTGCGACAGGCCGCAGCGTTGATCGATCTGCCCGGCGCAAATGCCGTACTCGTGGTTGTGGATCTGTTCCGGGAATTGGGTTTTTGGATCTTTCAGCCAGATGAGGATGTCTCGCCGTACTGGGTGTGCCAGGGCTTTTATTATTTCGTCGAGGTCGAGATTCATGGCTTGGTGCTCGTGATGAGTAAAACGCTATATCGCGATGAGGCGAACTTTAAATCGGTATTTCGCGATATACCAATATGATTTTGGTCTGACGACCGAATAAATCGGTATATCGGGTTATAACGATACGAGGTGTGTAAGGACCCGCATGGGCGGTGCTAAGCTGGCGCCCATGAACTATCTCGCACATCTTCACCTCGGTGGCCAGCGCCCCGGCCAATTGCTCGGCAGTCTGTATGGCGATTTCGTCAAGGGACGGCTGCAAGGGCAGTTCGACCCGGAGATCGAAACGGCCATCCAGCTGCATCGCAGCATCGACGTGTTTACCGACCGCCATCCGTTGGTGGATGTGTCGCTGTCGCGGTTTTCCCTGACTCGCCGGCGTTACGCCGGGATCGTGCTGGATGTGTTTTTCGACCATTGCCTGGCGCGTGACTGGATGTTGTACGCGGATCTGCCGTTGGAACAGTTCACCTCGGATGTGTACCGGGTGCTGTCCGCCGAGCGGCAGTTACCGGAGCGGCTGGCAAGGATTGCGCCGCACATGGTGGCGAATGACTGGCTGGGTTCTTACCGGGAGTTCGACGTGCTGGAGCAGGTTTTGCGGGGGATTTCGCGACGGCTGACCAAGCCTGAAGAGTTGGCGGCGGCGATGCAGGAGTTGCGGGTGTTGTATGAACCGTTGAGTGAGGACTTTCGGTTGTTCTATCCGCAGCTCCAAGACTTCGCCCAAAACTACCCGACAACATAATTCCTTGTAGGAGCCGGCTTGCTGGCGATTGCGGCATAACATTCAACAGAGATGTTGACTGATACACCGCAATCGCCAGCAAGCCGGCTCCTACAGGGGTATGTGTTCAGGCAGCAATAGCCGGGCGCATCGGAACCTGCTGTTTCTCCGGAATCGCCCCAAACAACGCCTTCTGCACCGCCTGCTGTGCTTCAAACGCCAGTGCCGCACGCTCGCGACCTTCGCAAGCAATCGGCTTGAGCAGATGAATCTCCACCTCACCCCGATCATTGGCAAACAAGCGCATCAGGTGCGAGAGCAAGTCATCATCGCCAATGAACGGCGCCAGCGAATCCACTTCACCCTCACGCAGATAACGAATCGCCACCGGTTGCAGTTTCACTTGCGAATCAATTGCCGCTGACAGCAAGCGACCATGAAAGGTACGCAGGGAACGGCCATCGGTGGTGGTGCCCTCTGGAAACATCAGCAACGCATGCTCCTGTTCCAGATGACGGGTCATCTGTTTGCGGATCAACTGGCTGTCGCCCGAACCCCGACGGATGAACAGGCTGCCAGCCTTGGCTGCCAACCAGCCCGCCACCGGCCAGGTGCGCACTTCGGCTTTTGACAGAAACGACAGCGGCGTCAGCATGCCCAGCAGCGGGATGTCGGTCCAGGACACATGGTTGCTGACCCAGAGCATCGATTCTTTTGGCAATTCACCGTGTACGGTCACGCGAAAGGGCAGGGCATTGGCCAGCCGCGCCATGAAGAAACGCGACCAGCGCTGACGGCGGACCATCGAATGGGCGATGCCCAAACGCTCGAACAGCCCGAAGACGCTGGCCATGCTCAAGCCCAGCGCAACCACTACCAATACTCGCGCAATTCGCGCGTACACCCGCAAGCGGCTCATTACACAGCCGCCTTGAAGTGCTTGGCGTAACGCGGGCAGAGTTCGTCGCGCTTGAGCAGGATGAACACGTCGGCCACCTGGAAATCTTCGTCCCAGCACGGCTCGCCGCAGATCTTCGCTCCGAGGCGCATGTAGGCCTTGAGCAGCGGCGGCATTTCGGCGATGACGTTGGACGGAATATCTAAAACAGGCAGTGGTTTTTTCGGCTCGGCGCGCAGGTGCTCGGTGCACAGATAACGTTCGCGCAGACGTTGCATGATCGCGTGGGCCTGAATGCCGCCGTCCTGCATCGGGATGCTCGCGCAGCCCATCAAATAGCTGTAGCCGCCCTGGTTCAGGACTTCGGCCAGTTCACCCCAGAGCACGGCGATGGTGCCGCCGTTGCGGTAGGCCGGGTCGACGCAGGTGCGACCGATTTCAAGGATCGGGCCTTTGAGGTGGACCAGGCCGTGGAGACTGAATTCTTCTTCGCTGTAAAACCTGCCCAGGCTGCTGGCGGCTGTGTGGTCGAGCAAGCGGGTGGTCGCCACCAGACGCCCGGTGTTCAAGTCGCGTACGCCGATGTGAGCACAGTGAACATCATAATCATCCATGTCCAGACCCAGCTCCGCGCCCTTCAGCTTGGCGTTGAATTCGCCGCTGAACACGTTGAAGCGCAAGGCCTGGGCTTCCTGCAAAGCCTCGGCGCCCACCAGGCGTTCGGCTTGCAGGCGGCGTTCATTGCCGGTGTCGCTGATGCGGGCGATCTGAGTCATGGCGAATCTCCGTGCGGGCTGCTCACCCGTCTTTGGGTTACAGCGGATCGACTTTCTTTATCCAGCCTTGTTGTGCAAAGTCAGGCTATGTAGCCCCGGTGTCATCGCCATTAAGCTTTGGTGATGCTTATATGACAGCCCACGAGGAGCCTCTTATGACTTGGCAAAACCTGTTGAAACGTCGCGATCGCTTGCCCGCCAACCCGGACCTGGCAGAGGGTTTCGCGACCTTGTTGCAGCAAGTGGGCACGGTCACGCCGTTTGAATTGGCGGTGGTGGGTGGACGCCTGATGGCGACACCGGGGCTGGCCTTTCTGGTGGGCTATCAGGCGGCGTTGCGCATGCTCTGGCCGAGTGCGCCGCCGAGCCTTGGCGCGTTGTGCGCGACCGAACAGCGCAGCCTGCGGGTGGCGGACATGCAGACACGTCTGACCGACCTGCGCCTGAGCGGGCGCAAGGATTTCGTCACCGCCGGCGATGCCGCGGACTGGCTGTTGATCGCCGCCCGCAGTGAGGTACCCGGCGACGATCCGCGCCTGAGCCTGGCCGTGGTCTATCCCGGCGAACCGGGTGTACGGGTGGAAAAACTTCCGGCGATCCCGCTCATGCCGGACATCAGCCACGGTCGGCTGTTTCTCGACAATGCCTTGTGTGAGTTGCTGGCGGGGGATGGCTGGGACGCGTACGTCAAACCGTTCAGGACGCTGGAAGATGTCTATGTGCTGAGCGCCATGACGGCGTGGCTGTATGGGGTCGGTCAGGACAGTGACTGGCCGCAGGGCTTGTCATTGCGTTTGCTGGCGCTGTTGGCCGGGTGCGCGGAAGTCAGCCGGCAGGCGCCGAACAATTTGGCCGGGCATGTGCTGCTGGGCGGGTTGTTTGCACAGTTTGACGGGTTGAAGGTCGAGGTGAATCAGGCATTGGCCGATGGCCCGCCGGAATGGGCGGCGATGTGGCAGCGGGATCAGTCGGTGATGGATCTGGCGGCGGGGGCCAGGGCGAAGCGGTTGGCCAAGGCACTTGCCGGATCTTCGCTGAGTTGACTGGCCTCATCGCGGGCAAGCCCGCTCCCACCTTTTGAAATGAATTCCCCTGTGGGAGCGGGCTTGCCCGCGATGGCGGCTTCAATAGAAACACAACTTCCAAAACTGTCATCAACCTCGACTAGGCTCAGCAGGTTCAACTCTCCGGGCCCCCACCATGTTCAAAGGCTTTTCCCTGCTGTTCATGCTGCTGCTCAGCCTCACTGCCCACGCCGAAAACTGGCCCGCCGAGCAATGGTCCACCGGCCCGACCCTCAGCGGCCCGGCCATTCAAGCTTTGGAAACCTACGCCTTCCCACCCCGCGACGAGAGCACCCGAAAAGGTATCCGCACCGATGCCTTGCTGGTGATCCGCGACGGTCAGTTGATTTACGAACGCTACGCCGGCCCGACCACTGCCGACACGCCGCACCTGACCTGGTCAATCAGCAAAAGCCTCATGGCCGCGGTCCTTGGCGTGGCCTATGGCGAAGGACTGTTCAAGCTTCAGGACCCGGTGCTGAAATTCTACCCACCGCTCCAAACACACCCCGCGATCACTATGGCCGATCTGCTGCATTGGGCTTCCGGCCTGGACTGGCAGGAAGACTACGAATACGCCCCGTTGAACTCCTCGGTGGTGGCGATGCTTTACACCCGAGGTCATCACGACATGGCCGCATTCACCAGCGATCACGCCGAATATGCGCAGCCCGGTCAGGCCTTTCGGTATTCCAGCGGCGACAGCAATCTGCTGGCCGCCGCGCTGAAAAACATCGTCGGCCCGGCACGGTATCCCGATTTTCCATGGACAGCGCTGTTCGAGCCTTTGGGCATTCGCCACGCGGTTTGGGAAACCGACGCCACGGGCACCTTCGTCGCCTCGTCATATGCCTATCTCACCGCGCGGGATCTGGCGCGAGTCGGCCTGTTGATGGCCCGCGACGGTCGTTGGGGCGACCGTCAATTGCTGCCCAAGGATTGGGTCGCCTTCAACCGCCAACCTTTCGACCGCTATCGGGCAAATCAGGACGAGGCGGTACCGGGCGGTCATTGGTGGCTCAACCGCGCGGCGGATAGCGCCGCACAACCCTGGCCCGATGCACCCGCCGACACCTTCGCCGCACTCGGGCATTGGGGCCAGGCGATGTACGTGATTCCCAGTGAACATCTGGTGATCGTGCGCTACGGTGATGACCGCGACGGCAGCTATCGACACAACGAACTGCTCAAACGCGCGCGCATGGCCTTCACCGGGAAGGTGCAGCCATGAATCGCCGCTCTTTTGTCCGCCGCCGACCGTTCAGCACGCTGTGGTTGATCCTGTTGATCGCCTTGCTCGGCTGGATCTGGCAAGAGCGCGTGGCGCTGTGGGCGTTTCCGGACATCATCAGCGCCTACACCGCCAAGGAATATTGCTCGTGCCGGTATGTGATGAACAATGACGCCGGGTATTGCCGTGGTTATGTGAAGCAGTGGCTGCCTTTCAGCGCCTTTACCGATGATCCCGTCAGCAAACAGGTGATGGTCAGCGGCATGGGCCGCAGCAACAGCGCCATGTGGATCGGTGAACGCCAAGGTTGCCGCCTGACTCCCTGAACGGGCGGTGGTCCCGATACTGCCATCGCCCGCAAGCCGGCTCCTGCAGGTTTGGCGTGAAGCTTCAATCTTGATCACACCGAAAATCCGTAGGAGCCGGCTTGCAGGCGATGGCGATCTCGGCAGCGCCATCGCCGGCAAGCCGTGCTCCTACAGGGGCAGTGTTTGATCTTCAAGGTTTGCAATGCGCTCGCGGGCGGTTAAGGTTCGTGCACGTTTATTTTCAGCACGAGTCTTTATGTTCAAGCGGTTCCTTATCAAAACCCTGGCCTTTGTGCTGCTGGCCGGCGCCACATTATCGGCTCAGGCCAATTGGTACCTGGACGGCGAGTCTTCGCGGCTGTCGTTCGTCAGCACCAAAAACGCCAACATTTCCGAAGTGCAGCGCTTTCTGGTGCTGCACGGCAAGGTCAGTCCCAAAGGCCTGGCCGAGGTGGAAGTCGAGCTGGATTCGGTGAACAGCGGCATCCCCTTGCGTGACGAACGCATGCGCAAGGAATTGTTCGAGATCCAGACCTTCCCTGAAGCCCTGATCACCGCGCAGATTGATTTGCGTCCGATCAACGACCTCGCGTCCGGCGCGCAACTCGAATTGCGCCTGCCGGTGACCGTCAACCTCCATGGCAAACAACACGACTACAACGCCGAGCTGTTGGCGACCCGTCTCGATGACCGGCGCTTTCAGGTGGTGACGCTCGAACCGCTGGTGATCAATGCCGCGGATTTCGACCTGGCGCCAGGGCTGGACAGTTTGCGCAAGCTCGCCGGTTTGTCGGCGATCAGTCTGTCGGTGCCGGTGGGTGCGGTACTGATTTTCACGGCGCGCTGACATGGCCGGCGCGATTTTTCCCTGGCGTGAAGGCAACAGCTTCGAGCTGCTGATCGACGGTCCGCAGTTTTTCCCGCGCATGTTGGTCGCGATTGCCCGTGCCGAAGAGCAGGTCGAACTGGAACTGTATCTGGTGGAGGCGGGCGCCTGCGCCGAAGCCATGGTTCAGGCATTGGTCCAGGCCGCCGAGCGCGGCGTGCGGGTGCGCTGCCTGTTCGATGATTACGGCAGCCTCGCGTTTACCCTGACCTTGCGTCAGCGGCTGATGGCGGCGGGCGTGGAGCTGCGTTTCTACAATCGCCTGAGCTGGCGACGCTGGGTCGGCAATTTCTATCGCGATCATCGAAAGCTGTTGCTAGTCGACCAGAGCATGGCGGTGGTCGGTGGCACCGGTGTCACCGATGAGTTCTGGACGCCGGGTCAAGACACCAGCGAATGGCACGAAGTGATGGTGGAGATCACCGGCCCCCTGGTCATCGACTGGCAGTTGCTGTTCGACCGCCAGTGGATCGCCAACCGTCATCGGCGGGCCTGGAAACCGGCCTCGCATTTCGGCCTGCCGCGATTGCCGCGTGTGCCACCGATGGGCGAGGGCATGGGCCGCGTGGCGTATGCCGACGCCCGTCAGCACCGCGACATCCTGCAATCGCTGGTTCGTGCACTGAACAGCGGACAAAAGCGAATCTGGTTGGCCACGCCGTACTTTCTGCCGACCTGGAAAGTTCGCCGCTCATTGCGACGGGCTGCTGGCCGAGGCGTCGATGTGCGACTGTTGTTGACCGGGCCGCGCACCGATCACCCGTCGGTGCGCTACGCGGGGCACCGCTACTACCCGCGATTGCTCAAGACCGGGGTGAAGATCTTCGAATACCAACCGTGTTTCCTGCACCTGAAAATGGTCCTGGTCGATGACTGGGTGAGCATTGGTTCGTGCAACTTCGATCACTGGAATTTGCGTTTCAATCTGGAAGCCAACCTCGAAGCACTGGACCCCGGGTTGACGCGGGCGGTGGTGGCGAGTTTCGAGCAGGACTTTGCGTTGAGCCAGGAGGTGAGCCTGGAGGCATGGCAACGCCGGCCGCTGTGGCGACGGGTCAAGCAAAGGGTTTGGGGATGGGTGGATCGGCTGGTGGTGAATCTGCTGGATCGACGCGGATAGTCATCGCCGGCAAGCCAACTCCCACAGTGAATCGAAGTTGGGTCGTGATTTTTTCATCGACACATCCCTTGTAGGAGCCGGCTTGCTGGCGATGGCATCACCGCGGTGTATCCGACAGACCGAGGGGATGCCTTCGCCAGCAAGCCGGCTCCTACAGGGGGCGCGCGGTGTTACAGCAGTTCAAAACTCTGCTGCGTCACATCCTGGGAATCCAGGCCGATCTGCACGTTGAACTTGCCTGGCTCCGCTGCGTACTTGAGCCAGTTCCCACAGTGAATCGAAGTTGGATCGTGATTTTTTTATCGACACATCCCTTGTAGGAGCCGGCTTGCTGGCGATGGCATCACCGCGGTGTATCTGACAGACCGGGGAGATGCCTTCGCCAGCAAGCCGGCTCCTACAGGGGGGGGCGCGGTGTTACAGCAGTTCAAAACTCTGCTGCGTCACATCCTGGGAATCCAGGCCGATCTGCACGTTGAACTTGCCTGGCTCCGCCGCGTACTTGAGCTGGGCATTGAAGAACTTCAGGTCATCTTCGGTGATGGTGAAGTGCACGACTTTCTGTTCGCCGGCCTTGAGCATGATTTTCTGGAAGTTCTTCAATTCCTTCAGCGGCCGGATCATCGAGCCGGTCACGTCTTGGATGTACAACTGCACCACGGTTTCGCCGTCACGCTTGCCGGTGTTTTTCACCGTGACGCTGGCGTCGAGCTTGCCGGTCTTGTTCAGCGTGGTCGAGGACAACGCCATGTCGGTCAGGCTGAAATCGGTGTAGCTCAGACCGAAGCCGAACGGGAACAGGGGGCCGGTGGTGTCATCGAAGTACTGCGAGGTGTAGTTGCCCGGTTTGCCAGGCGTGAACGGCCGGCCAATGCTCAGGTGGTTGTAGTAGGTCGGAATCTGGCCCACCGAACGCGGGAAGGTGATCGGCAGTTTGCCCGACGGGTTGTAGTCGCCGAACAGCACGTCGGCGATGGCGTTGCCGCCTTCGGTGCCGCTGAACCAGGTTTCCAGAATCGCGTCGGCCTGGTCTTTCTCTTCGAGAATCGACAGCGGACGGCCGTTCATCAACACCAGCACCAGCGGTTTGCCGGTAGCTTTCAGCGCCTTGATCAGGTCGCGCTGGTTGGAAGGGATGTTCAGGTCAGTGCGGCTCGACGATTCGTGGGACATGCCACGGGACTCGCCCACCGCGGCCACCACCACATCGGCATCCTTGGCGGCCTTCACCGCTTCGTCGATCAGCACTTGCGCCGAACGCGGATCGTCCACCACTTCCGGGGCGTCGAAGTTAAGGAAATTCAGGTAATCCAGCACCTTCTTGTCGCTGGTGATGTTGGCGCCACGGGCGTAGATCAGCGTCGATTGCGCGCCGAGTGCGCTGGTCATGCCGTCGAACAGCGTCACCGATTGCGCAGGTCTGCCGGCGGCGGCCCAACTGCCCATCATGTCGATCGGTGCCTTGGCCAATGGGCCGACCAGCATGATCTTCGCGGTTTTCTTCAGCGGCAGGGTTTCGCCCTGGTTCTTCAGCAACACCAGGCTGCGGCGCGCAACGTCGCGGGCTTCGGCGCGGTGCAGGCGGCTCTCGGCGTAAGTGTCGGCCGGATCATCTTCAGCCTTGCCGATGCGCAGGTACGGGTCCTTGAACAGGCCCATGTCGTACTTGGCGCCGAGCACTTCGCGCACGGCATTGTCGATGTCGCTTTGCTCGATTTCGCCGGCCTTCAGCAGACCCGGCAGTTCTTTGCCGTACAGGGTGTCGTTCATGCTCATGTCGATGCCGGCCTTGATCGCCAGCTTCGCGGCTTCGCGACCATCAGCGGCAACGCCGTGCTTGATCAGCTCGAAAATCGCCCCGTGGTCGCTGACCGCCAGGCCCTTGAAGCCCCATTCCTTGCGCAGCAGGTCATTCATCAGCCAGGTGTTGGCCGTGGCCGGTACGCCGTTGATCGAGTTCAACGCAACCATGACGCCGCCAGCACCGGCGTCAATCGCGGCGCGGTACGGCGGCAGGTAGTCCTGGTACATCTTGACCGGGCTCATGTCGACGACGTTGTAGTCGCGACCGCCCTCGACCGCGCCGTACAAGGCAAAGTGCTTGACGCTGGCCATGATGCTGTCGGCCGCGTTCGCGCCAGTCCCCTGGAAAGCCTTGACCATCACGCCGGCGATGCGCGACACCAGATAGGTGTCTTCGCCGAAACCTTCGGAGGTGCGGCCCCAACGCGGGTCGCGGGAGATGTCGACCATCGGCGCGAAGGTGATGTCCAGGCTGTCTGCTGCGGCTTCCTTGGCGGCGATGCGCCCGGACAGGCCAATGGCGTCCATGTCCCAGCTCGACGCCAGCGCAATCGGGATCGGGAAAATGGTGCGGTGGCCGTGGATCACGTCATAGGCGAAGAACATCGGGATCTTCAACCGGCTGCGCATCGCCGCGTCCTGCATCGGACGGTTTTCCGGGCGAGTGATCGAGTTGAACGTACCGCCGATGTTACCGGCGGCGATTTCCTTGCGGATCAGCTCCCGGGGCATTTCCGGGCCGATGCTGATCAGGCGCAACTGGCCGATCTTTTCATCGAGGGTCATCTGCTTCATCAGGTTGCTGATGAAAGCGTCCTTGTTCTCCAGAGGTGCGGGCGTCGTGGCGGCCAATACGGTATGACTGGCCAGGCTGACGAACAGGCCCAGCAAACACAGCTTCTTCATGAATGGTTTTCTCTAAAGCCTAAACGGCAGTGAATACGCGCCGGTCAGCCAAAATTTAGGGAGCGACTATTGTTGTTCAGGTAAATGCAGCACACTTCTGCGTGTTTTTTGCGCTGGGGCATCTTTTAGCCCATTGGCTCGATGCAATCCAGTGGCGGCGGCAGATTATGCCCCAAGAGGCGGTCCAGAAGGTCGCTGGTTGTTTTTCAACGGAATTGAAGGGAGCGTCAAACCAGATGAATGTACGACACCACACTCGGTCAAGCCTGCACGTCGCAGCCTTGATGTTGCTGACCACGTTGCTGGCCGGTTGCGGCATCAACAATATTCCGACCCTTGACGAACAGGCCAAGGCAGCCTGGGGCCAGGTGCAGAACCAGTACCAGCGCCGCGCCGACCTGATCCCCAATCTGGTGGAAACCGTCAAAGGCTATGCCAAACACGAAGAAGAAACCCTGACCGCGGTGATCGAAGCGCGGGCCAAGGCCACTTCGATCCAGGTGGATGCCAACACCCTCGACGATCCCGAGAAGCTCAAACAGTTCCAGCAAGCGCAGGATCAACTGACCGGTGCCTTGAGTCGTTTGATGGTGGTCTCTGAGCGCTATCCGGACCTCAAGGCCAACCAGAATTTCCTGGCGTTGCAATCGCAGCTGGAAGGCACCGAGAATCGCATCGCGGTGGCGCGTCGTGATTTCATCCTCGCGGTGCAGAAGTACAACACCGAAATCCGTACTTTCCCGGGGCGCTTGTGGCACACCGTGATGTACAGCGATCTGCCGATCCGTGAAACCTTCGAAGCTACCAGCCCCGGCGCCGAAAAAGCGCCTGAAGTGAAGTTCTGATCACCCTGTAGGAACAAACGTGTTGATGCTGGTACACGGATGAGGTTGCCAATGCGCGTGTTGAAAGTGGGCCTGGTGCTGTTGCTCTGGGTGTTTGCCCTGACAGCCCGGGCCGAGCTGAAATTTCCGGAGCTGACCGGGCGGGTGGTGGATAACGCCCAAATGATCGAACCCTCGGTGCGCGAGCAGTTGACGCAACAGCTCAACGCCCATGAAAAAGCCACCGGTGAACAATTGGTGGTGGTGACGTTGCCGGACCTGCAGGGCACCGACATTGCAGACTTCGGCTATCAGCTCGGTCGCCACTGGGGCATCGGGCAGAAGGACAAGAACAACGGCGCGCTGTTGATCGTCGCTCGCGATGAGCGCAGGTTGCGGATCGAAGTCGGTTATGGCCTGGAAGATCGCCTGACCGATGCGCAGAGTTCGGTGATCATCAACCAGGTGATCACTCCGGCATTCAAGACCGGCAACTTCAGCAAGGGCATCAGCGACGGGGTCGCGGCGATGCTGGTGGTGTTGGGCGGCAGTCCGCTGGATGAACCGTCGACGGTGTACGACTCCGGCGGCAATCAGGAGAGTGACTTCGTTTCGCGGCATCCCGGGGTGTTTGTGTTCCTGGTGTTGCTGTTCATCCTGACGATATTTGTGTTGCAGATGTTCGGGATTCTGCCGGCGGGCCGAGGTGGCTCGGGTGGTTCCAGTGGCGGTTTTGGCGGCGGCGGTGGAGGTGGTGGCTTCAGCGGCGGCGGGGGCAGTTTCGGGGGCGGCGGTTCTTCGGGCGGCTGGTGAACACCCTTCAGATAATAACAATGGCGAGCGGGCACTTTTAAACATGGCACTACTGACTGAACACGAACAACGCAAAGTCGCCGAGGCAATCGCCCGGGTCGAACGCGACACCGACGCCGAACTGGTGACCGTGCTCGCAGCCCGCGCCGACGACTATGCGTACATCCCGCTGCTGTGGGCCAGTTTGCTGGCGCTGGTGGTGCCGGGTGTCGTGCACTACCTGACTGGCTGGCTGACCATGCACAGCTTGTTGCTGGTGCAATGGGGCACCTTCATCGTGTTGTGCCTGGTGTTCCGCATTCCCAAAGTCACCACGCACCTGATCCCGCGCTCGGTGCGTCACTGGCGCGCCTCGAACCTGGCGCGTCGGCAGTTTCTGGAGCAGAACCTGCACCACACCGTGGGCAGCACCGGCATGCTGATTTTCGTCTGCGAGGCCGAGCGTTATGTGGAAATTCTGGTGGACGAAGGGATTTCCAAGCGGCTGGACAACAAGAACTGGGACGCGATTGTTGCGGCGTTCACCCAGCAGGTGAAACAGGGGCAGACGTTGCAGGGGTTTGTGACGTGTGTTGAAGCGTGCGGCGAGTTGCTCAAGGTGCACGTGCCGGTAACGCACGTGAGGAATGAGTTGCCGAATCGGTTGGTGGTGCTGGGCTGATTCAACCTTCTGGGTTGATACACCTTCTGTGGGTGAGAGGGCTTTTGTGGCGAGGGGACTTGTCCCCGTTCGGCTGCGAAGCGGTCGCATATCCAGTTTGCACGGTGTAACTGAAAGAATGCAGGGGGCCGCTTCGCGACCCAACGGGGACAAGTCCCCTCGTCGCAGAGAGCTCGGCTTGTCTGAGGGTTCGCACCTATCGGTAAACACAGGGCGCTCGGCTTGCCTGAGGATTTGCACCGTTCGGTAAATAACTGCGTGTCCCGAACGGCCATCCCCCCTAAAATACCCGCCATTCCCGATTCGCTCCGCCCGAGGCCGTTTTTTTCATGTCCGTCACCGCCACTCCCGCCAGCCTCGCGCCGGATCACCACGCCCAGTTCATCGACCTGATGCAAGCCAGCCTCGACGCCAACGCCTTCATCAAGCTGGTGCTGGCCAAGTACGTTGGCACCGAAGCGGATCTGCAGCGGCTGATCATCAAGCAACTGACTGTCAAGGATCAGCCTTGCCTGTCCTTCGTCTACCGCTACAAGACCCGCGACATCACCAAGAACCTGCCGCTGGCCGAGGGCGTGGCGACCATCGCCGCGTTGTTGCCGGCCTCGTTCAAGAATGCGCATTTGTTGTCGCTGACCGATGAAGCCCAGCTCGAATACAGCAAAAAGGGCAAGTCTTCGCTGTTCAAGAGCAAACCTCAGCAATTGCGTGAGGTACCGTCCGCGGAGCACAACCGTGAGAAGAATCGCTTCCTCGACCTGAGTCGTCCGTTCCTCGCCGACCTTGGTGTGACGAACAGCAAGCACGAGCTGATCCCGGCGATGTCGCGCAAGTGGAAGCAGATCAACAAGTTCATCGAAGTTTTCAGCCATGCGCTGACCACTTCGCCGCTGGCGCTGGACAAACCGGTGCGGGTCGCGGATTTCGGTTCGGGCAAGGGCTACCTGACGTTCGCGATCCACGATTACCTGCGCAATACCTTGAACGCCGAAGGCGAAGTGACCGGCGTCGAGCTGCGTGAAGACATGGTCACCCTGTGCAACGCCGCTGCCGCGAAGCTGGAACATCCGGGCCTGGTGTTCAAGTGCGGTGACGTGCGCAGCGTGGCGCCGAGCGAGCTGGACGTGATGATCGCGCTGCACGCCTGCGACATTGCCACGGACTATGCGATCCACACCGGCATTCGTTCCGGCGCCTCGATCATCATGTGCTCGCCGTGCTGCCACAAGCAGATCCGCCTGCAAATCCAGAGCCCGGCGCTGCTCAAGCCGATGCTGCAATACGGTCTGCATCTGGGGCAGCAAGCGGAAATGGTCACCGACAGTTTGCGTGCGTTGTTCCTTGAAGCCTGCGGTTATGAAACCAAGGTGTTCGAGTTCATCTCACTGGACCACACCAACAAGAACAAGATGATCCTGGCGGTCAAACGTGCCGAGCCGGTGGACCCGGCTCAGTTGTTGGTGAAGATTCAGGAGCTGAAGGATTTCTATCAGATTACCGAGCACTGCCTCGAAACCCTGCTCCGAGCCGACAATTACCTGTAGGAGGCGGCTTGCTGGCGATGGCATCACCGCGGTCGGTCAGATGCACCGCAGTGACGCCATCGCCAGCAAGCCGGCTCCTACAGAGTGATGCAGTGGCAATGGGGTCGGGATTGACCAAGGTCATGCCGTTGCAATGCGGGCCGGTTTGACCGCGGTTTTGCGGCCCAGCATCACCGTCACAATCACCCCGGCAGCAAACAGCCAGGTGATCGGCTCGATATGTTCACCAAAGAACAACGCCGAGAACGCGATGGTGAAGAAGATCTGCAACAGCTGGATCTGACTGACCCGGGCGATGCCGCCCATCGCCAAGCCGGCGTACCAGGCAAAGAATCCAATGAACTGCGAGAACAGCGAGACGTAACCAAACGCCCACCAGGTCTTGGCCGAAATCTCGCCCTGATGTTGCAGTGCCAGGTACACCACGGGCCCGATCAACAGCGGCGTCGACAGCACCAGCGCCCAGCAGATCACCTGCCAGCCGCCCATCTCCTTGGCCAGGCGACCGCCCTCGGCATAACCCAGGCCGCCCACGGCAATCGCGCCGAGCATCAGCAAATCACCGGCCTGAATGCTGCCGGCGCCGCTGATCAGCGCGTAACCCAGCACCAGCGCACTGCCCAGCGCGGCACAGGCCCAGAAGGCTTTCGACGGTCGTTCGTGGGACAACCATGCGGCGTACAACGCCACGCAAAGCGGTTGCAGGCCGTTGACCAAAGCGCCGTGGGACGCGGGCAAGGTCTGCATCGCCCAAGCAGATAAAACCGGGAAGCCGAGGATCACCCCGGCGATCACCAGCGTCAGGCCTTTGATCTGTTTCCAGGTCGGCCATTTTTCCCGGCGCCACAGCAACAATATCGCCGCCGGAATCGCCGCGAACAGCGCACGGCCCAAGCCGTTGAGCAGCGGATGGAGTTCCTGCACGACAATTCGTGTGAAGGGCAGGGTGAGGCTGAAGATGACGACGCCGAGCAGGCCGAGGGCCATGCCGGTGTTTTCGCGGGTGGACATGATGGGGGACCGGAATCGAGGATGATGGGAAAGTGTCTTCATCTAGCCATAAAGCAGGCAGGCTGCGGTGCTACAGCTAAGCGCAGAGTTATCCGTACAGTTGCGAGTAATGCTCGCAACGTAGGAGTTGCCGAAGGCTGCGATCTTTTCATCCGCCGCGCCACAAATCCGATGTGCTCCATTCCAGGATCAAAAGATCGTCCGAACGCGGCCCGAGCCTTCGGCAGCTCCTACAGTTAATCGGTGTAGTAGTCCGGTATTACCTGTCACGCAGATTAAGGACTACCTTGAATACTCTTACGTATTTCCCAGAGGAGTCCTCCCCATGGCTGCCAAGAAAATCCTGATGCTGGTCGGCGATTACGTCGAAGACTATGAAGTGATGGTGCCGTTCCAGGCACTGCTGATGGTCGGTCACACGGTGCATGCCGTCTGCCCGGACAAATCCGCTGGCCAGACCGTGCGCACGGCGATCCATGACTTCGAAGGCGACCAGACCTACAGTGAAAAACCCGGCCACCTGTTTGCCCTGAACTTCGATTTCACCAAGGTTGCCGAAGCCGACTACGACGCGCTGTTGATCCCCGGTGGTCGGGCGCCGGAGTACCTGCGCCTGAACGAAAAAGTCCTGGACCTGGTGCGCGCCTTCGACAAGGCCGGCAAGCCGATCGCCGCCGTGTGTCACGGTGCGCAATTGCTGGCAGCGGCAGGCGTTCTTGAAGGCCGCGAGTGCAGCGCTTATCCGGCCTGCGCGCCGGAAGTGCGCCTGGCGGGCGGCACGTTCATCGATATCCCGGTGACGCAAGGTCACGTTCAAGGCAATCTGGCCACTGCTCCGGCCTGGCCGGCCCACCCGAGCTGGCTCGCCGGTTTCCTCGGCTTGCTGGGCACCAAAATCACGCTGTAACGAGGGACGATTCCATGTGCGAGCTCTACGTCAAAGCCGACCCGATTCTCTACGAATCGCGCTCCCGCTCGCTGCGCATCTGCGGGGTGGTCACCACTCTGCGCCTGGAGAATCAGTTCTGGGACATCCTCAGCGAAATCGCCGGGGTCGACGGCATGACCACCAACCAGTTGATCGCCAAGCTGTATGAAGAGGTGATGGATTACCGTGGGGAAGTGGTGAATTTTGCTTCGTTTTTGCGGGTGAGTTGTACGCGGTATTTGAGTCAGCGGCGGGTGCAGGCGCCGGAGTTGTCGGTGGTACGGGCGGCTGCGAAGTAGCACAAGCCGTGTTGCCATCTTCGCGAGCAAGCCCACGCTCACATTTGATCGCATTCCAAATGTGGGAGCGGGCTTTCTCGCGAAGGTGTCCGTACAGGCGACAAAAATACAGGGCTGGTCTTTACTCTGAAGCGCGAAACCTCTCAATCGCCAAGGAGAAAGAGCATGTCTGGATGGTATGAGTTAAGCAAAACCAGCAACGGCCAGTTTCGCTTCGTGCTGAAAGCGGCGAATGCCGAAACCATTCTGACCAGCGAGCACTACACCACCCGCAGCGCTGCCGAAGGCGGCATAGCCTCGGTGCAGAAGAACAGCCCGCTGGATGAACGCTACGAGAAAAAGACCACCAAGGACGGTCAGCCGTACTTCAACCTCAAGGCCGGCAACCACGAGATTATCGGCAACAGCGAAACCTATTCCTCTGATGCCGCGCGGGACAAAGGCATCGCGAGTGTGAAGGCCAACGGTCCGACGACGGTGATCAAGGACAAGACGTTGCCGGTGCTCTAAAAAACAACACCATCCCCCCTGTAGGAGCCGGCTTGATCTGGCGATGATGTGTCAGCAACCTATGCGTCGACTGACACACCATCGCCAGCAAGCCGGCTCCTACAAGGGTTTCGCGCAGGTTTCCGGATCAGCGCAATGCTTTCAGCAAGGTTTGTAGCTGATCGACGCCAGCCTCACCCAACGGAAACACGGGCAACCGCGGGTCGCCCACTTCCAGCCCGGTCGCGCGCAAGCCCGCCTTGATGGTCGCTGGCAAGCCGCCCTTCAAAATGAAATCCAGCAGCGGCAACTGGCGATAGAACAGGTCACGCGCCTTGCTCAAATCGTTGGCCAACACCGCTTCATACAGATCCAGATTGAGCTGCGGGATCAGGTTCGGCGCCGCCGTGCACCAGCCCTTTGCACCCGCCGCGAAGGCTTCCAGTGCCAGCGGATTGCAGCCGTTATAGAACGGCACCTGACCTTCACCGAGCCGTTGCAGTTGGTGCATGCGCTGGATGTCGCCGGTGCTCTCCTTGACCATGGTCACGTTGTCCACGGTATTGACGATGCGCAGGATCAGGTCGACCGACATGTCGGTGCCACTGGTGGCCGGGTTGTTGTAGAGCATGATCGGTACGCCAATGCTGTCGCCGATGGCGCGGTAGTGGGCGAGGATTTCCGCTTCGCTGAGTTTCCAGTAGGAGGTCGGCAGCACCATCACCACATCGGCGCCATGGGCTTCGGCGAAGCGTGCGCGGCGCACGGCTTTGGCGGTGGTCAGGTCGGACACGCTGACTACGGTCGGCACGCGTTTGGCCACGTGCCTGATGCTGAATTCGGCGACCTGATCCCACTCTGCGTCGCTCAGGTAAGCGCCTTCGCCGGTGCTGCCAAGCGGCGCGATCGAGTGGACGCCGCCGTCGATCAGGCGGTCGATGGAACGCCCGAGCGCGTCGAGATCAACGCCTTCGCCATTGGCGGTGAACGGGGTGATGGTGTAGCCGATGATGCCGTGAATCGTTGGGGTCGACATGGCGACGCTCCTCTTCAAAGTGTGTGGGTTCAGTTCAGGCAATCGGCGTGTTGACGCAGGTTCTGCCGAGCGTAGTAGTTGAAAGCGGCGCCATGGCGCTTGGGTTTCGAGATCCAGTCATGGGCTTCGCGGCCCAACTCCGGGATGATCGGCTTGATGGCCCCGGCACTCATCGCCAGCAATTGCAGCTTGGCGGCTCGCTCGATCAATTGCGCGATGACACAGGCTTCCTCGATGGTCGCGCCCGTCGACAACTGGCCGTGGTGTGAAAGCAGGATCGCCCGTTTGTCGCCGAGTGCACCGGCAATCAGTTCGCCTTCTTCGTTACCGACCGGCACACCCGGCCAGCCTTCGAGAAACGCACAATCGTCGTAGAGCGGGCAGAGGTCCATGTGGGAAATCTGCAGCGGCACTTCCAGCATCGACAGCGCCGCGACGTGGGTCGGGTGCGTGTGAATGATGCAGTTCACGTCCGGGCGGGCGCGGTAGACCCAACTGTGGAAACGATTGGCCGGGTTGGGCATGCCGTGGCCTTCAAGCACTTCCAGGTCTTCGTTGACCAGCAGCAGGTTGCTCGCGGTTATCTCGTCGAAACCCAGGCCCAGTTGTTGAGTGTAGTAAGTGCCAGGCTGCGGGCCGCGGGCGGTGATTTGCCCGGCCAGACCGGAGTCGTGACCATTCTCGAACAGAATCCGGCAGGTCAGTGCCAGCTTTTGCCGGTCGGTCCACGTATTATCCGCCAGGGTACTTTGCATCTGGGTCAACGCTTGCTTGACCAGTTGCTCTTTGGGTAGTGCTAAGGTCTTGGCCATATCGGTGTCCTTGGGTGGCTTCATGCAAATGACACTAAAGAGGCTATATGACACTTTGTGTCATTGGCAAGGACAAATCGTCGCCTCCTTGATGGATTAATCGTTCTACATGTCTATCCGTTTGAAATTACTGAGAAAAAAACTTGGCGTGACGCTTGAGGCCCTGGCCGAAAAATCCGGCATGACCAAGAGCTATCTGTCGAAAGTCGAGCGCGGGTTGAACACGCCGTCGATTGCCGCTGCGCTGAAACTGGCCAGGGCGCTGAACGTGAAGGTCGAGGAGTTGTTCTCCGAAGACAACGTCAGCCTCGACAGCTTCAGCCTGGTGCGCAGCCACGAGCGTCAATCCCTGGCGGCCAACGATGAAAGCTCCGGCTATGCGGTGCTGGCGCATCAGGTCAGTGAGCGCAGTTTGTTGCCGTTCATCATCTACCCGCCGTTTGAATTCGCGGACAAAACCTTCAAGGAACACCTGGGGGAGGAGTTTCTGTTCGTCCATGAAGGACAGGTGGAAGTGGATTTCATGAACGAGCGCGTGCTGCTCGATCGCGGTGATGCGCTGCACTTCAATGCACAGAAACCGCATCGGATCCGGTCGGTGGGCGAGGTCAAGGCGCAGTTGCTGGTCGTGGTGCATAGCAGCGAGGAATGAGATCGCTGGGATTTTGTGGCGAGGGGGCAAGCCCCCTCGCCACAGGTCATGCGTTTGCTTTAGTCCTCGACGGGAACGGTCAGCTTCGGACTCCCCAACGCATGTGTCTTCGAATCAAAAAACCGCAATTCTGATCCGGTCCCTTCAAACACCTTCGCGTAATGCCGCTTCTGATGCTGGATAAACGCCTTGCTGCGCGGATAAATCGACACCGCCACCACCTTCGGTTTTGCCTGACGCAATGCATGAACGATGTGGCTGTCCTGTTCGCCCAGCGCGTGGCCAAAGACACACAACCCCTCGCCATGCCCCAATAACTGGTCATAGCAAAACGACAAGTAATCTGAACTGCGAATAGTCTTGAGCTTGTCCGCGCTCGGCCCTTCGTTCACAAACAACGGCACGTCATCCAGCGTCTTGATCGTGTTGTTGATCGCAAAACTGCCCAGCAACGTGCCCTCGGTCGACATCAGTTTGCGCGCCGTGCCGTCCTGATTGCGCACCAGGTGCAAACCGCCGTGCAGGTACAGCAAGCGGGTTTTGTCGGTCGCCGTGGCGCTCAAGTCAAAACCCGGTTCGGCGCCGTGGAACAGGTCGGTAATGGCGTCCGGCTGGTGCTGGATCGCCCAATAATTGAGTAAGTCGTAGTTGGTGGTGAACACCGTCCGGTAACGCCCCAGTTCCTGACTGATCGTCGCCAGCGTCGAGGGCACCACCAGTCGCCAAGGGATGTGCGCCGCGTGCACGGTGTTGATCAGCGCTTCCTTGATCGCGTAGTAGCGATTGCGCGGCGCAGCGGAGCTGACGGCCAGGGCCTTGTTCACGCGGCTGGTGGTTTTCAGCGCGCCCAGCACCTGCTCGAAACTGCGTGTCTGCATTGCGTCGAACACACTCAGCTCTGACTGGCTCAGCGGCTTTTCTTCGACAGTGCGGGCGTTTTCGAACAGCGAGTCGTAGCCGAAATCGTCCCACACCGCACGGCTGGCGCCGTTGCCCACCAGCAGGCCGCTGATCGAGGCGGTGGTGCGCAAGGCGTTCCAGTCTTCAAGCTGGGCATCGACATCCTGGAAATCGGTCATTGCGGTCGTTGTCTCAAAAAGCAAAAGGTCGGATGGGCGGCGACTTTATCACGACCCGGACTTGAGCCAGATCAACATCCGGTGCGATCGATGGGTTGATCCTGCGGGTGTCCGCTGGATCGGCACTATCGGTTCGGCCCCCGCCAGGAGATTCACCCATGAGCAGCACATTTTTCATCCCCCCGGTAAACATCATGGGCATCGGTTGCCTCGACGAAGCGATGGACGCGATTGGCAAGTACCGTTTTCGCAAGGCGCTGATCGTCACCGACATGGGGCTGGCCAAGGCCGGCGTGGCGTCAATGATTGCCGAGAAACTGGCGATGCAGGACATCGACTCGGTGATCTTCGACGGTGCCAAGCCTAATCCGAGTATCGCCAACGTCGAGAGGGGCCTGGGCCTGCTCAAGGAAAGCCGCTGTGATTTCGTCGTGTCGCTGGGTGGTGGCTCGCCCCACGACTGCGCCAAGGGCATCGCGTTGTGTGCAACCAACGGCGGGCAGATCCGCGATTACGAAGGCGTCGATCAATCCGAAAAGCCGCAATTGCCGCTGATCGCCATCAACACCACCGCCGGCACGGCCAGCGAGATGACGCGTTTCTGCATCATCACCGACGAATCGCGCCACGTGAAAATGGCCATCGTCGACCGCAACGTCACGCCGCTGTTGTCGGTCAACGACCCGGCGCTGATGGTCGCCATGCCCAAAAGCCTGACGGCAGCCACCGGCATGGACGCGCTGACCCACGCCATCGAAGCCTACGTGTCCACCGCCGCCAACCCGATCACCGATGCCTGCGCGCTCAAGGCCATGACCTTGATCAGTCAGAACCTGCGCCTGGCCGTGCACGACGGCAGCGACATGGCGGCCCGGGAGAACATGGCGTACGCGCAATTCCTCGCGGGCATGGCGTTCAACAATGCGTCCCTGGGCTATGTCCACGCCATGGCTCACCAGTTGGGCGGTTTCTATGACCTGCCCCATGGCGTGTGCAACGCCGTGCTGCTGCCGCATGTGCAAAGCTTCAACGCGGTGGTCTGCGCCGCTCGACTGACGGATGTAGCCCATGCGATGGGTGCCGACATCCGCGGTTTCAGCCCGGAAGAGGGTGCCCAGGCGGCCATCGCGGCGATTCGTAGCCTGGCCAGAGACGTTGAGATTCCCGCCGGACTGCGTGAACTCGGTGTCCGGCTCAACGACATCCCGACCCTCGCCACCAACGCCCTGAAAGACGCGTGCGGCGTGACCAATCCTCGGGCAGCGGATCAACGGCAGATCGAGGAGATTTTCCGCAGCGCGTTCTAGGCGGTTTCACGGCCAGGCGCGAACCTCACGCAGAGCATCGCGCCCAAGGCCAGTAATGTGCATAACAGTGATAGCGGCCATGCCTGTTGGCTGGCGATCAGACTGGCGATACCACCAATGACAGCCGCCATCAGTTGATGAATGAACCCGCTCAGCGCCATCGCATAAGCACCGCCGACCGGCGAACCGTCGTTGGCCAGCGACAGGCTGATCGGGTAATTCAACGACTGGCCGAACACCGCAACGCAGTAGGGCAACCAGAACAACAGGGCAATCGAAGTGCCGGCGATGCTGCCCAGCAACATCACCGCGCTGCCGGCCAGCACCAGCCCCACACCCGCCGTCATCAACCGACGCTGACCGGTGCGCAGCACCAGACCATTGACCCCCAATGCCCCCAGGAAATAGGCCGCGCTGATTGGCCAACCCAATAATCCGTACTCCACAGCCGACCAGTTGAACGGCCCTTGCAGAATCAACGGCGCCGCGGTGTTGAACGCGATGATCACCCCATAACCCAGCCCGCCAGTGAGTGCCGGAAGCAGGAAGGCTCGATCACGCAGAATGCGCCAGTAGCTGGGCCACGCCGCCGACTGAACATGGTCTTCCTCCCTCACCGGGAACGTGACCCGGGCTACGACCATCGCCAGTAACAGACTGACACTGCCCAGCACGTAGAAAATCGCCGGCCAGCCCAAAGTGACCTGGATAATCGACCCTAGATACTGGCCAATCCCCAGCGCCACCACGAAAGAAATTGAAATCCAGGACAGTGCCTTGGCCAGCAAGTCCCCCCGAAAACTGTCGCGGATCAACACCCGTGCCATGACCGAAATCCCGCTGGCGCCAATGCCCTGAACCAGTCTGAAAAACAGAAAGGATTCCAGCGTCTGGCCCAAGGGCAGCGCAAGGTTGCCCAGCCCATAAATACCAAGCGCCGCAAGCAGCACTGGTTTTCGACCGATGCGCTGACCCAGGCTGCCCCAGAACAACATCGGCAGCGCCATGCCGATCAGGTACACCGCCAACCCCCAGGAAACCTGCGAAGCGTCGGCGGACAGATGCCGAGACATTTCCGGCAGCGCCGGCAGGTAAATGCTCATGCCCAGCTGCGCGAGAAAAACGGTGCTGCAGGTGACGAGGAGGGTGGTGCTGCTCTTCATGGAAAGCCTTGGGGTGTTTTTCAGTCAGGTGTTTTGATTGCGGCAAGACTATACCGAGGCAACCGGTCGAGGACGAATCGTCCAAGGGTTTGTGTTGCCAGACCTGAATGGCGATATCCTCCCGACACGGCCAAACCGAAAACATCGAGCTCACGGCGCTGTATGTCATCGCGGTCTGCGCGCTGGTCGCGATTGCGCTGTTGTTGTGAGGGTTGCCGCAGAAACCGCGCACGCTCGACAAGTTCTGGAAACCTGCGACATCAGAAAAACCGTTTTCGCGAGCAAGTCCGCTCCCACAGGGACAGCGCCAGACAAGACTTATGTGTCCGCGCCGATCCAATGTGGGAGCGGGCTTGCTAGCGAAGACTGGCTGGCAGTCGCTACCGTACTATCAGTTGTCGTGCGGGCCTGAAATCGTCTGTTTTTTTGAAACACACAAGGAGCAAGGAATGACATTGAAGTCTGTACGAATGGGATATGCGGCACTGTGCAGTTTGATGATGGCGGGACAGGCCTTCGCTGCTTGCGAGAAACCGTTTCTGGCCGGCGATTTCGGCTATTCGGTGTGCAAGGAGTGGCCGGCCTATCCGGGGCTGACGATTACGGCATTGTCGCAGTTCGAATCGGGGTACTCGGCGAGCGATTATGGGCCTCAGGGTAAATACGATCTCAATCTTGCCATTGTCTCGGCGGGTGATTCGAAACCGCTGGCGACGTATCACAAGGCAGCGGCTTTCGAGTCGGATGCCATTGCCTTTGAAGACCTGCAACTCGACACCGCACGTTACAAGCTCACGCCGGACCTGAGAGCGTTTGGTGTACGCGTCACGTTCAAGGGTTCGTCACGGGTCAATCCCGTGAGTGAAAAGTTGCTCTCTCTCTATGTGAAAGAGGGCGGCCAGTTGCGTCCGGTCCTCGACAAGCTCATCACCTATGAGTACGGCGGTGAATGGGATGGCAATTGCGCCGGAGAGCTTTATCGACACACCCGCACCCTCGAAATCGGCAACACCCGTTCACATGGCTACGCGGACCTGATCGTCAAAACAGTGTCCAGCCGCGAAATCGGGAAGGGCGAGGGGGAGGCTTGTGAATCAAAGACCATTACCGAAAAATCGGTGCTGACGACGCTTCGATACGACGGTAAAAGCTACGTCCTGCCACACGGTTTCAAAGGTCTATAAATATCATGCTAACCGGCCTCAACCACCTGACCCTCGCCGTCACCGACCTGACCCGCAGCGTTGAGTTCTATCATGACCTCCTGCAACTTCAGCTCGACGCTACCTGGGACACCGGCGCCTATCTTTCGCTGCCCGGCCTGTGGCTGTGCCTTTCCCTCGATCCCCTGCGCAACGCCGGGCCTGCCGCCGATTACACCCATTACGCCTTCAGCATCAGCACACCCGACTTCCTGCCATTCGTCGAACGCCTTCGAGCCGCCAACGTCCGGGAATGGCGCGACAACCGCAGCGAAGGCGCGTCGTTCTACTTCCTCGACCCGGACGGCCACAAACTCGAAGCCCACGTCGGCGATCTGGCGTCGCGGCTGGCGGCCTGTCGGCAGCGTCCCTATGCGGGAATGAAGTTCTTCGACGATCAGTCAGTCGATTTCCGGGGACCTGATATAGACTTGCGCCCATTCACCAAATAGTTCAAAGGATTTCCCCGATGACCCCATCGCTGCTAATGGCCGTTCTCGCCTCGGGCTTCATTTACGGGATCACTCCGGGGCCGGGCGTATTGGCAGTGTTCGGCATTGGTGCCGCGCGTGGGCGGCGGGCAGGGGCAGGTTTTTTGTGCGGGCATTTGCTCGGGGACGTGGTCTGGTGCAGCACCGCGCTGATCGCGATCGTCGGGGCGCGGGAGATCGGCAGTACGGCGTTTGACGTGTTGGGCGTGCTCAGCGGGCTGTATCTGTTCTGGCTCGGTTTGCGCGCGGTGCGGGTCAGACGCAGCAGTGCCGAAGCGCCGCAGGGCCCGGCGCGACAACCGTTCTGGCACGGCATTCTGTTCGGTCTGACCAATCCCAAGGCGTATCCGGTGGCGGTGGCGACCTTTACGGCGCTGCTGTCCAGTCGTGCGGAGTTGTTGCATTGGTCGATGCTGCCCTGGCTGATCGTTCTGAGCTTCGTCGGCGGTCTGATCGCCTACGCTATCCTCATTGGCATCGTCGGTGCACGGCAGGTGCGCAGCCTGTATCAACGGCATGAATTGGCGATCACCCGGCTGTGCGGGGTGATGTTTATCGGTTTCGCCATCAACGCCCTGGCGCATGCTTTGCCGGGGCTGATGCCGAACAAGGCTTGAAACTGATCGCAGGGACGCGTCAGCGGCATCATCACCGGTCAGGGACGGTTTTTTATTGCTGCATTGTTCGGACATGCTCTCTGCACCATGGCAACCAGAAATTCCGCGCCGTTGGCGAGTTACATCGATCTACTGCTGGACGCCGTTTGCGCGGTTGATAAACAAGGTCGCTTTGTTTTTGTCAGCGCGGCCTGCGAGCGCATTTTCGGATACACGCCCGATGAGCTGGTCGGCCAGCCGATGATCGATCTGGTGCATCCCGCCGATCGCCAGCGCACCCTCGACGCTGCGCGGGAGATCATGGGCGGCGACCCCAAACTCAACTTCGAAAACCGCTACCTGCGCAAGGATGGCGGCGTGGTGCACATCCTGTGGTCCGCGCGCTGGTCGGAAGTCGATCAATTGCGCATCGCCGTGGCCCGCGACATCACCGAGCGCAAGCAGGCCGAGTCCCGGCAGGCGGCGCTGTATGCAATCTCTGAAGCGGCTCACGCGGCGGAAGACTTGCTGGCGTTGTTCAAACGCATCCACCTGATCATCGGTGAATGGCTGCCGGCGCTGAACTTCTCCGTCGCGCTGTATGACGAGCACTGCGCGCAGCTCAATTTCCCTTACCACGTCGATGACAACGAACAGCAACCCGAGCAGCCCGGTACCGTCACCGGACGGCTGTGTGCCGAGGTGATCCGCAGCGGCCAGCCGATCCTGCTGACCCCGGATCAGGACAACGCTCCGGAAGGCTTCGAGTTGCTGGTTGCCGGCCAGCATTCGCCCTGCTGGCTGGGCGTGCCGTTGAACTCGCAGAACGGCACCATCGGCGCGCTGATCGTTAAAAGCGTGGCGGGCAGCGAGCGCTATACCGAGCAAGACAAGGAACTGTTGCAGTTCGTGTGCGCCCAGGTCGCGACCGCCATCGAGCGCAAGCAATTGCATGCCCGGCTGCAGCGCATGGCCCAGTACGATCAACTGACCCAACTGCCCAATCGCGAGTTGCTCCGTGACCGGCTGAAAGCCTCCCTGACACTGGCCAAGTCGGAATGCGGGCGCATGGCGCTGCTGTACGTCGATCTCGACCGCTTCAAGGAAGTCAACGACACCCACGGCCATGCGGTCGGCGACATGCTGCTGCAAGCGGTCGCCAATCGCCTGAAAGGCTGCGTGCGGGAAACCGACACCGTGGCGCGTATCGGTGGTGATGAGTTTGTGGTGTTGTTGCACAGCATCCAGGCTGCGGAAGACGCTGACGGTGTCGCCGGCAAAATCCGACACATCCTGGCGCAGCCACTGCGGCTGGATGGCCACAACCTGAACATCCAGCCGAGCATCGGCGTTGCGCATTACCCCGAGCACGGCACAGAGGAAAAGCAATTGTTCCGCCATGCCGACGAGGCCATGTACAGCGCCAAACGTCAGAATCACCTGCAGCACAGGGCTTGAAAACCAGTCGCCGTTCGTCGCATCGATCCCAGTTTTTCTAAACCTTTGCAGTGATCGAAATTCAGATTCTATGCGGGCTCCTGCTCGCCGCGATCAATACCAAGAGGTAGAGAATCATGCCTAACTCAAGAAACTCGAACTCGGGAAATCTCGCCAACGATCGAACGAAGGCGTCTGAAGCCGGTCGCAAAGGTGGGAAAACTACCACCACGACTGTTGATAAAGAGCCTGCGAAACCCGATATGGGCCGCAAAAGTGGCCAGAAATCCAAGTAGTGGTGACAGTAGTTTTGATTGAGAGGCGGGAGCGAAAGCTCCCGTTTGAATTTATAGAGGAGGGCGCGACCATGAACCGGATGGCCACCCGAATACGCAGCGCAAGTTTTGCCACGCTACTGGGCCTGTGTGCCAGCAGTGCCTTTGCCCAGTCCCCCGCCGAATTCATCAACGATGCGTCGGCCAAAGGCATGGCGGACATCGAAGCCAGCCGCCTGGCGCACCAGAAATCCGAATCCAAAGAGGTCAAGGACTACACCATCATCGTCATCAACGACCGCACCACCGCCAACCAGCACCTGGCGAAAATCGCCAAGCAACTCGATCTGCCGGTGGCGCCACGGGAAGAAGTGGTCGACAAGGCCAAAACCTTGATGCCGCCAGTGCAGGACGGCGCGACCTTCGATCAGGCCTACGCCGCCAGCCAGGTGAAGACCACGCAGGAAGCCATCGAGCAACTGCAGCGGACCGCGCAGACCACCGATGTGCCTGAGATCAAGGCCTTCGCCGAAGAAACCCTGCCCAAACTGCAGAACCATCTGCAAATGGCCAAGGCGCTGCAGGCCAGTCGCTGACGCACATTTTGAGCATTCTGTAGGAGCCGGCTTGCTGGCGATCCAAACACCGCGGTGTGTCAGACACGCCGCTAGCGCATTCAGCAGTCGTTCAAATCCTGTTTGTGCTTGCCCTTGGTCGCCAGCCCCGCCAGACCATGCACCTCATTTTCGCCCATGGCGCGATAGTGTTTACGCAGCGCCTCCAGCTGTTTCAGATCCAGCGCCTCGAGCCCGAGCATCGCGTTCTGCGCCTCCTTGTTCACCCGCAGCAACTCATCGATCTTCAAATGCAGAATGTCGGTGTCGCGGTTCTGCGTGTTCTGGATCAGGAACACCATCAGGAACGTGATGATTGTGGTCGAGGTGTTGATGATCAGTTGCCAGGTGTCGTTGTAATCAAAAATCGGCCCGCTCAAACCCCACAGGCCGATAAGAATCAACGCCCCCATGAACGTCTTGGGACTGCCGGCCCACAACGCAAGTTTCTGCGAGATTTTTGCGAATTTCATTGCCGTGTTCCTTATAGGGATGCGCCTGAGTTTCAGACAGCGCGGGCGTGATGAAAATTCTGATTACCTATTCGAGTTCCATTAAAAAGCGAAGGGCTCCAGATCCGAGGGCGGAGAGAGTCATTCGCAATTCTTGGGCGGAATCTTTCTTTGTGCTGGTTTGTGTCTAGTATCAAAGGCAATCAATTTGCCAGCATGCAAACACACGGATCGAAACCAGGAAGGGGTCACGCATGGAATTTTTCGAAAAGTTAGCAAGTTTAGCCGCCAAAGTCCGTTTGCAGAGCGCTGCAATTCAAACGGAAGAGGCGACGAAGAACGCTTTTGTCATGCCCTTTATCAGCACGGTGCTTGGCTACGATGTCTTCGATCCGACCGAGGTTACTCCCGAATTCGTCTGCGACATTGGAACGAAGAAGGGAGAAAAAATTGACTATGCAATCATGAAGGCAGGTGAGGTTCAGATCCTGATCGAGTGCAAGAAAATAGGCGAACCACTACACATCAATCATGCCTCGCAGCTGTTCCGTTACTTCCACGTCACCAGCGCTCGTATTTCCATCCTCACCAACGGTCAGATCTACAAATTCTTCACTGATCTGGATGCGCCCAACAAGATGGATGAGAAACCTTTTCTTGAGCTCGATCTCCTGGATATCGACGAGTATTCCGTCCCAGAGCTGGTAAAGCTCACTAAGTCTGCGTTCGATGTGGATTCGATCATCAGCGCCGCGGGTGAGTTGAAATACGTCAGCCAAATCAAAAAGATCATTGCTTCGCAAGTCAGCAAACCCGATGACGATTTTGTGAAGGTATTCGCTTCCCGGGTGTATGACGGTGTCATAACGCAGAAAGTACGTGAGCAGTTTCATGAGTTGACGAGAAAAGCAGTCGTGCAGTTTCTCAATGATCAGATCAATGACCGGCTCAAGTCGGCGATGAGCGGAGCCATCCAGCCAGCGCTGGCCTCGTTGCCGGTTTCCTCAGGCGGAGCTGAACAGGCAGATGTACGAGATGAGTCAGAGGACAAGGTTCTGACGACGTTGGAAGAACTGGAGGGTTATCACATAGTCCGTGCCGTGGTTCGTTCAGTCGTGGATGCCAAGCGAATTGTTCAGCGCGATACCCAGAGTTACTTCGGCATCCTGCTGGACGACAACAACCGAAAACCGATCTGTCGTCTGCACTTCAATCGCTCACAGAAGTACATCGGCATATTTGACGAAGAGAAGAATGAAACCCGGCATGCAATCAACTCTGTTGATGACATCTACGAGTACTCGGATCATTTGAAGAAGACGGTCGGGTATTACGACTAGCCAGTTAATTGCAAAAAAACCGACTGTTGAGGTCGGTTTTTTTTTGAGTTTTTTTCAGTCCGGAAGCCTCACTTCAACCGCCCAACTGAAATACCCCAACGCCTCACAGTTTTTATCAATCAGCATGAATTTCAGCTCGCACGCTTCAACCCCGGTGGCGAGTCGTGTGCATTTCCAATAATGATCATCGGCCTGGTGACTACCCGGTTCAGTCGGGTTTTCAGGATCGGGTGCCGGCACTGTCAGGCCGTCCTGAACCACCAGTTCAGGCGCAGAAAGTACGCCGGCATCGCCAACGGACATGTCGTAAAAAACCACGCTGTGCTCGGCGAGCAAGCTGACGGTTCTGCCTCGGATATGGAATGTTGCATCGTTGCCGGCGATAAAAGTCATTTGGCTGTCATTTGTCGTACTTTTTGGCGTTGGTGATCCATTGATGGCGAAGACGAATCCATCAGAAATGGACGTCGGTTTGTCCGCCTCCAAACTAGGCTCCGGATAACGTAAAAGCAGTGATTCTGCATCAACGATCAGCAACACATTGTTGGCAGTCGCGACGCTGGATGAGGGCGATTTGATCGGTTCGGAAGTCATCATGGATTCCTTTCATGATGGTGGCACGTGACGGCAGCCGCTTCGGTTCATGCAGGCATCCTGTTCCTGTAGAAGCGGCAACGTAGTCGGCAAAAGCCCCTCGTTACCAAGGGGCCGGACGCTCGTCAGTTACGGATGGTAATGAACGGGTCCCACGAGCAGCAGCCGACGATCTTGCAATCGCGATCCACGATCAGGAAGTGGAAGTGATACGTCACGCTGCCGCAGGACAGGGTTTCCGAAGACCAGTAATGGTTATCGACTTTCTGGCAGCTTGGTACCGATGGATTGCTGGTGTTGGGGACCGCAACGCAAGCGGTAGCCTTGCGCGGCGTGGGCGTGGAGATCAAGTCGTTACCGACATTGCCGATGAACTTGTAGAAAATCACGGCGGTCTCGAAGCTCTGCGACAGGCTGGTTTCACGCCAGCGAATCAGGTCGCCTACCTGTGCTTTCAAGTTGAGTTCGCCCCCGGCCTGGCCGCTCACCACGTTGTTCTGATTGGTCACCATGTACACATGGTTGACGTCGATCAGTGTTGGCGAAGCCGGGTTTTTGCTGATGTTCGGGTAGTTTTTCAAGATGGTTTCGGTGTCGATGGAAACCAGCACATCCGTGACTCGAGACATAGTAAAGCTCCTTGTTCATAGTGAATGCCTGGCATCTTTCCAGGCTCAACAACGCTTGCTTGCCTTGCGGTCGTTGCGCAAACACTACGGACGGAACCCACCTGTCACGGGCATGAGCTGGCCTTGCTCCTTGAGTACAAACTGACGGGTTCGGGTTCCTTCCGACGGGCCGCGATTGGACTATAGAAGTGAAACTCAGGCTGTCAAAATTGCTTTGCTGGTAGCTCGACGAACGGTCGATCTGATGATGACTTTCGATGATTTGGCGATAAGAAACAGCCCTCATATCCTTTGAACATCCATAAGTCGGATAGGGCTGGCGCACGGGTCGATGTATCGTAGCGAACCGGTTGTCGGCCCAGGCCCGGACAACGATTCGACAGGAGAACGCAATGAGTTGGTCCGCCCAGCAATACGTCGCTTTTGAAGATGAACGCACCCGCCCGGCACGCGACCTGCTCGCGGCGATTCCGCCTGTGGACGCACGTTCGGCCATCGACATCGGCTGCGGCCCCGGCAACTCGACCGAATTGCTCGTGGAGCGCTTCACCAACGCCGCGGTGCGCGGTGTCGACAGTTCAACCGACATGATCGAAACCGCCCGCAAGCGGTTGCCGCAAGTGCAGTTCGACACCGTTGATATTGGCACCTGGAACGACAACGGCCCGTTCGACGTGATCTTCGCCAACGCGGTGTTGCAGTGGTTGCCCGATCACGCGACGTTGCTGCCTTCACTCGCCGCCCGACTGACCCAGGGCGGCAGCCTGGCCATTCAGATGCCCGACAACCTTAACGAACCGTCCCATCGCCTGATGCGCGAAGTCGCTGCCGATGGCCCGTGGGCCAGCAAGCTGGCGGACGCCGCCGGGCAACGCACGGAAATGGCCAGTGCCAGCGATTACTATTCGATGCTGCGACCACACTGCACGCGCGTGGATGTGTGGCGCACCACCTACCATCATCCGCTGGCGGGCGGTGCGTCGGGCGTGGTCGAGTGGTTCAAGGGCAGCGGTTTACGGCCGTTTCTCGAACCGCTGGATGACGCGGAAAAGACGCAGTACCTCAAGCAATATCACGCCGCGATCGAGCAGGCGTATCCGACGCTGAGCGATGGTTCGGTGCTGCTGCCGTTCCCGCGATTGTTCATTGTCGCGACCCGTTGATGCCGAAAAGGGACGGATAACGCTGAACGTTATCTGTCCCTTCGTTTGGCACTCAAGTAGTCGAAAAGAAACGACGCAAAGCCGAACAACCCAATCATTGAAATGATCATGATCCCCAACTCTGAATTGTCCATGCTGATCTCTGCGTGAAAGGTGAGAGGGCAGGGTAGGGGGTTTTTGGTTGGGGTTGATGCTGCGCTACTGCTTCTTTACTGGGTTGCGGGGATCTATACGAAAAATATACGTGGGGCGCCGAAAAAACCTGTGGTGAGGGAGCTTGCTCCCGTCGGACTGCGCAGCAGTCCTTGTTTTGGGGCCGCTTCGCGACCCAGCGGGAGCAAGCTCCCTCGCCACAGTAACTGGTAAAGAAGTTCACGACACAGCAGTTGATTTACGAATCAAAAGGGGCGCCAAAAAGACGCCCTTTTTGATGTCAGGACGGTTCTGCATCCATCCGTCGCGCAATGACATCCAGCACATCGCAGCCATCGCGCAAGGGGATGCTGCAGAGCATTGCGAAGTCGCTGAGAATCACCGAATCCGAATTGATTTCGCCGCGCATCGCGAGGTTTTCCAGGACCTGCGTCACCGCTCCGATTCTGTAACGGGCGGAGCTGAGAAGGGAATGCAGCGGTTGGGTGGTGTTGACGTAGAACGTGGGGAGGTCGTCGGCGTTGCTGGTTAAAGCCATGTAGTCATTCATGAGTGGTTACCTTGAAGTGAAGTGAAGTCACCTGCCACTCGTTGTCGCCAAACAATGGGTGGCAGCTGTACGCGGGTTGGCGAACCGGACAAGGCACAAACCGGCAGACCCGAAGGTCTCCCACGCACAGCCACCAAAAAAAGGTAGCCAAACGCTTAGAAACGCTCCGAGCGGGCCCGGAGGTTTCTATGCCTGTACCATCGAGTCGCCAAACCCAATACGCCATTTGGGCGCGTTCGGACTATAGGACTCATGACAAAGGCACAGCAATGGACAAGTCTACGGACAATTCCCAGAGTCGTGTAGGACCTTGCCTTTTCGAAAATCGGCCTCGTTTCTCACCCCTGCAAACCAATGCGTATGTTGTAATCTTGAGCCGAATAAAACATGGGCTGAGTCAAGTATGACGCCAGAAAATATGGCCATCGAACGGGCTGCCTTTGAGTTCGCCAGAGCGAACCGGGCGTCGTTGGCCCGACATGTCGCGGACACTACTTTGTACTTCAGCGAGGAGACACCATTTACGGTGTTCATGGCGGGATCGCCTGGAGCTGGAAAGACAGAAGTATCCAAAGCTATGGCAGAGGACTTGGACGAGAGGAACTTGAACCCTCACGGGAAGCGTGTGCTTCGTATTGATCCCGACGATTTCCGAAACCTGATCCCCGGCTATACCGGAGGAAACTCGTATCTGTTTCAGCGTGCGGTCACCAAAATTCTAGAAAAGGTTCTGGATCGGGCTTTTGAAAAACGACTCTCGTTCATTCTGGACGGGACAATGGCCAACTTTGATGTCGCAAGGCGGAATATCGATCGAGTCTTGGGAAACCGTAGAAATGCCCAGATTATGTACGTTTACCAAGGACCAGAACTTGCCTGGCAATTCGTTCAGGCTAGGGAGCTTACGGAGGGGAGGAATATACCGTTGCATGAGTTCGCTCGACAGTTTATCGCTGCGCGGAGGAACGTCATTGAGCTCAAGCGCTTATATGGTGACCAAATCCATGTCGATTTGCTTATCAAGGACTTTGACGGCGGCAGGCAATGGGTAGAGCTTGATGCCAGTAGCGATACGATTGACGCTCTGATCCCCCAGACCTATGATCAGGTTCAGCTCGTCGAGCTGTTAACAGAGGTATGAAATCAATGAGTACAGCTAAGGTTGAGAAAACCAGTGCTTTGACTGAGTTTTTCTCCAACACGCCTGCCGAAACCCGGCGAGAGATTTTGATGGGCGTAATTAGCAAAGCTAACGCTTCACAACGTGACGTTGTGCAGAAAGCAAAGGCTATCAAAGCTAGACAGGACTCAGCCCCGTCAGCCTGAACTCTCGCTGCAACCGTCATTCAAGGCCCAGCAATATGCTGGGCTTTTTCGCGAGAGGGGACGTATCTATTTAAGGATTGTCCCGCCCCTGCTAAGACGTTGTCGCAGCCGTTCCTGCTAATGAAGGATCACCGGTCTCAACTTTCAACGAGGCCTTGCTGATCCATGTGAAATTTGATGGCCTCAATTGGATCAGACAATGGCATTGGGTAATGCTCGTTTTCGTATTTTTCGATAAGCAACGCCAGAATTTCCAGCTCATCGCCATCGCCATCAGGCGAATCAACGTCCGAACCCCAAAGCTGCTCCACGCGCGCAAATGCTGCCAGGTCTTCTTTGCTGGGAATTGGTTTGATGTTCATTACACGGTCTCTGCGTTGATTTGATCATTCAGGCATCGGTGTCGGCAAATCCATTAACCGGACGATGAAAACGTTAACAAAATACCGACTTCATGGAAAAACGTTAATTTCCGGGCTGAAACACAAATTCCAGGCACAAAAAACCGGCCATCAAGACCGGTTATGTGAAGCACCTCGTCGAGCCACAGGAAACGATCCCTGCGTTCTGATTTACTTTTGTGTAAGGATGCTCAAGAGGCCGGTTGCTTCACGCCTCCCGGGTGGCTTTCACGTTGTTTTTTCTGGTACTCCTCCGCCTTGTGCGAAGAATCTGAGTCTTTTTCCAGCGTTTTCGAATCGGCTCCGGAATTTGCACCCGAAGACTCCTCACCCTTTTTGCTGGCCTTGTCCCTGTTTGATTCAGCTCCTTGCCCTTGGTTAAGACCAGGAAGTGCTGCAGGAGGAACAGCAGTTCCTGTCGTCGTTTTTTCGGCGGCAAGCGCGTAGAGCGGGCAGGAAGACAGTAGGCCCGCAAGCGTCAGAGCAGCGATTTTGGTATTCATGCTTAAGCCTTCTGTGCAAGGGAATGTACTTATTGGAAGGCAGGGTCGAGGGAGTGTGCTGGAAAGCTGACGAGCGGCAGGCGCCGGGCAGGGATCCGGAATTGCGAAAAAGAGGAAAGCGTCACATTTGGCATCCCAGACACAAAAAAACCGGCCATCAAGGCCGGTTTTTTCTGTACCTGCATCTCCCGTCAAAACTCAACGTGAGACCAAAATTCGATTGGAGCGGGTGAAGGGAATCGACCCGTTAATGGACAACGAAGTGTAAATGTTGTGTAGGTGTGTAGGTGCGTGAGCGGCTCACCCCCCTGGAGTCGTTGGCTGTAAAGTTGTGATTCCTCAAATCCGTCTTGACTCACATTGTGACTTTTGAAACGGAGACCTTCCGTCGCCCCCCATGATCCTCCAAGCCTGATACAGGAGCTTTTGGCTTGGCAGACTCCTCGCATATCCCAAGGCATATCAACTATCCGCACGTGGCCCGAACCACTTGCAGAAACCTTCTTCATCCGCCTCATTCATCCGCTCTAGGATCAGTAGCATTGTAGTGGTCAACTAATCCCGGACACGACGTTAAGTTTTTCCTCGGCCCGCGCTGGAGCCAACCCATCGTTGAATTGATGAGGCCGAATCCAGTTGTAGCGATGCATCAAAAAATGGCTGATATCGCGCTGTGCTTCCTGCGCAGTTCGATAGCCCACGGTCGGTATCCATTCTGTTTTCAAGCTGCGAAATACGCGCTCCATCGGTGCGTTATCCCAGCAGTTTCCTCGTCGACTCATGCTCTGGCGCATGCGGTATCGCCACAACCGCTGGCGAAAGAGTCGGCTTGCATATTGCGATCCCTGGTCCGAGTGGAATAGCAGATCCGAAGGCCTGCCACGCTGCTCGTAAGCCATATCCAGCGCTTTGATCACCAGCTCAGCGTCTGGCTTTTCCGACAGCCCAGCCCACGATCCGACGCGTACAAAGATCCAGGACGACAGCCAGGTAATGCCATTTTCCTTGCGCCCAAATGTAGGTGATATCGCCGCACCA
>NZ_VIUK01000027.1:0-88854 GCF_007828295.1 Pseudomonas sp. SJZ080
GTGCTTCAAGCACCGCGGACTCACAGCTTGCCATCCACCCCTCTCACCCCAGAGCTTATTCCTAGATCTAGACACAAGCGGGCTTGCTCGCGAAGAGGCCGTGTCAGTCGATAGAGATGTCGACTGACACACCGCGTTCGCGAGCAAGCCCGCTCCCACATTGGGGCCGTGGTGAACCTGGTGTCTGTGTATCAACACGCCACTGTTCCCGTGAAGCGACGATGCAGGCAAGATGAAGGCCTGCAAGTCAGAACACAGGATGCTGATCGTGACCGAAGCTTTTATTATCGTTCAAACCGCCGAGCAAGCCGTGGACCGGCTTGCGCTCTTGCACAATCGTGCCACCACCGCGCTGAGCCAGGCGCTCAAGCGTTACCTCAAGGATCGAGTTGAACCGGACGCCGAACAGCGTGCGATGTTTCGTTATCCTGAATTGCGTCTGACCTACCATTGCCAGGGCGAAGTCCCACAAACCACCCGCGCCTACGCCAAAGTGCAGTTGCCAGGGACCTACAGCGTCACCGTCACCCATCCGGCGGCTTTCCGTAAATACTTGCTGGAACAGCTCGTGCCGTTGATGCACGACTTCACCGTGACCGTAGAGGTCGGTGTCAGCCAGCAGAACATTCCTTATCCCTACGTGGTCGAGCAGGGCGATGAACTGGCCGGCTCCGGCGTGACCGCTGCCGTGCTGGCGCGGGTGTTCCCGAGTACCGACCTGTCCGCCGCCACCGATGGCATCGCTGACGGTCTGTACGATTGGGAAAACACCGATCCGCTGCCGCTGGCCTTGTTCGATGCTGCGCGGGTGGATTTCTCCCTGCGCCGGCTGGTGCATTACACCGGCAGCGACTGGCGCCATGTGCAGCCTTGGATTCTGCTGACCAACTACCACCGCTACGTCGACCAGTTCATCGTCCATGGCCTGGAGCAGTTGCGCAGCGATCCGCGTTTCGTGCGCATGGTTCTGCCAGGCAACGTGATCATCGAAAAGAGCATGGACCACGGCGAAGCCTCGGCGATTGCGGCCGGGGTGGTTTGGCATCGTTATCAAATGCCGGCCTATCACCTGATTGCCAGCGACGGTCATGGCGTGACCCTGGTGAACATCGGCGTGGGCCCGTCCAACGCCAAGAACATCACCGACCATTTGGCGGTGCTGCGTCCGCATTGCTGGCTGATGATTGGTCACTGCGGCGGCCTGCGTCAGTCGCAGACCATCGGCGATTACGTGCTGGCCCACGCCTACATGCGCCGCGACGGGATTCTCGACCGGGTCGTGCCGCCGAACATTCCGATTCCGGCCCTGGCCGAGGTGCAGATGGCGTTGCAGCAAGCGGCGGCCAACATCACCGGCGAGAAGGGCGACGAGCTGAAAAAACGCCTGCGCACCGGCACCGTGCTGACCTACGACGACCGTAACTGGGAATTGCGTTGGGCTCAGGAGCGTCCGCTGATCAACCTGTCCCGCGCCGTGGCGGTGGACATGGAAAGCGGCACCATCGCCGCGCAAGGTTATCGCTTGCGAGTGCCGTACGGCACGTTGCTCTGCGTCTCGGACAAACCGCTGCACAGCGAAATCAAGCTGCCGGGTTCGGCCAACGCCTTCTATGAGCGTGCGGTCAGCCAGCACTTGAAGATCGGTATCGAGGCGGTGGACCTGTTGCGCACTGAACTCAACTCGTTGCACTCGCGCAAACTGCGCAGCTTCGACGAGCCGCCGTTCCGCTAACGGTTGTCATGGTCATTTGGCGGTCGGGGCACTAGCATTAGCAGCCCTGACCGTTAGATGTTCACTTCGCCATGTCCCGTCCCCAACGTCCCGTTTCCCGCCGCCCTGGCGTGAAACCTGCGCCATCCTCTTCAGCCCCGCGCCGTGTCGCCAAAGCGCCGCCGGCCGAGCCGAAGCTGATCCTGTTCAACAAACCCTTCGATGTGCTGACGCAATTCAGCGACGGCGAAGGGCGGGCGACGCTCAAGGATTACATCGAGATTCCCGGGATCTACCCGGCAGGACGCCTGGACCGTGACAGTGAAGGCTTGCTGCTGCTGACCAACGACGGCCAGCTTCAGGCGCGGATAGCCGATCCCAGGCACAAACTGGCCAAGACCTATTGGGTGCAAGTGGAGGGCGAGCCGAGCGCCGAGCAGTTGCAGCGTTTGCGCGAGGGTGTCGAACTGAATGACGGCATGACCTTGCCCGCCGAAGCGCGGCAACTGGATGAGCCAGAATTGTGGCCTCGCAACCCGCCGGTACGCTTTCGCAAAAGTGTGCCGACCAGTTGGCTGGAGCTGGTGATTCGCGAGGGGCGTAACCGTCAGGTCCGGCGCATGACCGCGGCAGTCGGTTTGCCGACGTTGCGCCTGGTGCGGGTCAGGATCGGTGACTGGTCGATCGAAGGGCTTGAACAGGGCCAGTGGAAAGAAGTGCCGGCGCGCTTATAACGTGCCGGATTCGATCAGGCCGATCACCACGCTTTTGATCACGAACGCGGCCACGCCCAGACCGAGCACGAAGAACAGGATGAACGAGCCAAAGCGTCCGGCCTTGGATTTTTTCGCCAGATCCCAGACGATGAAACCCATGAAAATGATCAGAATGCTGACCAGTCCGGTCATCATCCACTCTTCGAATACTGCAGGATCCATTGGACAACTCCAGCGCGGGCGGGGTTAAAAGGCGCTGGAGTATACGGTATGGGGGATTGGTGCAGTATTGGCCTGCGGCAGCGTGTCGCAGCTATTCGTCGCCTGTGCTGGCCCCTTCGCGAGCAAGCCCGCTCTCACATGTAACCGAGTTCTACCATGAGAATGCGGTCGAATGTGGGAGCGGGCTTGCTCGCGAAGGTGTCAGCTACGCAGATGAGTCAGCGGCAGTTCGGTGCTGTTCAGCACCTGATTCAGTACAAAACTCGAGCGCACACTCGTCACCCCTTCAATCCGCGTCAGATGCCCCAGCAGCAATTTCTGATAGTGATCCATGTCGGGCACCACCACCTTGAGCTGATAGTCCGCATCCATGCCCGTCACCAGGCTGCATTCCAGCACCTGCGGCAACGTACGAATCGCCGCTTCGAAGTTCTCGAACCGCTCCGGTGTGTGCCGGTCCATGCCGATCAGCACATAGGCGGTCAGGCTCAAGCCGAGCATCTTGCGGTCCAGCAGCGCCACCTGGCGGGTGATGTAGCCGTCGTCCTCCAGTTGTTTGACCCGGCGCGAGCACGGTGAAGGCGACAGGCCGATGCGTTCGGCCAGCTCCTGGTTGGAGATGCGCGCGTCGCGCTGCAATTCCGCCAAAATGCTCAGGTCGTATCGGTCGAGTTTGCTCATCAATCAGGCCTTTGTCATATCAATTGCGGCAGATTATCTATCCAGGGTTAAAAATTGCGCAAGTCATGTTTATTTGAGCAATCTTCGCAATCATCTGTCGGCGCTGCAGGCCTATCCTTATCACCAGAATCACTGCTCGGACAAACAGTCCACAGCGACTCGCCCAATCAGGCCAGTCGCGGCCGCCACCCCCACCGGGGATGTGCCGGCCCCCGAGCTGCACACTGTCCAGAAGACGGCGTGAGGTGAGCCGACGTCATAAGCGTCGAGCACGGACGGAGTTCTCAAAGGGAGGCCGACGGGTCTCCCTTTTCTTTTTGTTTTTCACGCAACCCCAGGGACGCAATACCTGTAGGAGCCGGCTTGCTGGCGATGGTGTGTCGGACACATCGATGTCGACTGACACACCATCGCCAGCAAGCCGGCTCCTACGGGGGATTTGTGTACACCCGAACAGCCAATCTTTCTTTTGCCTCTCCCTCAATAAATAAGTTGCGCGACTGATAACCTGTTGCAGAACCGGCCTGTGCTTTCCCAGTCTTACGTACAGGCCCTAACCCGCAGTGAGGAAAAGCATGAAGTCGCGCATCTGGCGTTTGGCCGGTGTTGGTTTGCTGTGTATCAGTGTCACTGCGCAATCAATGGCCGACGAGCCGCAGAACCGTGGTCCCGACAACGGGCAACGAGGCGACGGCCATCAGGGCAACAACCAGGGCCATGGGGGCAACAATCAACCGCGCCCGCAGAACACCGACATCATTCGCGGCGACAACAGTCGCCAGTTCGAGCACAACGGGCAGCCGCGCAATGGCGGTCAATGGCAAAACAATCAGCCACGAGACAATCAGCCTCGCGATTTCAACAACCCCGTTCGGCCACCGCCGCCACCACCCCAATTGCCGGCCAACGACCTGCCGATCCAGGGGCGGCCCGATACTGTGCGCCAGACCCAGCAGCCACAGCGTGGTTACTACAATGACGTGCCGCGGCGTAACGACAACAACCAGCACTGGCAGAACAACGGGCCGCGTCCCGATGATCATCGCTGGGCCGGTCGCCCGGACGGGCACGGTAATGGTTGGGGGCCAGGGCCGCAGTATCGTCCCGGTCATGTGATCGACCGCTTCCCGGACCGCGACTACCGCGTGCCCTATCGGGGCCAGGATTATTTCTACTCCGGCGGCTACTGGTACCGGCCGCTAGGGCCGCGCTATGTGGTGGTGCAGCCGCCGCGCGGGATTCGCGTCAGCTACCTGCCCGATTACGCCCGTGAAGTGTGGATTGGTGGTGCGCTGCTGTTCCTCGCGGCCGGGTCGTATTACGCCTACCAGGAAACGACTCAGGATTACGTGGTGGTCGAGCCGCCCGTGCAACCGCAGCCGCAACCGGTCAGCAATGGTTATGACGTGGTGGCGTATCCCGCAAACGGCCAGTCGCCGGAGCAGGTCAATCAGGACGGGTACGAGTGCTATCAATACGCGGTGCAGCAGAGCGGTTTCGATCCGCGCACGGCCACCTATCAACCGGCCCCCTCGGTGGTGCAAGCCTACCGTCAGGCTCAGGGTAACTGCCTGAGCAGCCGCGGGTATCAGGTGAGTTTCTGATTGGCCTTGGCGACCTTCACCATCTCCTGCGGGTCGGCGTGCACCAGCACTTCGGCTCGCGGGTAAGCGGCGTGAATCGCATCCGCCGCCTGATCGCTGATGCCGTGAGCCACTGACAGCGTCAACTCTCCCGGTAATTCCAGGTGCAATTGCACAAACCACTGATTGCCGGAAACCCGCGTGCGCAGGTCGTGCGCCCCCAAAACCCCCGGAACGCTGCAAGCCAGTTCGAGCATGTGCCGGCTGACATCCGCCGGCAGCTCTTCATCCATTAACACGGTAAAACTTTCCCGGGCGATCTGAATGGCGCTCCAGAGAATGTATGCGGCAATACCCAATCCGAACCACGCGTCCACCTGATGCCAACCGAAGCCGGCCAGCACCAGCGCCACCAGAATGCTGCCGTTGAGCAGCAAATCCGAACGGTAATGCAGGGAGTCGGCACGCACGGCGTTGGAGCCGGTGGCCTTGACCACCCGATGCTGCAACATCAGCAACGCCAGCGTCAGCGCCAGAGAGAACACAATCACTCCGATGCTGATCCACGGCGCACCCACCGGTTCCGGATGCTTGAGCCGTTCAAACGCCTGCAAGGCAATCAGCACCGCACTGCCGCCAATGAACAACGCCTGTGCCATGCCCGCCAATGACTCGGCCTTGCCGTGCCCGTAACGGTGATCGTCGTCAGCAGGGCGCAAGGCGTAATGCACCGCCAGCAGGTTGAGCAGCGAGGTGACGCCGTCGAGGGTGGAGTCGGTCAACCCGGCGAGCATGCTCACCGAACCGCTCAGCCACCAGGCGATGGCTTTGGCAACGATCAACGTGCACGCCACCGCCACCGAGGCACGGGTCGCCAGCCGCAGCAGGCGGGCGTGTTCGGAGCTGGAAATCATAGGTGCGGCTATTCCTTATAGGTGCACGAATTACGCGGCTGGTTGCAGGCCGAGCAAGGCCAGTTGCTGGGTGCTGCCCTTGTGCTGGATCAGGCGTGGGTCATCCAGCGGGAAGCTGCGGCCCAGCTCGGTTTCCAGAATAGTCTGCAACTTGTGGGTATCGACCTTGCCGTCGGCGCCGATGGCTTCCTTGAGTTTTTCCGGCGCCACCTGCGCGGTCTCGCCCGGTGCGTAGTAAATCGCGCCGGTGGCGAAGTCGACCGCAAAAGCGATCAGGCCGGGGATGATGTAGAACAGCAGGCCCACGGCATCCAGTGCAGCGATGGCCGGGTCGATCTTGCCGTCGATCTGCCCGCGACGATCAGGGTAGAAAATCGATCCGCAAGCCGTTACCTGGGTCAGCAGGGTTGCAACCAGTACACCGCCAATCAGGCGAAAGGGAACACGCATAGGAAATCTCCTGAGTCATCTGGAAAATGAAGTGTCGCCGTTATGAATTAGGACCGCGACGAACGCCGAGCAGTTCGCCGTTATACTCGCGGCTCTGTTTTGGAGCCAGCATGATTTCTTTGCCGATTGATGAAGTTTTACCCGCCCTGCGTGAAGCCTTGGCTACACGCCACGAAGCCGTGCTCGAAGCACCGCCCGGCGCCGGTAAAACCACCCGTGTGCCCTTGGCCCTGCTCAACGAGCCGTGGCTGGCCGGGCAGACCATTCTGATGCTCGAGCCGCGCCGGTTGGCTGCGCGTGCGGCGGCGGAGCGGTTGGCCAGTGAGCTGGGCGAAAAGGTCGGTGAAACCGTCGGTTATCGCATTCGGCTGGACAGCAAAGTCGGCCCCAAGACCCGCATTGAAGTGGTCACCGAAGGCATTCTCACCCGACGCCTGCAGGACGACCCGGCGCTGGAAGGCGTGGGTTTGCTGATCTTCGACGAATTCCACGAACGCAGTCTCGACGCCGATCTGGCGCTGGCCCTGAGCCTGAATGGACGGGAGCTGTTTCGCGACGATCAGCCGCTGAAAATCCTGTTGATGTCGGCAACGCTGGAAGGCGAACGCTTGGCCGGGCTGCTCGACGACGCGCCAATCCTGCGCAGCGAAGGCCGCATGTACCCGGTGGAGATGCGCTGGGGCCGACCGTTCCAGCCCGGTGAATTCATCGAGCCGCGTCTGGTGCAGACCATCCTTGAAGCCTTGAATGACGAAACTGGCAGCCTCCTGGTATTCCTTCCGGGGCAAGCGGAAATCCGCCGGGTGCATCAACAACTGGCCGATGCGCTGGGCGAGAGCACGCAGGTGTTGCTCTGCCCGTTGCACGGTGAACTGGATTTGGCCGCACAACGCGCCGCGATTGATCCGGCGCCGGCAGGCTGCCGCAAAGTGGTGCTGGCGACCAACATCGCCGAGACCAGCCTGACCATCGACGGCGTGCGCGTGGTGATCGACGCCGGGTTGGCACGGGTGCCGCGTTTCGATCCGGGCAGTGGCATGACCCGCCTCGACACGCAACGGATCTCCCGCGCCAGCGCCACTCAGCGCGCCGGTCGGGCGGGGCGGCTGGAGCCGGGCGTGTGTTATCGCTTGTGGTCGCAGGATCAACACGAGCAACTGGCGGCCTACGCCAGTGCGGAGATTTTATCCGCGGACCTCGCAGGCCTCGCGCTGCAATTGCGTCGCTGGGGTGTGTCGCCGGGGCAGTTGGTGTGGCTCGATGTGCCACCCGCCGCCGCCTATGCCCAGGCTCAGGACTTGCTTGATCGCTTGGGCGCACTGGACGGTGAAGCGCTGACCCGTCACGGTCAGGCCATGGCCGAACTGCCGGCGCATCCGCGCATCGCCCATTTGCTGCTGCGCGGTCAGGCCCTTGGCTTGGCGGACATGGCGTGTGACGTCGCGGCACTGCTCGGTGAGCGGGATATCCTGCGCGGAGCGGGCGCCGATTTGCACAGTCGACTGGTACTGCTGTCTGGCGAAGAACGTGCCGCGCGCGGTGCTCAGGGCGGCGTGCAACGGGCTCGGCAACTGGCGCGCCAGTATCGCGGTTACCTGCGCGGCAAACCGTCGGAGCCGGTCGGTGATCCGGATCATCCGCGTTGGCTCGGCGCACTGTTGGCGCTGGCTTATCCCGACCGTGTTGCGCAGCAGCGTCGAGCGGGTGGTGCGGAATATCGCCTGGCCAACGGTCGCGCGGCGCTGTTCGCTGAAGCCGACAGTTTGATGAAGCAGTCGTGGCTGGTGATCGCCGATCTCGGCAGTCGTCAAGGCCAGCGTGAAGAGCGGATTTATCTGGCGGCGGATTTCGACCCGACGCTGTTCGATTCGGTGCTGGCAGAACAGGTGCGCAATGTTGATCAGCTGGATTGGGACGAGCGCGAAGGCGTGTTGCGCGCCGAGCGTCAGCGCAAGGTCGGGGAGCTGATCCTCAGTCGTGAACCGTTGACCGGGCTCGATGAAACCGCACGCAGTCAGGCGCTGGTGAATCTGGTGCGGCGCAAGGGGCTGGAGCTGTTGCCGTGGACGCCGGAGTTGCGTCAGTGGCAGGCGCGAGTGGCGCTGTTGCGGCAGTTGGACCTTGATAGCAAGGATCAGAGTGAGTGGCCGGATGTCAGTGATGCTGCGCTGCTCAAAGGCCTCGAACACTGGTTGATGCCGTATCTGGGGAAGGTCTCGCGGCTCAGTCATTTTGCCAATCTGGACTTGTCGAACATCGTTCATAACTTGCTGCCGTGGCCGTTGCCGCAGCGGCTGGATGAGCTGGCGCCGCATCATTTGAGTGTGCCGTCGGGCTCGTCGATTCGCCTGGATTACAGCGAGCAGCCGCCAATTCTGGCGGTACGGTTGCAGGAGCTGTTCGGGTTGGCTGAAACGCCGCGCATCGCCGGTGGGCGGCAGGTGGTGAAGTTGCATCTGCTGTCACCGGCGCGGCGGCCGGTGCAGGTGACGCAGGACCTGGCGAACTTCTGGCGCAGCACGTACGCCGAGGTGAAGAAGGACCTGAAAGGGCGGTATCCGAAGCTATTCCATAAGCTTGATCCTTGGGTTGAATCCCTTAACAAAAAATAGTTTGACTGCTCACGTTGTGAGTACATCTCGAAATCTCTAGGATCTGACTCCTTCGTTAAGGGGGAGTCATGGCCTACACCAATCCACGTCACGAAAGCCGTCTGATTATCATCCCGCACCTGCGTGATGCGTTTGCCAGCCTACACGTCAACGAAGCACCTCCTGGGGCGACTGCAATGGAGATCGAAGGGGACAACTCTCTAGTCGTTTTCCAACTCGATGAAGTAGGCAGTGGAAGTGTTCGTGATCTGTTCAATTTTCCATTTTTATTTCATGCGAGCGGAGACCCCTGGCACGAGGCAAATGATTATTTGCTGAGCCTCATGCGGGACAACTCCTCGGTAAATATACGAACGGATGACGTTCGACGCCGTGCCAGTAAATTACTTGACTATCTCTTATATTGTGAGGATAACGATTTAGACTGGCTGGACTTTTCAGGTGCAAGACCTCCACTTCGACCAACCTATAAATATTTTTATCATCTGATTGATGAAGGTGCGCGTAGCAACCAAGTAATTAATCAGTATACCGCGGCGGTCTATCATTTTTATCGGTACGTGTCCGAGAATTGGCATCCCCTTGACATGAAACGAGTCGATACGATCAAACAGGTCCGAATCTTAGTGCAGACTCGTAAGGGGGTGAAGGTTGTTGAAGCTGATAAGAGAAGCCAAACGCGGCGTACCCCTCCTGTTAGTTCGGTGCCATTAGGCTTCGTGCGAGAAGACGGCGAGGATCTTAGGCCGCTATCTAATCTAGAGTTGGGTGTATTTCTGGAAACTATAAATACTGAAAATGAATGGTCTTCAGTTGAGCGTTTGATCCTACTTACCGCACTAATGACGGGCGCCCGCAAGCAAAGCGTGTTGACCATTCGCATGAAGCATCTTAAAGAATTTACAGAGGGCCGGCTCGGCAGGGACGGAGCGTATAAATTGCATGCTGGTCCCCGAACAGGTATAGATACAAAATTCGACAAAGCGCAAATTCTACACTTCCCTAAGCAACTCGCCGACGAACTGGTCGCCCTTGCTGAAAGCCCCCTAATGAAGAAGCGGCGGGGGAAATTCAGGGTCCAACTGGAGGAAAGCCATCCAGGCGTAACCATGGATGAGGATGATATTTATCTATTTCTCTCTGATCAAGGAAACTGCTATTACATGGCAGTAAATGACCCACGCTATCCTGTTGTAAGGTCACCACAGTCGGGGCAGGTTACCGATACGATCAAGCGCAAATTAATTAACAAAGCTCCCAGCCGCTTTCCGAAGGATTTCTCATATCACTGGCTTCGAGCGACATTTGCTTATCAGCTCTATCAGCGCCTGCAGGTATTTGTTCAAAAAGGACTGCTGAAGCCGGGTGAAGATATCGACTTCATCCAAAAGCGAATGCATCATGAATCTAGGCAAACTACCGAGAATTATCTAAAGTTATTTAAAATGACCCAGGAAAAAGTAATTGCCCAAGAGCTGTGGGAGAAAAGTCTGTTCAATGGCAGCTATGAAGTACTGAATTTGGAGGCGGAAGATCGATAATTTACACTATTACGAGCATCGGCCCGATACGCTGATTATTACTCCAGCTGAGTTGGCTCAGCAGTTTTCCGAGCCGGAGCGCTTGCGCCTTCAATTGTCCGCGAAGGTGAAAAAGAAACCGTTGGATGTTGGCAGTTTAGTTTATTTACTTAGAAGAAGAAATGAAAGCGCGAAGGATAATCGCGGAACGCCGGTTGTAATTAGTTCGTTTGTTGAAAATCGCCGTGAGCTTGTTGTGAGGCTTCTAGAGTCTTTTATAGGATTGCGCGACGCATCGGTGTTGCAATTTTTCAGCAATGCCGAGCGCTTCATCGACTGGGTAGATACGAACGGCTACAAAGAAGCTTTTTTCAGTGAAATGTATGCACAACAAGCATATCGGGATTATACCGCGTATCTTAATCACCAGATAGCACACAGTATTTGGAAACCCACGACAGCCTCGCAGTTTCAAAGCGGAGCCGTGAGACTGATCGAATTATGTTTTCCTGAGAGCTATCACCATATTCTTTCGGGTGCGGTTAAAATAATTCCGGACAGAGGGTCGGAGTCAGCTAATGAAATACATGTTGGGTTGTATAGGGACGTTTGTTTGGCTATTGCCCTACAGTGCGGGGATTTTGTTTTGGCCAACAAGCCGTACCCATGTGTGGTCAACATCAGGGATTATGAAGTCGTAGTATTTCCTTCTTTTCATGGTGCAGTAGGACCCTTCAAGGAATCTCCGCTTTCTTATAATGCAGCTGAGCGTCGTATTGCAACGGTGGAAGAGTATATTTCTGCCTGTGTTAAGCGTGGCTGTAAGCCTGGGGTTAGAAGTAACATCGCCTTTGATTTAGAAAAGACGCGAACTTACCTAGACTCTTCCAATGAAGATGACCGCCATTGGCACCGTCTGCATGTGGCGTATCTTGCTGCAAGAGCTTACACGTGCCTATTTTTGTTGATCACGGGCGCCACGCCAACCGAGCTTGCCCAATTCAGCTACGAAGATGCGCAGGAAGTAGAGAAATCCCCTCTAAAGAAAGAGTTGTCTGCCGTAAAGTTTCGCGCAGGAGGGAAATCGACGACCTATAATGTTGGGCGGAACACTGGCTTGCCGCTTTTGAAAGAATACCTAAAGCTTCGTGAATGGATTTTAAATGGCACAACGCATGAAAGGTTGTTCTTTACCTGCCCCGATGTCACTCAACGTAGAAACTTCCCTACTAGCTTCGCTGAGGTCTCCGTAACTCAAACTGTTACGAAGTTTTACAATTCGATTAGTGGCGTCTTTCTCGATCCGAATGTACCTATAATTTCGGCACGTAAAATGCGGAAACATAAGAGCAATGGAATGCACTCTGCTCGCATTTCGCCCTCTACGATAGCGGTATCGTTGAACCACACTGAGGCAGTGAACATATCGACTTACGCTGATGCGACACCTGAGCAGCAAGACGCCGAATTCGGCCAATTTTGGCAATCCATGCGCCATGCAGCCCAAGTCATACGTGAGCGCAGCCAGGTTCACAGCAATGGCGTGATCGGAACAGCAGCGGGTCACTGCGATGGCTTCAACCATCCGACGCCCGTAGCGGGTGTGGGGAAATTTGTCGAGCTGAACTGCCGCACACAGTACGGGTGTTTATATTGCGAGCACTATATCTGCCACAGTGACGAAGAGGATCTACATAAATTGTTGAGTTTGCAGTACGTAATCAATTCCGTGCGTAAAACGGTTCCTGACGTGGCGCACGCTGAGGCACTATACAAAGATCTCTCTATCCGAATTGAGTTTATCATCGAAGCGCTTTGCAAACGCTCTGATTCAACGAGGCAGACTGTCGAAGCGGTCAAAATAAAAGTGTTTGAGTATGGTGAAATTACTGCGTTTTGGGAAAGCCGATTGAGCCGTTATGAACGGTTGGGGGTGACATTTTGAGTGATGTTGTTCAGTCCATAGGCAGTCTCTTTGCTAGCGGTCACTTCGCTGGTACTTCCGAGCCAGATAATGCCTTTCATTTATATGGGAAGCCTAGTCCAAATTTTGTGCTATGTCGCGATGAGAATGGCATAGCAACGGCGATATATAACGGTGCTTCTTGGGACTTCAATCCATACAGGTTGAGTGCAAAAAAAGTTAATCGAATATCCTTTGATACAGTTTTTGATGATGAAGGGGAAGAGCAGTCAGTATTGATCGATGATGTCAAGTATTTGCTGTACTGTCTGATCTATTTTGCAGGCGGTGGACGACGCGGTACGCTCAGTGTATCCACGTTGAGTCAGTACTGGATGGTTTTGCGCATGGCCATGAAGTTTTGTTACGAGCAGAAGCAGAAGCGTTTGGTCGGCGTGCTTTCTTTGGAACAGTTGTTCACAGTGCCGGTATATCTTGCGGCGTTTATTCGTGAGCAAAAACCTGTTGGCAAGGTTCTGACTGGAATATTGCGGGCCTTGGTTAGCGTAGGCGGTAATCGACTGGGGTACGCCGTGCTCAACCCAAGTGCATTTGATCTTAAAGCTCCAGATTCCAAACAACATCCCGTTATTCCTACGCGTATCTATTTGAGCCTGATCAATGTAACTGGTGACCTCATCGATCAGCTACACCCCGGTTTAAACAGATTCGAGTCATTTATAGAGTGTTTCGCCAATGAGCACTATGGCCGTACGCGCATAAGGCAAAAAAAAGATCTGGGCTACAACGCGAGCTTTCACCCTGACATGCCTCAGGCACTCAAGGACCACGATCTGAGCGCGGTGTTCTCCGGAGAGTTTGCGTGCGCTCATAAGAGACATTTACAGACCGTCTTGCTCAAGATGCAGTATACGCTGGCAACCGTAGTCCACCTTTATACCGGCATGCGCGATCAAGAGGTCATGCGAATGTCCTATATCTGTTTATCCGATAAAATTGCCCAGGAAGCGGTTCTTGATGATGAAGGTATACTCCGAGATAAGTCACAGTCGGTAAATATTCTATCGACCACCACGAAATTTTCGGGCTACAAGAAAGAAAGTACTTGGTTCGCCCCAGATGAAGTCGTCAAGGCTATCGAGATTGCTAAAGCGATTTGCCGTGGTCTCGCTAAGCTATATAAGGTCGAGCTAGATGATCGCTGTCCGCTTTTTCTCAATCCATCGATATTGAGTTTTACGAGAGGTAAAGCAGAGGTTGGTGTTACGAGCTTTTCTTTAAGGTCTACTCAAGAGTCTACCTTACGATTGATTTTGATTAAGGACGAGGATGTTAAAGAACTATGTCAAAGCGACCCTTCTCGTGATTTTCACAACGATCCGGAATTCGCAGTCGGCCAGCCCTGGCCGCTGACCACGCATCAGTTCCGACGTTCGCTGGCGTTTTATGGTAGTAGCAGCGGCTTTCTCTCGCTGCCAACGCTTCGAACACAGTTTAAACACATGACCATCCAGATGGCTCGATATTACGCTAATAACTACGAGAATTTGCGAACGATATTTGGCTATTACGATGAGAGCAGAAATGAATTTTTGCTGCCACGCAATCACTTTGCCTTCGAATATCAGATGGCTATGCCCATGGCTGTAGCCAATCAACTGATTGCTGATCTTCTATTCAGTGAGGAACCGTTATTTGGCGGCACTGGTTCGTATATGGAGAAGCAGAAAAAACGGCTTCAGGCGGGTGAGGTTCGAATTGAAGATGTCCGTGCTGACACTGAACAGCGGGTTAAAAATGGTGCAATCAGTTACAGGCCAACGCTTCTCGGTGGTTGTACCAAGGTAGGTCGTTGCGATTCGTTTCTGTTGGGTGATTACACTGAGTGCTTGACTTGTGAGGGGGCCATTATAAAACGCTCGAACCTAGATGCGGCTATCGAGGACGCGACGGAAGAATTGTGTAATTACCCGGAAAACTCTGGCGAATATCAGATTGTGAGGGGTGATATTGAGCGTTTGACGGCTTACAAAGCTCGGTTGATTGATACCGTGGAGTTATCGCTATGAAGAGTGGCCTGGTTGATAGTAGCGGCCTGAGTGCATGTGAGAACGCTTTCCAGCGACTCCTAGATGGCAATCCCGTTGTCGCTGAGCATGTAGGCCTAGACCTTTCGAAGCTCACTGCGAGCATTGTTAGTCTGGAGGCGGGGTTTGACCGTGGGTACTTAAAGAAATCTCGTAAGTCGCACTTACAGCTACTCGCAAAGATTGAGTCTGTTCGGGCAGGGGCCGGCAAAGGGACTTCGTCAAATGGTCGTCGAATCCGACAGTTGGAAAGTCAGTTAGCTTCGCTAGAAAAAGAGCTGTTAACGGCCCAAATTCAGCGCGATAAGGTTTTTGCTCAGAATATGAAATTATGGGATCGGGTACGTGATTTGGAATATTCGTTGAAAAATACGGGCACTGCTAACGTCAAGCAGTTCAGACGTCCGCATTGATCAATTGTCCAAACCTGGACCACGAGGAAGAGGGGGTTAACCACCACATTTTGTGGACATGACCGGCAGAGAACGACCCTTTGCGGCCAATCGCAGAAGGGGGTGGACAACTAAACGTTGTCCACCCTACACAGCTCCCGAATTCGCGTAGGGCGAATGGCCAACCCGTGGAACGCCTCGTGGCGTTTTCCATGAGTGGCCGCCCAGGCTACCTCGCTGAAGTATCGGAATTCGAATATTTCCATTCAATCTTTGATAGTGACGCCATGGCGATACGGCCTTGGATTCAACGGTGGCCGAAGAGTACACGCTCCATTCGGCACTCCAGTGATCAGGCAGCCGCGCTGCCTATTACCTCGCGGATCCGTGCGGCGATGTGCTCCACATGGGTTTCCAGGGCGAAGTGGCCCGTGTCGAGCAGCTCGACCACGGCGTTCGGCTTGTCCTTCCTGAAAGCTTCGGCGCCTGGCGGGATGAAGAACGGGTCGTGTCGACCCCAGATGATCAGCGCTGGCACTTGGGAGTTGCGCAAAAACGCCTGGAACTCCGGGTAGCGCTCGAGGTTGGTGGCATAGTCGAGAATTAGGTCCAGCTGGATATCCTTGTTGCCCGGACGTTCCAGTAGCAGCGCATCGAGGGTGTAGGACTCGGGGGCGACCTGCGTCGGGTCGGCGACGCCATGCAGGTACTGCCAGCGGGTCCCCTCCAGATGTAGCATGGCATCGTGGACGACCTGCCTGTTGGCGGCGGACGGATCAGCCCAGTAAGCACGTACCGGTGCCCAGGCATCGCCGAGCCCTTCCAGATAGGCGTTGCCGTTCTGCGAGATGAAGCCGCTCACCCGTTCGGGATGCGCGACGGCCAGGCGCAGGCCGGTCGGTGCGCCATAGTCGAACACGTACATGGCGTAGCGCGTCAGCCCGAGCGCGTCGACGAAGGCGCCGAGGGTATGGGCCAGGGCGTCGAAGCTGTAGTTATAGTTGCGTTCACTTGGCACTTCGGTAAAGCCGAAACCGGGAAGGTCTGGTGCGATCAGGCGGAAGCGGTCGGCGAGCAGCGGGATCAGGTTGCGGAACTGATGCGATGAGCTGGGAAAACCATGCAACAGCAGCAGCACCGGGGCATCCGGCTTGCCGGCTTCACGGTAGAAGACACGAACCCCGTCGGCTTCGACGAACTGGTGGCGGACTGAATGGGCGGAGCGGCAGATGGTGTTCATCGGATGAGCCCTCTGTAACCAGCGAAAATAAGGCGGTGGGTTACTACGAGGGTCAATCTCGCACGCACACGGTAACCAGTCAATGATTATTTTAGAGGTTACAGTCATGACCGACGACTGGCAGTTCTGGCGGATATGTAACTTGAATCGTCTAGTACAACGGTTACCATGACGGCAACGATCTTCCGCGAGAAATGCCATGGCCACCCCTGTCACCGAGCCCTTCGTAATCGCCGATCATCCGGCGCTGGATATGCTCAACACCATTGCCACTCGCGATGGCGTCGCTACCGATTTCTGGCAGAGCGATGCCGATGTGCACACCTGGATGAAACGCACCGGGTTAAGGGAGGCTCCTGTGCCACGCTTTGCCAAAGGGGCTGTGCTCGAGGCGGCGAAAGCCTTGCGCGAAGCCGTACGTGTCCTGGTCGAGCAACGCAAGGCCGGAGTGTACGGCGATCCAACGACGCTCAACCGTTTCTTGTGCGAAGCGGCCAGCCATTCGCAACTGGTCTGGGAGCATTCCGCCGAGCCGCGTCTACTGCGGATTGCCGAGCGCCAATCGCCGGAGCAATGGCTGGCCCCCCTGTCGGAACGGGCGGCAGACTTGCTATGCCATGGCGATTTCACTCTGGTCCGCCAGTGTGAACATTCGGACTGCACGCTCTGGTTCTACGATCGCACCAAGTCGCACCGACGTCGCTGGTGTGCCATGGCACTCTGCGGCAACCGGCATAAGGTCGCCGAGCATCGCAAACGTCAGTATCAGAAGTAACCGATTAGTCAGGTGCTGGCCAACGGCGCTTGGTGGTGGTCATGCCGAGGTAACGCCGAAGTTTTGGCCCTGATGGTCTCCTATTGGCCGTTTTCTGACGAGGTCGAATGCAAGCGGGTGGGATAATAGAGTGCAATTTCGCAGTCAAACACAGAACCACTACGCGCCATTTTTCAGTCAAACTACTCATCAGGATTGACTGTCAATGCGTTTTCGGGGAATTGGCTAAAAACCTTGGAAATACGGGCTTTGACAGGTGTCAAAGGTGCGCCGGGTACTTGATAGAGACAATTATTGGCCGGATGATCCGCTGGTGGCCGAAGCGACCGCGCGGATCAAACCCCGCAAATAGGTAAACCCGACCCTGTAGGAGCCGGCTTGCTGGCGATGGCGGTGGTCCAGTCAACAAATCGGCTGATTGACCCACCGCCATCGCCAGCAAGCCGGCTCCTACAGGATTGGGTTCACCTCAACGCCTCAAACATCCACGCACCTTGTAGGCGCCGGGTGTGATCTTTCGGCCTTGGCCGTCAGCTGTTCTCGGCAGTAATCCGCAAACAACTGCGCCGGTTTGGTCAGTTGCCCACGCTTCAGCCACGCCGCTACCAACCCCGAGCCGGTGACGTCTTCGACGATGTCCACGCACACCACTTTCTGGCCATCGTAGGTGCATTCCGAGTGCGGACGGGTAACCAGGATCGAGAAGCCGAACCCTTGGCCGACCATGCCCCGGACCATCTCGATCGACGGTGAGCTGAAGGCAATGTGTGGCGTAAGACCCAGCTCTTCGAACAGGCTGACGAAGTAGGTCCGGCTCGGTTGCACGTCCAGCAGAATCATTGGTTCCAGGCAAAGATCTCGCAGCGACACTTGCTTGAGCTGGGCGAAGCGATGATCCGCCGGCAGCAATGCGTAAGGCCGCTGCGCGGGCATCAAGGGTTCGGTTTCGATGGTGGCGTCGAGGTCGTGTTCATAGAGGATCGCCAGGTCGAAGGTGCCTGAGGTCAGGCCTTGCACCAGCTCTTGCTGCTCGCCGTCGCGGATGCGGATTTTCACCCCCGGGTACAGCGCCGAAAACCCGGCAATCAATTGCGGCAGGTACAGCGGCGCAACCGTTTCGAAGCAGCCGATGTCGATTTGCCCGGCCACCACGTCGTTGTCGGCGAGGGCGTTCTGTTCGAACTCCTTGGCCATGCGCAACAGTTCCTGGGCCTTGCGGTAGAAGCGTGCACCGCTGGGGGTCAGGGATACGCCCTGGGCGTGATGACGGATCAGCAGTTGCACGCCGAAGCTGTCTTCCAGGCCTTTGATCGCCGTGGAAATGGCCGGTTGGGCGATGTACAGCTTGCGCGAGGCCTCGGCGACGCTGCCGCATTCGACGGTGGTGATGAAGTACTTCAATTGACGCAGGTTGTAGGCAGCCACGGCAAACCTCAGGGTGGATGGACTCGACATCCAGGCAATTTTTGCGCCGACTGCATCCGTTCTGACGACGGTGTTGTTGTGCCTGAACAATAACCACATACCGCGCAACCGTGGAGATGGGCTGCCCAGTTTTTTCATGGTCTGCGAAGACATTTTTACTATTTTTCCTCGACACGGGCCTGGGCCACCATCCAGACACAAGAAAAGCCCATGGAGCATCTGAACGTGTTCGAGCTTGCATATTGGCAAAAAAAAGCCGCTGCGCTGCAGTTTCCCGACCTGGCCGTGATCGACGGTAAAGCCCGTTCGGCGCAATCGGGCCAGACCTTCGCCGCGATCAACCCGGCCACCGGCCAGTGCCTGGCCCATGTGACCGCTTGCGGTGCTGAAGATGTCGACGCCGCGGTCAGCAATGCGCGGCAAGTGTTCGAGGCCGGCACCTGGGCGGCGCGTTCGCCGGCTGAGCGCAAGCAAGTGCTGCTGCGTCTGGCCGATCTGATCATGAGCCACCGCGAAGAACTGGCACTGCTGGATTCGCTGAACATGGGCAAACCGGTGATGGACGCCTACAACATCGACGTGCCGGGCGCCGCCGGGGTGTTTCGCTGGTACGCCGAAAGCCTCGACAAACTCTACGACCAGATCGCACCGAGCGCACAAAACGTGTTGGCGACAATTACTCGCGAAGCATTGGGCGTGGTCGCCGCCGTGGTGCCGTGGAACTTCCCGCTGGACATGGCCGCGTGGAAACTCGCGCCAGCGCTGGCGGCAGGCAATTCGGTGATCCTCAAACCCGCCGAGCAATCGCCTTTCTCCGCCCTTTGTCTGGCCGAGCTGGCGCTGGAAGCCGGGTTGCCGGCGGGCGTGCTGAACGTGCTGCCGGGCCTTGGCGAACAAACCGGCAAAGCCCTCGGTTTGCACCCGGACGTCGATTGCCTGGTGTTCACCGGCTCCACTGAAGTCGGCAAATATTTCATGCAGTATTCCGCGCAATCGAACCTGAAACAGGTGTGGCTGGAGTGCGGCGGCAAGAGCGCCAACCTGGTGTTCGCCGATTGTCAGGACCTGGATCTGGCGGCCGAGAAAGCTGCGTTCGGGATCTTCTTCAATCAGGGCGAAGTCTGTTCGGCCAACTCACGATTGCTGGTGCAGCGTTCGATCCATGACGAGTTCGTCGAGCGTCTCAAGGTGCAGGCCGAACGCTGGTTGCCGGGCGATCCGCTGGACCCGTCTAGTAGCGCCGGGGCGATTGTCGACAGCCGCCAGACCGCGCGCATCATGAAGTTCATCGAGCAAGCCGAGCGCCAGGGCGCGACCAAGGTGTGTGGCGGTCGGCAGTCGATTTTCAACGGCTCCGACAATTTCATCCGGCCGACGATTTTTACCGGCGTGACCCCGAACATGCCGCTGTTCCGCGACGAAGTGTTCGGCCCGGTGCTGGCGGTCACCGCGTTTGATGACGAGGCACACGCCTTGCAGCAGGCTAACGACAGCGTCTACGGTCTGGCTGCGTCGCTGTGGACCGACGACCTCAATCGCGCCCACCGCGTGGCGCGGCAATTGCGCGCGGGCACGGTGTCGGTGAACAGCGTCGATGCGCTCGACGTGACGGTGCCTTTCGGCGGTGGCAAGCAGTCCGGTTTCGGCCGTGACCTGTCGCTGCACTCATTCGATAAATACACCCAGTTGAAGACCACCTGGTTTCAGCTGCGCTAAAAACAAAACGGAGAACTGGCGATGACCACACCACGTGAAACCCGCGACTACCAGGCCGCCGACGCTGCGCACCACATCCACGCATTCGTCGATCAGAAGGCGCTCAACGACGAAGGGCCGCGGGTGATGGTCCGTGGCGAGCGCCTGCACCTGTGGGACAACGATGGTCGGCGTTACCTCGACGGCATGTCCGGGCTGTGGTGCACCAACCTCGGTTACGGGCGCAAGGACCTGGCGGCGGCAGCCACTCGACAGCTTGAGCAATTGCCGTACTACAACATGTTTTTCCACACCACCCACCCGCAAGTGATCGAGCTGTCGGAGCTGTTGTTCAGCCTGTTGCCGGGGCACTACAGCCACGCGATCTACACCAACTCCGGCTCCGAAGCCAACGAGGTGCTGATCCGCACCGTGCGTCGTTACTGGACGATCCTCGGCAAGCCCGAGAAGAAAGTCATGATCGGTCGCTGGAACGGTTATCACGGCTCGACGCTGGCGGCGACGGCGCTCGGTGGCATGAAGTTCATGCATGAAATGGGCGGCATGCTGCCGGACATCGAGCACATCGACGAGCCGTACTTCTTCGCCCACGAAGGCAACCTGACCCCGGACGAATTTGGCTTGCGGGCGGCGCAGCAACTGGAAGCGAAAATTCTTGAACTCGGCGCGGACAAGGTCGCCGGGTTTATCGCCGAACCGTTCCAGGGCGCGGGCGGGATGATCTTCCCGCCAGAAAGTTACTGGCCGGAAATTCAGCGGATCTGTCGCAAGTACGACGTGCTGTTGTGTGCTGATGAAGTGATCGGCGGCTTCGGTCGCACTGGCGAATGGTTCGCCCACGAGCACTTCGGTTTCGAGCCGGACACGCTGTCGATCGCCAAGGGTCTGACCTCGGGTTACATCCCCATGGGCGGGCTGATTCTGTCGAAGAAAATGGCCCGGGTGCTGGTGGAGCAGGGCGGGGTGTTTGCCCATGGCCTGACTTATTCGGGGCACCCGGTGGCGGCCGCAGTGGCCATCGCCAACCTCAAGGCATTGCGCGATGAAGGCGTGGTGACTCGGGTCAAGGATGACATCGGGCCGTACCTGCAAAAGTGCTTGCGCGAGGTGTTTGGTCATCACCCGTTGGTGGGGGATATCCAGGGTGTCGGGATGGTCGCGGCGTTGCAATTGGCCGAGGACAAAACCAGCCGCAAGCGCTTTGCCCATGAGAACGACATTGCCTGGCGCTGCCGCACGATCGGGTTTGAGGAAGGGGTGATCATTCGCTCGACGCTGGGGCGGATGATCATGGCGCCGGCGTTGATTGCCAGTCGGGAGGAAGTGGATGAACTGGTCGGCAAGACCTTGAAAGCGGTGGATCGTACCGCTCAGGAATACGGCCGGCTCTGACCTTGTAGCGCTCTTTCAGGCCTCTTCGCGAGCAAGCCCGCTCCCACATTTGATCGGTGTCGTACACAAATTTTGTGACCGACATAAATTCAATGTGGGAGCGGGCTTGCTCGCGAATGCGATAGTCAATTCAGCACACCTCTAACTTTTGCACAAACCTCGTGCACCCCCGCCAACCCCGCCCTTTTACCGCGCACGCTACCCAGTTTTTTCATCACTCCCATCGACATATTTCCTAATTTTCCTAATCCCCGCCTTGGTCCAACATCGACCTCGCCAGTCAGCCGAACGCTGCCCACAACAAGGTCCATCAGAGACCGCCCGTAGCAGCTCTTCTCCAAAGGCCGCTGGCCGTACTGCCCATGACAAAACTAAACCAACAGCTTTGGGAGTGCTCCATGATCAAGTCCTTGCTTACCCGCGTCGTTCATCCACTGGCGATCACCGCCCTTGCCGCCACGGTCGCTACCAGCGCCCAGGCCGGCACCCTCTCTATCGGCCACACAACGTGGGTCGGTTACGGCACGCTCTACCTCGCCCGGGACCTGGGCTACTTCAAGGAAAACGGTCTGACCGTCGAATTGCCGGTCGTCGAAGAGGCCTCGATGTACATGGCCGCGCAGGCCTCAGGCGAATTGTCCGGCTCAGCGTCGACCATCGACGAGGTACTCAAGTACCGTCCGCAATTCTGCTTCAAAGCGGTCGCTGCACTGGATGACAGCCATGGTGGCGACGGTGTTCTGGTGGGCAAGGACGTCAAGAGTCTGCAGGAGCTGAAAGGCAAGGCGGTGGCGGTGAACGAAGGTTCCACCTCGCAGTTCTGGCTGTCGTACTTGCTGAAAAAACACGGCATGAGCATGAGCGACATCACCGTGCAGAACATGACGGCCGACGATGCCGCCACCGCGTTCATCGCCGGTCGCGTGCCGGCCGCCGTGACCTGGGAACCTCATCTCTCGATGGTGCGAAACAAGCAACAAGGCAAAGTGCTGATCGACAGCAGCAGCACGCCGGGGGTGATCGTCGACGTGGTCGCGCTCAACTGCACGGTCATCGAGAAGCAACCGGAAGACGTCAAGGCGTTGGTCGCCGGTCTGTACAAAGCGGTGCAGTACACCAAGGACCATCCGAAGGAGGCCTACAAAATCATGGCCAAGGGCGTCGGTGGTTACCTCGCCGATCCGAAGGAGCTGGAAGCTGCCGCGCAAGGCGTGCGCTTCTACGATCAGGCCATGAGCGAAAAACTCCTGGGCTCGCCGGGCAAGCCGGGCGACAGCGAACCGCTGATCAAACTGGCCAACGAAACCGCCAGTGAATTGCAGGGCAAACCCTACAACGTCAGCAATGACGACCTGATCGACAACCGCTTCGTCACCCCGCTGTAGGAGGTTCGCATGTTCAAGCGCAATTCATGGCTGAGCCGCTGCATCACGCCCAAGACCGGCCTGCCGGTGTCGGTGATCTGGAGCGCAAGCGGCCTGGCCTGGGTGTTGTTGGTTGGCCTGTGGGCCGGATTGTCTTACGGCGGCGTGGTGCCGGGCATGTTCTTGCCGACGCCGGGCGCGGTGGTCGAAGCCGCCGTGCGCCTGAGCCGCGACGGCACGCTCGGTTTACACGTGTGGGCCAGTCTTGAAGTGGTGGTGGTCGGTTTCGTCGTTTCGTCGCTGGTGGCGGTGCCGCTGGGGTTGCTGATGGGCAGCTTCCGCATCGTCCAGGCGTTCCTTGAACCGATGGTGAATTTCATTCGTTACCTGCCGGTGACCTCGTTCGTGCCGCTGTTCATTCTGTGGATCGGCATTGGTCTGGAACAGCGTGTCTCGGTGATCATCTTCGGCGTGTTTTTCCAGCAACTGGTGATGATCGCGGACGTGTCCAAAGGCATCTCCAAAGACCTGATCAATGCGTCTTACACCTTGGGTTCAAACCGTCGCGATGCGGTGCTGCATGTGATCGCGCCGGCCTCTTTGCCGGGCGTGCTCGACACCTTGCGCGTGACCATGGGCTGGGCCTGGACTTACCTGGTGGTTGCGGAGCTGGTCGCGGCTTCGAGCGGTTTGGGTTATTTGAGCCTCAAGGCCATGCGCGGCTTTCAGGTGGATGTGATTTTCCTCGCCATCGCGATCATCGGCCTGTTGGGCCTGGTCACCGATCAACTGTTCCGTTTCCTTCGTCTGAGGATTACCGCATGGGCTCAGTAACCGCCGTCAACCCGCGTTTCGTCACCCCGATGGCTGCCCCGGCGCACACCGCGCCACGCCTGCAGGTGGACAAGGTCAGCCTGCGTTACCAGAAGCCCGACGGCGGCGTGTTCACCGCGCTGGATCAGGTTTCATTCGAAGTCCCGGATCAGCAATTCGCCGTGCTGGTCGGACCGTCGGGCTGCGGCAAGTCGAGTTTGCTGTACCTCACCGCCGGCCTGAACGAGCCCACGGAAGGCGAGATCTATGTCGGTGGCCAGCAAGTGCAGGGGCCGGGCGCGGATCGCGGCATGGTGTTCCAGAGCTATACGCTGTTCCCGTGGCTGACCGTGCGCCAGAACGTCGAGTTCGGCCTCAAGCGGCGCGGCATGGCGGCGGCGCAGCGCAAGGAGATTGTCGATTACTACGTTAATGAAGTGGGCCTGACCGGGTTCGCCGACAACTACGCCAAGCAGCTGTCCGGCGGCATGATGCAGCGCGTGGCGATTGCCCGGGCGTTGGCCAACGACCCGCAGATCCTGCTGATGGACGAACCCTTCGGCGCCCTCGACAGCCAGACGCGCCTGCAAATGCAACAGCTGTTGTTGCGGGTCTGGGGCAACAGCAAGAAGACCGTGCTGTTCGTGACCCACGATATCGACGAGGCGATTTTGCTGGGCGATCGAGTCTATGTAATGGGCGCCAGGCCTGGGCGGATCAAACAGATTCTGGACGTGCCGATCGAACGCCCACGGACCCTGGACATGGTCATGGAGCGCTCGTTTATCGAGATGAAGCGCAATATCTTCGGGCTGCTGCATGATGATCTGGAGGAGGTGCATTGAGCTGCACAATCTCCTGTAGGAACCGGCTTGCTGGCGATTGCTGTTCATCATTCAACATTGATGTCGACTGAGGCGCCGCTATCGCCAGCAAGCCGGCTCCTACAGGTTATGTGTGTCAGTTGGCCGGCAACAGAAACCGCGCAATCACCGGCAAATGATCGGAGATCCGCAAGGTATCGTCCTGCCGCACCATCGCCTCGACCCGTTTGATCCGCGGGCTGTAGAACAGGTAGTCGACGGTCCGGTCCGGGCCGTTCAAGCCCGGATCGTTCGGGTAATGCGTCAGCCACTGCGCCCGATCGATTCCGCTGGCTTCATTGTTGGTCGGGATCATCGGGTACTTGTCCCACAACACATGCAATGCGCTGTCGGCGGAGTAGGGCGCGCGTTGTTCCGTGGGCAGGCGTCGATATTGCCCCAGCGGCAACAGGTTGAAGTCGCCACCGATCAGCCACGGGGTGCCGCGGCTTTCGAATCGGTCGAGGACCTTGGCGACTGCGGTCACCTGGGCTTGCAGCGTGTCGTCGGGTTGAAGGACTCGGTCCAGATGCGTGTTGAGCACCGCGATCTGACCGCCATCGCTCAACGGCAGGTATGTCACCAGCAAAGCGTTTTTCGGTTTGAACTGGCGGCTGATGACATTAGCCGGCAGGGTCGGCAGTTGCAGGCGTTCTGCGTGCTCGATCTGGTAGCGGCTGAGGGTCGCCAGTTGCCGGCCGACGCTGCCGAAGATATGCGGCTGCGGCACGAAATCGGCTTTCCAGTCGAAGGCGGCTGCGCTGCACGGATACAGGTCGGCGACCCGTTCCTGAAGCAGTTTGAACTGGTTCTGGTAATCGCTGGCCTTGGCGCCGTCATCGAGCTCTTGCAGCAGCACGACATCCGGTTGCTCGTCGCGAATCACCCGCGCCACTTCATCGAGGCTGAAGGCCATGTCCTCGGTGGTCGGTTTTTCGTCGTTGCCGGCCGCCAGGTCATTCCAGAACACGTAGCGTTTACCCGCCAGGTACTGAACGTTCCAGGTCATGACTTTCAGGGCCTGGCCGGGCACCAGTTTCGGCGCCTGGGCGTTGCAACTGACCGGCAGTATTTCCCTGGCCTCGGGGCGCCAGGTCAGGCTGTAGATCAGCAGGGCAATCAGGCCGATTGCAATCACCAGGCCCAGCAGGGTGTAGCGCAGTAGACGGGTCATGGCTCGGCTTATTAGCGTTACAAAAGATGGCCCCGAGCATAACCGAGAGCCGCGCCGAAGCCCACGGTCAGAGCGGCCGGTCGACTTTCTCGGGAACGTCGGTGATCAGCATGAACAAACGGAACAACACCACGCTGGTGAACAACTGCAAAAAGCTGTGGGCGCTGTCGATCAGCAAGGAAATCACCGGGTTCTGCGGCTCCGGGTAAACCTCCAGGGTCAAGCCCTTGAGCAACCACAACGGCCCCATCACACACAGAATGCACACCAGGATGCGCAGAAAATGGCCGCGGGTCAGGCGCAGGCTTTCCTTCATCGCGGCCAGTGGCGCCAGGCCGCGCAGCACCAGCAGGTACTCGCCGAACGCGAGGGTCACCATCAGCCAGATACCGGGCAGGAAATACAACGACAGGCCGATCAGGATCAGCAAGGTATTGAGCGCGGTAAGCAGGGCGAAGCGCGGCCACAGGTAGGCGGACCTCGACAGCAGGTCACGGTTGCGCGGCGATTCACCCCGGCTGCGCGCATCGAGAAACAGGATCAGCGCGGCGGTGTACAGCGGATACACCAGCAGCCCGACGATCACGCTGATGCCGGAAAAACTGTCCGGCTCGGTCGAGTGATCGACAACTTGTTGCAGCAGCGCTTCGACGATCACCAGTGGCAGGCACAGCCGCACGATCTGGCCCAGATTGCGCTTGAAGAAATACAAAGAGTCACGCAGTACGTCGAACGGATTCATCAGTCGGTATCGCAGGTTGAAAGCAGTGGCCCACTTTAACCGATGCAGCGCTTCGGGACGCAAACGTAAACGTTCGGTAAAGGTCATTGAAACAACTTGTTTCAGCCTCCATTAAGGTCGAGCACCTTATCCTCTTTGGAGAAGGGCAACGATTTCCCCGGCAATCTACGAGGTCGCCATGAACAGCGAAGAACAAACCCTGATCGATGGACTGTTTTCCCGGCTGCAACAGGCCGAAACGGATTCAGCCCCGCGCGACGCCCAGGCCGAGGCGCGGATCAAGGAACACCTGACTCGCCAACCCGCGGCGGGCTACTTCATGACCCAGGCCATTCTGGTGCAAGAGGCAGCGATCAAGAGCCTTGACGCGCAGAACAAGCAACTGGATCAGCAAGTCCAGCAATTGCAGGCCGAACTGCAATCGGCCAAGGCGCAGACGACGGCTCCGGCGCCGAGCGGCGGTGGGTTCCTGTCGAGTATTTTCGGCGGCAGCTCCCGTGAAACACCTGCGCCCAGTGCACCGCCCTCCAGTGGTGGCTGGCGTGAGCCGGGGCGGCAGTCGTTCAACTCGCCGCCGCCGCCACAGCAGAACTTCGGTGCGCCGCCACCGCAGCAGAACTACGCGCCGCAACAGCAACCTGTCGGTGGCGGTTTCCTCGGTGGCGCGCTGAAAACCGCCGCCGGTGTGGCGGGTGGCGTGATGCTGGCACAGGGCATCAGCAGTCTGTTTCACCACAATCAGCAGCCGGAAGTGGTTGAAGTGATCAAGGAAGAGCCGGCTCAGGTCAACGATCAGAGCGGTGACAAAGGTTGGGGCGACGATCAGCGTGTGGCTGACAACGCCAGCGATCAGGGCGGTTTCACGGATGCTGATTACAGCGATGACAGCTCATCGTTCTTTGGCGACGACGATTCCTTCGTCTGATTGATTTTCTGTGGAGGGGGGATAAATCCCCGCTGGGCTGCGAAGCGGCCCCCTGCGTCCGGTCAGATAAATGGAGTGGGCCGGATACACGACTGCTGCGCAGCCGAACGGGGATAAATCCCCTCGCCACAGGTGCCATTCGTCCGAGGCATCCAGGATGCTTCGGGCCGATTATTCGCGGAACAATCCTTCAGGCTGGCATACTGGGCAACTTTTCGGGCCCGGTGCCTGATCCAGCCTGCGCGCTTTAAGCGCCGAGAGGATGTGCGGTGAAAAAAATTGCAGTGTTCGCCGATGTTCAAAACCTCTATTACACCGTGCGTCAGGCCTATGGTTGCCACTTCAACTACGCCGCGCTGTGGGCTGATATCAGCAAACAGGGCGAGATCGTCGAGGCCTATGCCTACGCGATCGATCGTGGTGACAGCAAGCAGCAGCAGTTTCAGCAGATCCTGCGCAACCTCGGTTTCATCGTGAAGCTCAAACCCTACATCCAGCGCAGCGACGGCTCGGCCAAGGGCGACTGGGACGTGGGCATCACCCTCGACATCATGGACGCGGCGGACCACGTCGACGAAGTGGTGCTGGCCTCCGGCGACGGTGATTTCGACATGCTGCTGGAGCGCATCATCGCCAAGCACGGCGTACAAGCGGTGGCCTACGGCGTGCCGGGCCTGACGGCCAACTCGCTGATCCGCGCCGCCAGTCGCTACGTGCCCATCGAAGGCGCGCTGCTGCTCAAGAATTGATTTTTACGGAGTTGAAACAGGTTTGGAACGCATAGCAGTCATCGACTTTGAAACCACCGGGATCTCCCCGAGCAGTAGCTGCCGGGCCACGGAAATTGCCGTGGTGATCCTTGAGCAGGGGCGCATCGTCGAGCGTTACCAGAGCCTGATGAATGCTGGCGTGCGTGTCCCGGCCTTCATCGAACAACTCACCGGCATCAGCAACGCTATGCTGCGCACCGCGCCGTCGGCGGAGCAGGTGATGAACGAGGTCAACGAATTCGTCGGGATCACGCCGTTGCTGGCGCATAACGCGGCGTTCGACCAGAAGTTCTGGGACTTTGAACTGGGGCGGATCAAGCGCACGCGTTTGCAGAACTTTGCCTGCTCGCTGCTCCTCGCCCGCCGCCTCATGCCCGCCGCGCCGAATCACAAACTCGGTACGCTCACCACCTTCGCCCAACTACCCCATACCGGCCAGGCTCACCGGGCCATGGCCGATGCCGAAATGGCTGCCAACCTGACGGCGCATCTGGCGCAGGAGCTGCGGAAAAAGCACGGGTTGCGCGAGTTGTCGCATGATCTGCTGGTCAGCCTGCAGAAAGTCCCGGCGGCGAAGATCAATGAGCATCTCAAGCGCCATCGCGGATTTTGATTCGCACCTGTAGGAGCCGGCTTGCTGGCGATGGCGGTTCGTCATTCAACATTGATGGCGGCTGATACGCCGCAAATCGCCAGCAAGCCGGCTCCTACAGGGTTCGGTGCTTGTGTTTAGCGGCGCCTCAAATTCGACGGATGGTGTGGGCTGGCGGAACGTTGCGGCTTCTGCATTGGCGCAAAGAGCCTTGGGTTCGGCTGCGGGATATGCCGGGTTTGTTGTCTGCCAGTTACAGCGGCGTTTGATAGATCCGCCAGACACACCGCAATCGCCAGCAAGCCGGCTCCTACGGGGTTCGGTGCTTGTGTTTAGCGGCGCCTCAAATTCGACGGATGGAGTGGGCCGGCGGAACACTGCGGCTGCTGCATTGGCGCAAGGAGCCTTAGGTTCGGCTGCGGGATATGCCGGGTTTGTTGTCTGCCAGTTACAGCGGCGTTTGATAGATCCGCCAGACACACCACAATCCCCCCGTAGGAGCCGGCTTGCTGGCGATAGCGGTATATCAGTCGACATCAATGTTGAATGACACACCGCTATCGCCAGCAAGCCGGCTCCTACAGGGGCAGTGTCGTATCAGACTTTTCCATTCCCTTCGATGTGCCCCAACGGCACGCGCTTTTCGATGGCGCTCGACAACACAATCGACGTCTTGCTGAACCCGAATTTGGCGATCCGGTTGATCAGTTCTTCCAGCTCCGGCATCGACCCCACCGCCGCTTGCATGATCACGCACGGATCGCCCGTCACCCGGTGGCATTCGGTCAGCTGTGGGATTTTGATCAGGTCGTCGTAGGCCTTTTGGTTGCCGTGCTGGTTCAGGCGCAGTTCGATGACGCACTGGATCGGCAGGCCAAGCTTGGCCATGTCGACTTTCGCCTGGTAACCGGTAATCACCCCGCTGGTCTCGAGTTTGGCCACGCGCTCGGCCACGGCCGGGGCGGACAGGTTGACCTTGCGCGCGAGGTCGGCGTAGGACGCGCGACCGTTTTCCAGCAGGGCGCTGAGGAGCATGCGGTCGTATTTGTCCATGGTCGGATTCCTGAAAAATGACTGACTTTCGAAAACACGGTTTATAGCGCTGATCTCCGTGGTTTGAAAAGTGTACCGGCGCTATAAACAGGTTTTGTAGCTTATTTTCCGCCGTTGGCCTTTCTAGAATAGCTGTTCATTTGTCCTTGCCTGTGAGCTGCCCCATGCCTGGCCTGCGCCGTTTTCCCTTGCCGTTGATCGCTGCCTTTTTCGCCTTGTACGTGATTTGGGGCTCGACTTACCTGGTGATTCGTATCGGTGTGGAGTATTGGCCGCCCTTGCTGCTCGCTGGTATTCGCTTTGTGATTGCCGGGACCTTGATGTACGCCTTCCTGCGCTGGCGCGGGGCGCCGGCACCGACCTGGGCGCAGTGGAAAGCGGCGGGGATCATCGGGATTTTGCTGTTGGCTTGCGGTAACTGCGGGGTCAGTGTGGCGGAACACATGGGTGTCGCTTCCGGCGTCGCCGCATTGGCGGTGGCGACGGTGCCGCTGTTTACCTTGCTCTGCGGCTATTTCTGGGGCGCGCGCAATACCCGTCTCGAATGGGCCGGGATTGTGCTTGGACTGATCGGCATCGCCATGCTCAACCTCGGTTCCAACCTGCAATCGAGCCCGCTGGGTGCGATGTTGCTGATCTTTGCGGCAGCGGCCTGGGCGTTCGGTTCGGTGTGGAGCAAACACTTGCCGCTGCCCCAGGGCGCGATGGCCAGTGCCGTGGAAATGCTGGTGGGTGGCGTGGCGCTGCTGATCGGCAGTGCTTTGAGCGGTGAGCATCTGGAAGCCATGCCGCCGATTGAAGGGTGGGCGGCGCTGGCCTATCTGACGTTCTTCGGCTCGATCATCGCCTTCAACGCCTATATGTACCTGTTGAAAAACGTGCGTCCGGCGGCAGCCACCAGTTATGCCTACGTCAACCCGGCGGTGGCGGTGTTGCTGGGAATCGTGTTCGTTGGCGAGACTATCGGTATCGAAGAAGCGTTGGCCATGTTGGTGATCATCAGTGCCGTGGTGTTGATCGGTCTGCCGCAGTGGCGCCGGACGCCGGCACGACCGGCTGCCGTGGTGCAGACAGAATCGAGCGTGAATTAGGGTAAACTGCGCGCCATTGCATACCCGCGCTGATTTTTCCTACGGTAATCCCATGACTTTCGCCTCCCTTGGCCTGATCGAACCCTTGCTGCGCTCTCTCGAGACGCTCGGCTACCAGACCCCGACGCCGGTTCAGGCGCAAGCCATTCCGGCGGTGCTGGCCGGTCGTGACCTGATGGCCGCCGCCCAGACCGGCACCGGCAAGACCGCCGGTTTCGCACTGCCGCTGCTGCAATTGCTGGCCATGGAAGGGCCGAAAGTCACTGCCAACTCGGTGCGTGCGCTGATCCTGGTGCCGACCCGCGAATTGGCCGAACAGGTTCACGAAGCCGTGCGCCAATATGCCGAGAACCTGCCGCTGAGCACTTACGCGGTGTACGGCGGCGTTAGCATCAACCCGCAAATGATGAAGCTGCGCAAAGGCGTCGACCTGTTGGTGGCGACGCCTGGCCGTTTGCTCGACCTGTTCCGCCAGAACGCGCTGAAGTTCAACCAGCTGCAAACCCTGGTGCTGGACGAAGCGGATCGCATGCTCGACCTGGGCTTTTCCGAGGAACTGGGGAACATTTACCGCGTGCTGCCGAAGAAACGTCAGACACTGTTGTTCTCCGCGACCTTCTCCGATGCGATTCGCCTGCTGGCCGGGCAAATGCTCAACGATCCGCTGAGCATCGAAGTCAGCCCGCGCAACGTGGCTGCCAACACTGTGAAGCAGTGGGTGGTGACGGTGGACAAGAAGCGCAAGCCTGAGCTGTTTATCCACTTGCTGCGCAAGGGCAAGTGGAAGCAGGTGCTGGTGTTCGCCAAGACCCGCAACGGCGTGGACGCGCTGGTGGAAAAACTCCAGGGCCTGGGCATCAATGCCGACGGCATTCATGGCGACAAACCGCAGGCGACCCGCCAGCGTGCGCTGGACCGTTTCAAGGCCAGCGAAGTACAGATCCTGGTGGCTACCGACGTCGCCGCCCGTGGTCTGGATATCGAAGATCTGCCGTTGGTGGTCAATTTCGACCTGCCGATCGTGGCAGAGGACTATATCCACCGGATCGGTCGTACCGGCCGTGCGGGTGCCACCGGGCATGCCATTTCGCTGGTGTGCGCGGATGAAGTGAATCTGCTGTCGGCCATTGAGACGTTGACGCGTCAGACGTTGCCTCGGCAGATGGAACACGATTTCGAACCTGAGCACCGCGTGCCGGACACCGATGCCAGCGGCCAGGTGGTGAAGAAACCGAAAAAACCGAAGAAGCCGAAAACGTCCAGTGGCGGTAAGCGCAATTTGGGTAAATGGGTCGAGAGCGGGGATGCTTCGGCACCGGAACCTTCGATCAAGCCTGTGCGAAAAGTGCCGGTGTTTAATACTGGGCCGCGTAAGCGTAAGCCTTGATTCGTTACGGCGTCTGCTAGGCCGCCTTCGCGAGCAAGCCCGCTCCCACACTTGATCTCTGGTGTTCACCAATTATGTGTTCACAAAAGATCCAATGTGGGAGCGGGCTTGCTCGCGATGGGCGCGCCACGGTCTCAACCCTTGCGCTTGAGCCACTCCACCATCCCCAACCCCGCCGCTCGCCCACTGGCGAAACACGCCGTCAGCAGATAACCGCCGGTCGGCGCTTCCCAATCCAGCATTTCCCCCGCGCAAAACACGCCAGGCAGTTGCTTGAGCATCAAACGTTCATCCATCGACTCGAACATCACGCCACCGGCGCTGCTGATGGCCTCATCCAGTGGGCGGGTTTTCACCAGCGTCAGTGGCAACGCCTTGATTGCTTTGGCCAGTAATGCCGGATCGGCGAAGCATTCTGCCGGCGTCAGTTCGCGCAGCAACGCCGCTTTCACGCCATCAATCCCCAGCTGGCTGTGCAGATGCTTGGACATGGAACGTGAACCGCGCGGTTTGCTCAATGCAGCCTGAACTTTATCCACAGGCCTGCCGGGCAACAGGTCGAGATGAATCGTCGCTGAGCCGTGTTGATTGATGGCTTCACGGATGGGCGCTGACAGCGCATAGATCAAACTGCCTTCAATGCCGGTGGCGGTAATCACACATTCCCCGAGCCGCGGAACATCGTCGTTGAGCCCGATGGCGATGTTTTTCAGCGGCGCGCCGGCGAATTTGCTGACCATCAATTCGCTCCAGGCCTGCACCTCGAAGCCGCAATTACTCGGCTGCAAAGGCATAAGTCCTACGCCGCGTTGCTCCAATGGCAGCATCCACGCGCCGTCCGAACCGAGACGCGACCAGCTGCCGCCGCCGAGGGCCAGCAAAGTGGCGTCGGGTTGAATGGTTTTTTCACCGTCGGGACTTCCGATGAGCAATCCACCGTTTTCGTCCCAGCCCAGCCAACGGTGGCGGGTGTGGATAACTACACCCGCATCCCGCAATCGTTTGAGCCAGGCGCGCAACAGGGGCGCGGCTTTCATGTCGGTTGGAAACACCCGGCCGGAGCTGCCGACGAAGGTTTCGATGCCCAGATCATGAATCCACTGGCACAGCGCCTCGGCGCCAAATGAGCGCAGCAGTGGTGCAATCTGCGGTGCACGCTCGGCGTAGCGTGCGAGGAATGCCGGGTAGGCTTCGGAATGGCTGATGTTCATGCCGCCCACGCCAGCGAGGAGAAATTTCCTGCCTACCGAAGGCATGCCGTCGTACAGATCGACCTTGATTCCGGCCTGGCTCAACACTTCGGCGGCCATCAGGCCGGCGGGGCCGCCGCCGATGATGGCGACTTGAAGGGGGAGGGCGGCGGAGGTTTGGGTCATGAATGCACTGCGGTTTGGCGGAATGAAGCCGGGCATTCTACCGTACAGATCCAATGTGGGCGTGCTCGAGGGCTGATCAAAAAACAACCACCCCTTTGCAGGCTATACGCTGCAAGGCCTGTAGGTCCTTTCACTCAGGTTATCCACAGGCAGTTCCACAGGCATTGTGGGTAAAGACTCACACCTCAATGACAACCTGATGACGTCCAGACCCGCTGCGCGCTGTGATGGAGGATTCCATGACGTCGCGCCAACGCCTTGCGGTCTTTGCTGTAACCGCCGCCAATCACCCCGACCACCGGAATATCCCGTCCCAGGCAATGGCGCATCACGCTTTCATCACGGGCGGCCACGCCTTCGTCTGTCAGCTTCAGATAACCGAGCGCGTCATCCTTATGCACATCGACACCGGCGTCGTACAACACGAGGTCCGGCTGGTAGAGCGGCAGCAGATAACTCAGCGCGTCGTCCACCACCTTAAGGTAATCGGTATCGCCCATGCCTTTGGGCAACGGAATGTCCCAGTCACTTTCAGCCTTGCGTGCGGGAAAATTCTTCTCGCAATGCAGGGAAACGGTCACCGCGTCCGGGGTGTTGTGCAGGATCCGTGCAGTCCCGTCGCCCTGATGCACGTCGCAATCGAAGATCAGCACCCGATTCACGCGACCGCTCTCCAGCAGGTAATGGCTGATCACCGCCAGGTCATTGAAGATGCAGTCAGCATGACCATTTCATGGATGTAAATTTATTCGGAAAATAGCTAATAAAAACAGAGAGTTATTTATATTTTTTGCGCAGAAGTAATTTGTAATCTAAGGTTGATTATTGTTTACCTGTCAGGTGTGTAAACAATGAATCCTTATAGAATTAAGCTTGTGCGATTCGATAGCGGCGAGCGGTTTCCCGTCCTTTGTACTCGGCAAGATGGTATGCCCGTACACAGTGCCACGCTTTGGGTACTGATAGAGTTAAGAACGGCTAACTTGTCAACGAGCACTCTTCATCAGGCACTTCGCTCGCTGATGGTGCTGTTCATTGTTCTGGATAAACTAAAAATAGATTTATGCGCCCGGTTGCGTGAAGGCCAGCTTCTAACTGTAGGAGATATAGAAGCTATCGTTGGGGCGTGTAAGTTGCCAATCTCAGCTGGCGATGAAGAACGATGTGGAAGTGGTGTGTTTGCATGGTCATATTATACAAGTGGCTCAAATTCGCAAAAAATTAATCCCGCCACTATTGCCATACGCCTTTTATACATTGCCCGATACCTTGACTGGATTGCTACCGATTACTTACTAAAAGCAGGGGGCGGACACCCACATTTCTCTAATTTAGAAAAATTACGGGAGCGGGTGTCTACATCCATAAAGGCTCGCATCCCTTCAGTACACCGTTTTTCAAATGTAACGCCTCGCGAGGGCTTATCTGAGCAAATGTTATCGCTTCTGCAACAGGTGGTTGATCCAACGTTTGGGCAAAATCCGTGGTCACATGAATATGTTCGGCAGCGAAACTACTTAATGATTCGCTGGTTATTATTCTTGGGGATACGGCGAGGTGAATTGCTTGGTGTGAAAATTTCGGATATTAATTTTCAGACCAATGAAGTTTTAATTGCCAGGAGGGCAGATGATCCTGCGGATCCTCGCTTGAGACAACCCAATGCCAAAACGAGTGGTCGATTATTAGCACTTGACGCAGAGTTAGCAGAGCTCACTCGAACTTATGTAATGTCCATTCGTCGAAATATTACAGGCGCGCGTAAGCATGAATATCTTTGGGTGGCCTGTGGGTCGGGCAAACCGCTGAGTCTTGCGGGACTCAATAAAGTGTTCATCACTCTACGGCAACACTGCCCGGAATTGCCGGAAAATCTCTGTCCCCATCTCCTTCGTCATACCTGGAATGATCTTTTTTCGGAAGAGATTGATAGAAACGAAGTTTCGTCGACCGTGGAGCAAAAACTGCGATCGCGACTGATGGGGTGGTCCGAGACATCCGGAATGGCCACTGTGTATAACCAGCGCCACATCAAGAAAAAAGCCACCGCTGTTTCCTTACAAATGCAAAAGCAATTGCGTATGGAGGCTCATCGGGATGAGTAAAAGTGCAGAGATAGACTTCGTAATGGCAGAAAGTGATGTCTGTCCTTCACTTCCCTTGGTAGTTCGGAGCAAAAGCGGAGTTGTGTTTGACCCTAACCAGCTTCTTTGGTCGTATCGGGACGGTGTGGATTCGGTTTATATAAATTTTTCGGCGCTGAATTTTTCCGTCGTGCTCTTGGCTTCGGTCCGCCTTACGTTGATATGGTTTGCCGAAAATAGGGCGCCGGGTACCTTGATGGGGCATTTTATAGGTTTGAAAGCATTTGCCTTGCGATTGCAGGAGGATCGAGTTGAACCTTTGGAATTTATCGGCGGAAATGACGTATTTATACATTGCGACGCCAACGCCTTTCGAACACGCAATCTCTTTGCTTTTTTACGCCGATGGCATGCAATGGGCCTGCCGGGGATTCAAGATGATGTGGTGTACGTCCTAGACAAGAAAAAACTTCGAAAAAGAGAAACGGGGGTTGCCGTGTTGACGTGGGATCCCGTATTGGGACCCTTCACGCCAATTGAGCAAGAGGGCATTCAAGATGCCTTGAATGACGCTTATGCCTCAGGGCAGTTGAGTGAGGAAATTTACCTGCTGGCATTGTTGTTCATTGCGTTAGGTTCCCGTCCTATTCAGTTGGCAGCCTTGAAAGTTTGTGATGTCGTGCGCTCTGCGGCTGCGGATGGAACAGAGTCTTTTCTTTTGCTCATTCCGCGTGCGAAGCAACAAAATCCACTGCTTCGTCAGGAACTCAAACCCAGGGCGCTAGTGAATCAAATTGGCCGCCCCTTGTTTGATTATGCTCAGCGCGTTAGCGAGCGCTTTATTGGAGAGTTTCCAGACACCCAGCAGGCGCCCCTGTTTCCTTTGCCCCTGCAGTTACAGTATTTGGCGAGTGGGCCAGGATGGGGAAGGTTCCATCGCACCAGCGAGAATTTACGGAAAATGTTGGTGTCTGCATTGGACAAACTTTCCGTTCGATCTGAACGCACAGGGACTGTGATTAATATCTGTGCCCTACGCTTTCGGCGCACCTTAGGGACAAATCTTGCTCGTGAAGGTCATGGGGTATTGGTTATTGCGGACTTGCTTGATCATTCGCGTACCGACTCTGCGGGGGTCTATGTCGCCGCCACACCAGAACTTGCGATGCGGATTGAAAAGGCGACTGCGCTGTACATGGCGCCACTGGCTCAAGCCTTTAAAGGTCAATTGATAGCTCATGAGGGCAATGCTGTTCGTGGTGCAGACCCTTCCAGCCGCATCATTGATCTGCGTATCGATCAAAGCGCAGGGCCAATGGGCTCTTGTGGAAGCTTCAGTTTCTGCGGATTGAATGCTCCCGTGGCCTGTTACACCTGCCAATGTTTTCAACCTTGGTTGGACGGGCCGCATGAGGCGGTCCTGGATTTCTTGCTAGAGGATGCTAAACGCTATTCGGATGGGCGTATTGCGGCAATCAATGATCGAACGATGCTCGCCGTGGCAGAGGTGGTCCATTTATGCCGCAGCAGAAAGGAGCAGGGTCATGGACGATAGAGTCATCCTGTTCAAGCCCCGAGCAGCGCACGCGGCTGAAGATAACTTAAGGGATTTCATTACCCTCGCCAGAGATTCTCTGACGGCTTTTGGTAGTGGGTTGATTTTTGATGCAGACAGTTGGGATGTCACCAATTATGTCCGATTGAAACGACGAAACTCTTGCTCAAGTATCCGATTTCATGGATTCCCTAGTGGGCGAGGGCAAAGGGATTCTTGTTGCTTACCTCAGCCTTACAAAGACTTTGCCAAAGCTTACTGCCGTTATGATTATGCGTTGTGTCCCTATACCACCGTAAGCTCCCGATTGGCCGCACTCCGTTCTCTGGCTGTAGCTTTGGAGGAAACAGAGGATTGTGTCACGCCAATCAAAGCCGGTCTGGGGCATTTTAATCGCGCATGCGCGATACTTAATGAGCGTTATCAAACCTCCGCCGCTTTTTTGCCGGTGTAGAACTCAAGCGCATTTCGCAGTTTCTTGTCGAGCACCAGCTCTGCACTGTGCCAATCCAATGGCAAAACCCGCTTCGAGCGCCAACGAGTTTTGAGCGCCGCGTTGGGCCTGAGTTTGATGCTTCGCGTCAAGCTCGTCTGCCCTCGTCGGCCTCATTAGAGGCGATTGCCGAAATCTTCGGAGCCGCCGAAAAACTTGGCGACATCTTCACCTCCTGTGTTTGTGCTTTGTTGGCGTCGGCGCCAAGTCGCATTAATGAGGTGCTATCCATTTCAATACAATGCGAAGTGGAGGAGTTCGATCCAAAAACGAAGCAACAACTGTATGGATTGCGCTGGCGGCCTTCAAAGGGTGGAAAGGCGCAAGTCAAATGGGTGGTGCAATCCATGGCCAGTGTTGCTCGAGAGGCGGTGAGTAAACTCAGGAGCATTTCTACGCCCGCGCGTGACGTAGCACGGTGGTATGAGCAACATCCTGATGCCATTTATTTACCAGCGGAATTGGAGACTCTTCGGGGGAGGACGCTAGTAAGTTCAGAAGAGGTGAGTTCGATTGTTTTTCTCACTCCACCGCCCGATGGCAATCACGCCAAGCGTGGGGCACGGTGGTGCAGGAAGCATGGGATTGTTGAACACATTCCTTATGAACCTCAGCGAAAAAATGCCCCGAGATTTCTGTTCGCGGACATTGAACGAGTGATCATTTCGATGCTGCCAACTAACTTCCCGATGGCGGACCAGAACAACAACCTGAAATACAGTGAAGGGCTTTGCTTGACGCGCGTTAATGAATTAACCGAGGCGTGGGCAACGTACCGAGGGGTAATCGTCTTACCAGACACCAGTTATATTCAGAAGCAATTGTCAAGTGCGCGAAGGGCCCTCAATATTTTTGATCGCTTCGGATATCGTGAATTAGATGGCAGCCCAATGAAAATCACGACGCATCAATTTCGCCATTTTTTAAATACCGTGGCACAGATGGGCGGATTATCGCAACTCGACATCGCCAAGTGGAGCGGTCGCGCCAAGGTTGGACAGAACAGGTGCTATGATCACCAATCCGACAGGGATGTGCTGGCACTCGCCAGGTCCGCTTTAGGTGATCCGGAAAAGTCGGCCGGGCATATCGCCAGTATTCCACCCAGTAGTTTGATTGCACGGGATCAGTTTGCGGCACTGAAGATCGTGACCGCCCATACAACGGACCTGGGATATTGCCTGCACGATTTTTCCATGCTGCCTTGTCAGCTCTATCGAGATTGCCTCAATTGTGATGAGCATGTGTGCATTAAAGGTGATGTGGTCCGAGAGCAGGCTATACGTCAGCATCGTCTGGAAATCCAGATCCTCCTCGCGAAAGCCTTAGAAGCGCTGGACGAGGAGGCATTTGGTGCCAACCGTTGGGTCGAACACCAGACGCTGACCCTAAAACGTTTGGATGAACTGTGTGACATTTTTGAGGACTCTTCCGTTGCCGCGAACGCAATTATTCAGCCGCGTGGGGTTGTACCCGCGTCAAGATTGGAACAGTTACTGGCCCATCATCAAATTGTGAAAACGTATGAACTTCAAGGTCCAGCCATTGAAGATCCAAATGTGCCACGCATAGAGTCTGAGGACCTGTGATGTCTCGTTCGAGAAATCTTACCCCTGGTGCTATAGAGCAGATCGTGTCGATCCTTGATGGCTGGTCTGGAAAGTTGACTTGGGATCTGCTGATCCAAAGCGTCGCTCGCCGTTTGCGGGGGACCTACACGCGTCAGGCGCTTCATAAGCATGAACGGATTAGGAGTGCGTTCACTTTACGTAAAAAAACACTCTCTATTTCGGTTGGGAAGAAGAAGGCCATAAGCCCAGAGTTTCAAGCGACAAACGAGCGAATTGCACGTTTGGAAGGCGAGAATCAACGCCTGCAAATGGAGAATGATCGACTGCTCGAACAATTTGTGCGGTGGGCCTATAACGCTTACAGCCGGGGTTTGGATGAACAGTTCCTATGCCGCCCACTACCCGCCATCAATCGACAGCAAAGACCATAGTGGATGGCAGGCGCTCATGCTGGGCGTAGATCACGCCTGTTGCTGCGACTGCCCTCGGTAGCTTCAGGGAGCTTGGGATTCGTATTTTTGTTTGTGGAGCATGCTATGTCTGTCGGCTACTACTTGGCTTGCCTCGAAACCCAGCGATATGTCTGGATCGGAACGGTTGGTGACATAACATCAGCCGTCGGCGTGGACGCTGAGCTTGTATCGAGTTTTTGTCTAGTGCATCGCGGTAAGACACTAATCGTGGTCAGCGAATCGCACCAAGTCGTTGGGGAAGGCCACGAATGGGCGCTTTGACTTCCAGGCATTCCACTGGCGACGGCTTCAAAGCGCGGTTGTACCCAGAAAACCGTCATCGATCACGAATGTCAGTTTTTGGTTGTGGATTCAACCGGTCGATAGCCGTAAGTAAAGAAATGTTGTCTTTACGGCTGTATTCACCACTAAAAGGAAACATTCCTTTTCCTTAGCGTGTTGGCGCTGATTGAAAACTGACCCACTGGGTCAGTTTTCAATCAGCGGCAACACTCCCGGAGTCTGCTTGCAGGAGTCTCTCGCTGTAGGGCAATGCTTACTTACATCTCTAAAATGCTCACTTCAAAACCAGCGGGGTCTGATGGTTGATCAGTGGCCACGGCGTGCATCATGGCTGCTTGCATTCTGCCGTCAATCTTTCGACGCATAGCGAGCGGTACCGGTTCCCACTAGCGGCCCGGCCGATATGTGGCGGATCCGTAGCGAGCACGGCAATCGATCATGCCGTGGCCCACGCATCTTTCCTCGTCGCCTGGCGATCCCGCATGTCGCCTGCATCCTGACGGCAGGGGAGCAGGGCGTCTCTGGCAGGCGCGGCTACGTTAGCTCGTAAAAAGTTAGTCAATTAAAGGGCCGTGAAGTAATGAAGAGTGTTTCCGTTGCGATGAAGCTGGGCTTGGGCTTTGCGTCCGTTATATTCATTACATTGATTATCGCGTTGGTCGGTTTGGTGGGTGGCAATAACATCAACACCATGCTCAACGAAATGTACGCCAACAACCTAGTCCCTATCAAAGACGTGGCGAATGCCAACATGCAGGCCATTTACCATAACCGTGGGCTTTATGACTATTTGATTTCCGACAAGGTCGAGCTGGACAAAATTGTCGAGGGTATGGACCGAAACAAAGCGAAGATGACTGAGTTGCTCGACAAGTACGCAAAGACCTATCTCACTGATCGCGAAAGGGATTTATTGAAAAAACTGGATACTGCATGGGGGCCTTATGAAGTATCGGCCAAAAGAGTTTTGGCTCTTGCGCAAATCGATAAGCTGAAAGCCACGGATCTCATGAATAATGAGACCACTCAGTTGTTTCAGGCAGTGGATGATGTATTGTCGGACATCGTCGATTTTAACGACCAGTTGGCTAAAGAGGCTTACGACGAAAGTGATGCGGCTGCAAACAGGGCGCAGCAGATTCTCATCGGCATGCTAATTGCTGCGGTATTGGTTTCTGTCTTTATCGCCTTTTTCATTACCCGTGGGTTGCTCAGGCAGTTGGGCGGCGAACCGGCGTTTGCGGCGCAGGTGCTGTCCAGGGTTGCAGCGGGTGATCTCGGCGTAACGATACCACTGCGCAGTAACGACACCGGCAGCATGCTAGCCGCGTTGAAGGGCATGGTAGAGAAACTTTCACAAATCATCGGCGAGGTGCGTGGGTCGGCCAATGCCCTGACCAGCGCCTCCGAGGAAGTTTCCGCTACCGCACAGTCCTTGAGTCAGGCCTTCAGCGAGCAGGCGGCCAGCGTCGAGGAAGCGTCGGCCTCGATCGAACAGATGTCCGCTTCCATCGAGCAGAACACCGCGAACGCCCGGGTCACCGACGGTATGGCGGGCAACGCCGCCAAGCAGGCCGTTGAAGGCGGCGTGGCGGTCAAGGACACGGTCAGCGCGATGAAAAGCATCGCGGAAAGAATCGGCATCATCGATGACATCGCCTATCAGACCAATCTGCTCGCGCTCAACGCCGCCATCGAGGCCGCCCGCGCCGGCGAGCATGGCAAGGGCTTTGCCGTGGTCGCCGCCGAGGTACGCAAGCTGGCTGAGCGCAGCCAGGTCGCCGCCCAGGAAATCGGTGAGGTTGCCAAGGGCTCGGTGGCCCTGGCCGAGCGTGCCGGCAGCCTGCTCGATGAAATTGTTCCGGGCATTTCCAAGACCAGCGATCTGGTCCAGGAAATCGCCGCCGCATCCGCCGAGCAATCCTCCGGCGTGGGCCAGATCAATACGGCGATGAACCAGCTCAACCAAATCACCCAACAAAACGCCTCTGCCTCAGAGGAGTTGGCCGCCACCGCCGAGGAAATGAGTGGGCAGGCTGAGCAGTTGCAGCAACTGATGAGTTTTTTCAGTCTGACGCGCCACGGTGAGAATGAGCGTGGCGCTTCTCCCTCAACCGCTTCTGCCAGGTCCAGGGCGGTTTCGAACCAGCCCGCCATCAGCCGCTTGGCTGATACCCGTGATTCGGCGGTGCCAAGCGGTTTTGTGCGTTTCCAGGAGTGATGCCGTGGGACAGTCGATCAAGCTGGACAATCGCGCAGACTCACTGCAGACCCGACAGTACCTGGCCTTCACCCTGGCCGGCGAACAGTTTGCCGTGGGCACACTCAGCGTGAAGGACATCATCGAGTACGGTGAGCTCACTGGTGTACCGATGATGCCACCCAGCGTTCGCGGGGTGATCAACCTGCATGGGACGGTGGTACCGGTGGTCGATCTGGAAGCGCGCTTCGGTGGCCGGCCGACCGAGGTCGGCCGGCGCACCTGCATCGTCATCTTCGAAGTGGATTGTGGCGATGAGCAACAGGTGATTGGCGTATTGGTCGACGCAGTGAACGAGGTGTTGGAAATCAATCTGTCGGACATTGAGCCGCCACCGGCCTTCGGTGCGCATGTGCACACCGACTTCATCCAGGGAATGGGCAAGGTCGACGGCCGTTTGGTCATTCTTCAGGATATCGGTCGGGTGCTCTCGGTGGGCGAACTCGCTGCGCTGGATGAGGTGAGCGAGGCTCTTGAGTACGGAGAGTCGGATTGTTGATTCCTGAAGTTCGTATGGGCATTTCGGCGCGCCTGATGATCGCAGTGAGAGGGGCGCGCGCGGTGAAGGAAACGCTGCAGGCGATGAAGAGCATCGCAGAAAGGATCGGCATCATCGATGACATCGCCTGCCAGTCCGACCTGCTCGCCCTGAATGCCGCCATCGAGGCGGCACGCGCCGGCGTCCACGACAAGGGCTTCGCCGTGGTGAGCGGCGAGGTGCGCAAGCTGGCCGAGCGGGCCGTCAGTCTACTTGACAAGATCGTTCCCGGCATCGCGAAGACCAGTGTTCTGGTCCAGAAGATCGCTGCCGCTTCCGAGGAGCAGTCCTGCGGCGTTGGTCAGATCAGCGTGGCGATGAACCAGCTCAACCAGATTACCCGTCAGAATGCTTCGGCCTCTGGAGTGCTGGCTGCCATGGCCGAGGAAATGAGCGGCCAGGCCGAGCGGTTGCAGCGATTAATGGAGTTCTTCACGCTCGCCGGCGCTGCGCGTCAAGACTGGCAGTCGTCTGGCTTTGCAGGAGTAATGCAATGAACTCACTGATCGACACCGGCAACCTGATGTTCTGGCTGCTGGCAGTCTCGGCTCTCGGCATCGTGATACTCGTCGTCTTGAGCACTCGCTACCGGGGAGATCCACGCACCGATATTCAGATAAGTGCTCCCCTTGAGTCGCTTGCCGAAGTCGAACCGGACAGCCTCGAGCGCTTCAATCGATACGCGATCGAACAACTCAGTGCCGTCTCTGAGATTCTTGCGAAAAAGCATCTCAACAAGCCTGACGACAGGGGAGAGGACAGCGACTCCAAACGCCATGAGCGCCGCTTGATCATCGGTGAGCAACCCGATATTTCCTTTGGCAACGAGCTCAATGAGCTTGAGGACAAAGTGTGCCTGCTGAACAGGCTCGCCGCTCAGTTGCTTGATATCGAGCGGGCTCTTGTCGGTACGGGCGTTGGTACATCGCCGGCCGCCGACACCGCGGCGCCAAATAGTCGCTACCTCTTTTTCACACTCGGTGGCGCGCCGTTCGCGGTGAGCGCGTCGAGTGTCGATACGATCGTCGAGGTCACTCCAATCGTGACCGGATCCGGTCTATCGACGCGGTTGCGTCGGGCGATCAGGTTGCGCGATGCGCTGGTGCCGGTGATTGACTTGGGTGCCCATTTCGGTGGGCCGCCGATAGAGATCGGTCCAAGCACCAGCATCGTCATCTTCGAAGTGATTCGCGACGACAGCAAGCAGTTGGTCGGTGTTCTGGTCGATGCGGTCGTCAAAGTGCTGCCAATCCCTTTGCAGGACATCCAGTCGCCGACAACATCGGACAACAGGATTTCCAGCGATTTCATCCTCGGTACAGTCACGATCGACAACCAGGGCGTCACCTTGCTGGATATCGGGCGAGGTTTTTCAGTGAATGAGTTCGTTGCGCTCGGCCCAAGGAGCCCTACAGAATGAATAATCCGGTGCTTTCCGATAAAGAGTTTCAGCAGTTTCGCGGCATGATCTTCGAGATCGCCGGGATCAGCATGTCCGATGCCAAGAAGCCCCTGATCAGCGGTCGCCTGGCCAAGCGCGTCCGCCAGCATGGGCTGTCCGGCTATGGCGAATACTTTCGCCTGCTGATGAGCGAGCGCGCGGAACTGCAGGTCGCGGTGGACCTGTTGACCACCAACGAAACCTACTTTTTTCGCGAGCCGAAGCATTTCGACTTCCTCCGTGAGCGGATCCTGCCGGAGTTGCTCGACCGTTCCAGCTTGCGCGTCTGGAGTGGCGCCTGCTCCTCCGGCGAGGAGCCCTACAGCATCGCCATGACCTTGGCCGATGCCCTCGGCAGTCGACCCTGGGAATTGCTCGCCTCGGACCTCAGTACACGCATGCTGGAAAAGGCCCGCGCGGGCTTGTACGACATTGCCGACGCCGAAAACATTCCACGGCCGCTGTTGAACCGATATTGCCTCAAGGGAGTCGGCGAGCACGCCGGTAAGCTGCTGATAGACCCGGCGTTGTGCAACCGTCTGCGTTTCCAGCAGATAAATTTGAATTCAGCGCTGCCGGAACTGGGTGAGTTCGAGGTGATATTCCTGCGTAACGTAATGATCTATTTCGACCTCGAGACCAAGCGTCAAGTGGTGCGGCGCATGCTGCCGTTGCTCAAGCCGGGTGGCTATTTCATCGTCAGCCACTCGGAGAGCCTGAACGGTGTCTGCGACGAGCTTAAAGTCGTGGCCCCTTCCATCTACCGCAAGCCTCATGCGTAGACCCGACGGCATCATCGAGATCTTTTTGCAGCCGGGCGAGTTGTATTTCGGCGACCGCTACACGCGCATCCGGACTCTGCTGGGCTCCTGTGTATCTCTGGTGTGTTGGCATCCCAGGCTGCTGATCGGCGGCATGTGCCACTTCATGCTGCCGACCCGGCCGCACCCGCCAACCGGGGAGCTGGACGGCCGTTATGGCGATGAAGCCATCGAGCTGATGCTGCGTGAAGCTCGCGTTCACGGCGTCTCGCCCATGGAGTTCCGCATCCAGTTATTCGGCGGCGGCAACATGTTTCCCTCTATCGGTAGGCAAAAGGACAGGCACGTGGGCAAAAAGAACGTCGACGCCGCCAGGCAGTTGCTACAGGTTCACGGTCTGACGTGCAGGGGTACCCATGTGGAGGGGGTGGGCCACCGCAACCTTATCTTCGACCTGTGGAGCGGCCATGTCTCGCTCAAGCATGTTTCGCCGGCACTGGACCCACGCCAGGGGACGCGCGCATGACGCCCATCAAGGTCATGATCGTCGACGACTCCGCCGTGGTGCGCCAGGTGCTGTCGGCCGTGCTCGCCGCACAGCCGGGGATCGAGGTGATCGGCGTGGCCGCCGATCCGTTGTTCGCCCTGGAGAAAATGCAGCGGCAATGGCCCGATGTGTTGGTGCTGGACGTGGAAATGCCACGCATGGACGGCATCACGTTCCTGAGGAAACTGATGGCTGAGCGACCGACTCCGGTGGTGATCTGTTCTACGCTGACCGAGGCTGGGGCGCAGACCACCCTGCAAGCGCTGGCGGAAGGCGCGGTCGGTATCGTCAGCAAACCCAGGCTGGGGCTCAAGCAATTCCTCCACGAAGCCGTTGACGAACTGGTCCAGGCCATCCAGAGCGCGGCGCGGGCCAACCTGCGCCGTCTGGTCCCCCAGGCTGCTGTCAAATTGTCCGCCGACGCGATCCTGCCAGCCGCAAGTCTGGCGATGGCACAGACCACCGAGACGCTGGTGGCCATCGGCACCTCCACCGGCGGCACCCAGGCGTTGGAAGCGATACTTACGCGCTTGCCGCGGGCCTGTCCCGGCCTGGTCATCGTTCAGCACATGCCGGAACGCTTCACCGCGGCCTTCGCCGAGCGGCTGAATAGGCTGTGTCGGATCGAGGTGCTGGAGGCGCGCAATGGTGACCGGGTAACCCCAGGGCGCGCGTTGATCGCCCCCGGTGGGCGGCACATGCTGCTAACACGAAGTGGTGCCCAATATCACGTGGAGGTTCGCGACGGCCCGCCGGTCAGTCGGCACCGCCCTTCGGTCGACGTGCTGTTTCGCTCCACTGCCCGTGCGGCCGGCGGCAACGCGCTGGGGATCATCATGACCGGTATGGGCGACGACGGTGCGCGCGGCTTGAAGGAAATGCGCGAGGCGGGTGCACGAACCCTTGCCCAGGACGAGGACAGCTGCGTCGTTTTCGGCATGCCGAAGGAGGCGTTCAAGTTGGGCGCGGTAGAGCGGATGCTCCCCCTCGGTGAGATCCCCGCGGCGATCCTCGCGGGCATGACCGGCAGGCGATGAATACAAGCTTTCCCAGAGAACCCACTTATATCGATGGGCACTGACGGCTCTGTAAGGGGGATGGGCTGTGCAGCTGAAAAGAGGCCCGAGCCCGGAGCCTGAAAAATCACCTTCGCCTCATGAGGATCGAACATTCAAATGAAAATTCTTCGCAACATGCCCATCAGCCGTCGGCTATGGATCGTACTCCTGCTTGCCATGACCATGCTTCTTTTGCTCGGTTTGACGATGTTGCGCCAGATCTACATCGAGGACTATGCCGCCAAGGAACAAAAGACCCGGCAAGTGGTTGAAGTCACCATGAACATACTTGAGCACTACCACGGTTTGGAAAAGACCGGTGCACTGAGCCGCGAAGAGGCACAGAAACAAGCCATCGTTATGGTGCGCAAGCTGCGTTATGACGGTGATAACTATTTGTGGATCAATGATCTCGGGCCGAAGATGTTGATGCATCCGACCAATGCCAAGCTCGACGGTCAGGACCTCTCTGGATTCAAGGATCCGGACGGCAAGGCCCTGTTCATGGACATGGTCGCGGTCGCCAAGAGCAAGGGCGGTGGTTTTGTGGACTACCGCTGGCCCAAACCGGGCGCCAGCGAGCCAGTGGGGAAAGTCTCTTATGTCCAGCTGTTCCAGCCATGGGCCTGGGTGTTGGGCTCAGGCGCGTACACCGATGACGTGCAAGCCGCGTTTCGTGCTCAGATGTGGAAAGCTGCCGCTGTGTTCCTGGGCATCGGCCTGCTGCTGGGCGGCCTGATCATACTGATCAGCAAGAGCATCACCCGGCCATTGAGCGACGCGGTGCGCGCGATGGCCGATATCGCCGGCGGAGACGGCGACCTTACGCGTCAACTGGACGCTCGCGGTCAAGATGAGCTGACCGCACTGGCCGGTCACTTCAACGGTTTCACTGGAAAACTGCGCGGCGTGATCGAGCAGTCGTTGCAAGCGGCCAATGCACTGAATCAGGCATCGGCTTCACTGAATGCCATCGCCACCGAAAGCCAGGGCCACAGCGTGCAGCAGTCACAACAGATGGAGCGGGTGGCTGCGGCGATCGATGAGGTGACGTACGGCGTCCAGGATGTGGCGAAGAATGCCGAACAGGCCGCCGGGGAAGTGCGTGACGCCGATGAGCGAGCCCGGTTGGGGCAAAGCAGTATTGACAATTGTTCACGGCAGATCGAGCAGCTGTCAGGGACCATCGAGCAAGCGGTGGCGGTTATTCAGACCCTCTCGCAGGAAAGTACCCAGATCGGAAGGGTTCTTGAAGTGATTCGCGCCATTGCGGAACAAACCAACCTGCTTGCCCTCAATGCCGCCATCGAAGCGGCGAGGGCGGGGGAGCAGGGTCGCGGCTTTGCCGTGGTGGCGGACGAAGTCCGCATGCTGGCTCAGCGCACTCAGCTATCGACCACCGAGATCCAGGGCATGATCGAAACCCTGCAGCGTAACTCCGATGCCGCGGTCAAGGTGATCGACGAGAGCCGCCAGGGTTCGCAACTCACCATCGAACAAGCCAACCTGGCCAGCCGCAGCCTGGATCAAATAGGCCATTCCCTGCGTAACCTGACCGGGCTCAATGCCTCCATTGCCAGTGCGACCTCTCAACAATCTCAGGCGGTCGAAGACATCAACCGCAACGTCACCCAGGCCACCGGCCTCGCACAGGAAAACGCTCAGGCCGGCGAACGAACCAGTGCCGCCAGCCAGAATCTGCGGCAATTGGCCGGTCAACTGAATCGTCTGCTGGGCCAGTTTCGGGTTTGAACCGTAAATCCGCACAGCAAGTTTTTGCAGTTTGGAAAACTTCAGAGGGCGGGTTTCAGTTGCGTGAAGCCGCGGTGTGGCAGGCCTTTGTGGATAACGCAGAAAGTCGTTGTCGTTTCAACCAAAGGCACGCTCAGCGAGTTGGTCGGCGTCCCCCTGGATGGTGCGGATTTGCCCTACCAAAAAATAAGCGGCTACTGATTGCCGGCAAACGCTTCGAGTCTGAATCATGGGTGCTTGAAACTCGCTCAAAAGCATGCCCTGGCTCGCAGCTAAACATCCGGGTGTGCCCGTTGCTCCTGCTTGACCTGACTTGTAATGGAGGCATGTTCGGTATTGGCCGGCGTTTCACCAATTACCCGCGACCTGAGGGTTGCACGGCAATCGATGATCCTAAAGCTCGGTGTGTGGACAACGCTTTTCCCGAACCTTTCTCACCACAAACCATTATTTGGAATTCACTTCGTGAACAATTGGACCATCAGACAAAAAATTAGCATCTTGCTCGCCTCGGTCATTCTGGCCTTTGGGGGGTTGACAGTGTTTCTGCTAGGTCGTCAGGCAGCCGCTACTGCCGACATCCATAGTCTGTATGACAACGACTACCATGTGGCATCGACCATCGGTCAGATTGATGGGCTACTTACGCGCGTGGACATCAATATCCTGCGAATGATTGCCATTGGGAGTCCGAGCGCCATCGCCGAGTGGAAAGCCCAGAACACCGAGCACTTCAACAAGGTCGACCAGTTGCTGGGTGAGTTGAACGCATTGGCCGATTCGACCACGGCGACGTCGGTCAATACCTTGGGTGAGGCCTATGCGCGTATGCGCAAGGGTATGGAACACCAGGTTGAAGCTATCGAGGCCGGTGACATCAAGCGTGGCGGCGAGATCAACCTGAGTGAGGTCAAGGACAACGCAGTGAAGGCCTTCAGTACGCTGTCCGAACTCAAGAGCGCACAGGACTTGAAGGCCAAGAGCAAGATCGAGGCACAGGAGGTGGCTGCATCGTTCATCCGCACCATTTCGATCATAACGGCTATTTTGGTTGCGCTATTCTCGATCGGATTCGGGCTGCTGTTTCTGCGCACCTTGCTCAAGCAGCTTGGCGGCGAGCCGGCCTATGTGGTGGAGGTGGTATCGAAGATTGCCGGCGGCGACATGACCGTGGAGGTGCAGACCCGGGCCGGTGATAGCGCCAGCATGTTGTTCGCCATCAAAGCCATGGTGGGAAAACTCTCGCAAGTCATTGGTGAGGTGCGCGGTTCGGCCAACGCCCTGAGCAGTGCCTCGGAGGAAGTCTCCGCCACCGCCCAATCGATGAGCCAGGCCTCAAGCGAACAGGCCGCCAGCGTCGAGCAGACATCTGCCTCGGTCGAGCAGATGTCCGCCTCCATCGAGCAGAATACCGAGAACGCCCGGCTCACCGATGTCATGGCCGGCAAGGCCACCAAACAGGCCCGCGAGGGTGGCGAGGCGGTCAAGGACACCGTCAGCGCGATGAAGAGCATCGCCGATAAGATCGGTATCATCGACGACATCGCTTACCAGACCAACCTGCTGGCCCTCAACGCTGCCATCGAGGCCGCCCGTGCCGGTGAGCATGGTAAAGGCTTTGCGGTGGTCGCCGCCGAGGTGCGCAAGCTGGCCGAGCGCAGTCAGGTCGCTGCCCAGGAAATCGGCGAGGTAGCCAAGAACTCGGTGGCCCTGGCCGAGCGCGCGGGCAGCCTGCTCGACGAGATCGTCCCCGGTATCGCCAGGACCAGCGACCTGGTCCAGGAAATCGCCGCAGCTTCCGAAGAGCAATCCTCCGGCGTCGGCCAGATCAACACGGCGATGAATCAACTCAACCAGATCACCCAGCAGAACGCCTCGGCCTCCGAGGAGTTGGCCGCCACCGCCGAGCAAATGAGCAGTCAGGCTGAACAGCTGCAGCAAGTGATGGGCTTCTTCACCCTCGCCCGCCATGGTGAAGGCGAACGCAACACAGTCGCCGTTGGAGCTAAGTCGACCCCATCCGTGCCCGCCCCGAGCAAGCTGCTGGTAAGCAGTCGCGACTCGGCCGTACCCGCCGGCTTCGTGCGCTTCCTGGAGTGATGTCATGGGACAGTTGATCAAGGGGCATAGTCCCGACAGCGCGCCGCAACCCCGGCAATACCTGACCTTCACCCTCGCAGGTGAACAGTTCGCCGTGGGTACACTCAGCGTCAAGGAGATCATTGAGTACGGCCAGCTGACCGGCGTACCGATGATGCCGCCAAGCATTCGCGGGGTCATTAACCTGCGCGGTGCGGTAGTGCCGGTGATCGACCTGGGAGTGCGGTTCGGCGGTCGGCAGACAGGGGTCGGACGGCGTACTTGCATCGTCATTATCGAGGTGCGCCAGGTCGACGAGCGCCAAGTGATCGGCGTATTGGTCGACGCTGTGAACGAGGTGTTGGAAATCAATCCGGCGGCCATCGAGCCGCCACCGGCCTTCGGTGCGCATGTGCGCACCGACTTTATCCAGGGCATGGGCAAGGTCGGTGACCGTTTCGTTATTCTTCTGGACATCGGCCAGGTGCTCTCGGTGGATGAGCTTGCCACGCTGGAGAAAGTGAGCGGGGCATCAGGATACGAGGAGGATGATAATTGAACTCCAAGGTTTCCTGGGGGGGGCTGTGCTCATTGATAACCGAGCGACCGACTCTACGGCATGACCGGTAGGTGTCGCTTGAAACTGAAGAGCGAAAGGCTCCGCGAGAAAAAATTCCAATGAATAAACTGCTGGGTAATCTGAGCGTAAACCTGAAGCTTGCACTGGGTTTCTCTCTGGTCTTGCTGCTGACGTTGATCATCACCTTTGTCGGTTGGTTCGGGTTGAACGCCATGAGCGTGCGTAGCGACAAGCAGATGTCGATTTCGGAAATTGAAAAAATCAGCAAGGATTTACGTATCGCACGTCTGTTCTACGCCGCCAATCATGGTGCTGTGAATGCTGCGGCCGTCGTCGGGCAATTGGACCGTCTCGATCAAAATCTGCTGCAGGCTCGGGCATTTCATAAGGCACCCCGGGATATTCAAGCGATAGAAGAATGCATAAGGAGCGCCAGCAACTATCGCGCCGCGTTCAGCCAGTTCAGTCGCGCCGTCGAAGCGGGTGGGGCTATCCTTGATCAATCCCACCAGTATGCCGATGCCTCTTCGAGTGCACTCAGCAAGATTTTCGATGTACTGCATGAACGAGCGACTCCTTATGGGGGATTGGATAAACAGGAAAAGCTGCAGGATGCCGTTGTCGCGCAAGGCATGCTGATACGAGAGGCACGATTCAAATGGGTTGAATACGCCGCCAGCGGTAAGGTGCAGTTGGAGCGATCTGCGCTAGACGCCATCGACCGGGCTCAAGACGGTATCGATCGACTGGTCGACAGCATGCCCCCTGAGCTGGCCGATGGCGTGCAAGGTGTCGGTCGGACGCTCACAGGTTTTCGCGCCGCCGTCGATCAGTTTCGCAATGCGCAACTTGCCGCGCAAAAGGCGCAAAATATTCTGGATGACGAAGTGACTCGGCTGTTTGAATTGTTCAAGCAGATGTCGTCCGAACAAATCGTGAAGCGCGATCAGGTGTCCAGACAATCCAAAATGCTGCTCATCGGTATCGCGAGTGCCGCTTTGTTGCTGGGTATCTTGGCCGCCATCATCATCAGTCACCAAGTCACCCGTCCTGTCCGTGAGGCGATGGATATTGTCGAACGCATTGCCGCCGGCGACCTCACGCATAATCTAGTGGTCACCCGCCGCGATGAGCTGGGAGTGTTGCAACAAGGCATCCTGCACATGGGCGAGACACTGTGCGACCTGATCGGCGGTGTTCGCGAGGGTGTCACGCAGATCGCCAGCGCGGCCGAAGAGCTGTCGGCCGTGACCGAGCAAACCAGTGTTGGGATCAACCATCAGAAAATCGAAACTGATCAGATCGTCACCGCCATGCATGAGATGACCGCCTCTGGGCAGGAAGTCGTGCGTAACGCCCGGCAGGCTTCGCAAGCCGCCACGGCCGCCGATGACAAGGCTCGCGAAGGCGATAAGGTCGTCGCTGAGGTGATAGAGCGGATCGAACATCTGGCCAGGGAGGTCGCCCGTTCCAGCGAAGCTGTGACAGTGTTGCAGCAAGAAAGCAAACAAATCGGCAGCGTCATGGGTGTCATCAAATCCGTGGCCGAGCAGACCAATCTGCTGGCACTCAATGCCGCCATCGAGGCCGCTCGCGCCGGTGACGCGGGGCGCGGTTTTGCTGTGGTGGCCGACGAAGTCCGTGGCCTGGCCCTGCGGACTCAGAATTCCACCGAAGAAATTGAAGGAATGCTGTCCGGCCTGCAGAGCGCTACCGAGCGGGTGACCCACGTCATGAGCAATAGTCGCAGCCTGGCCGAGAGCAGTGTCGAGCTGGCACGCAAGGCCGGTTTATCGCTGGCAAGCATTACTCGCACGGCGTCGGACATTCAATCGATGAGTCAGCGGATAACGGCCGCTGCCGAACAACAAAGCGTCGTGGCCGACGAGATCAGCCGCAGCATCGTCAGTGTGCGCGACGTGTCCGAGCAAACCGCCGCCGCCAGCGACGAGACGGCTGCCTCAAGCGTCGAGTTGGCACGGTTGGGAAATCAGTTGCAGATGATGGTCGGCCATTTCAAAATTTGAAGTGGAGGAAGTATGGGGTAGGGTTGGCCCTACAAGTGTAATCCTTTTTCCTGGTAAAAATCAGGCGCACCTGATGGTCTCTGCGCCTGACCCCCTGCATTATCGCCACTGTTTTGATATCGCCGCTTCCGAAAGTTGAACGGTGATCGTGTTGTCGCTGCGTTGCTCTTCCGATTGCCTGGATCGATCCCTGGCTTTACGAACTGCCCCGTCACGCGTTCATCACATATAAGGGGAGGGGCGTACGCTTGAGTCATGTTTCCTTGGCTATCCGGGAAGTTCCGGATGAGCAGTTGTTGATGTGTCAAGGAGGACTGTATTGGGTGGCTGTCGACCGTACCCGTGATGTCGAAGCGTTGGCGTTCCAGAGTCTGGCCGCCTTGCCCGAGCGGCACCGGGCGAGTCTGGTGTGGTGTGGTCATCACCCCGAGCAAATGATAAGCGCCTTGGGCGAACGGTCCGTGCCCGACGAGTTGCGGGTTTTCGAAGTGTCCAAGGCCGCCATTAGCGCGGCGCTCAAATCGCTGCCCAGTGAGTTGAAGCGTGCTGGAACAGTGCCGGGCAGCCTCGTATTGTTGATGCTGCCGACCAGTGGCTGGCAGGCATTCGACGCGGTGCAGTTGCGTCAATGGTGCAGCAGGGTAAAGCGCTGGTTGCGTGAACAACGTTGCACGCTCCTGGTGCTGTGCCATGGCGAGGCCCCCGATCTGCATGCCGAGCTGATTCGTCTCAATGAGCATTTGTCCGGTCTGGCGCAGTTGTATCGGCGAGACGGCGTTATCCACTATCAGTCGCATTTTTGGCACAACGAGCGAGGCGTCTGTGGTGCCCAGGCGTTCGAGCTCGATCTGCAAGCCTCGGGTTTTAGCCTGGCCCCGGCCGAACAGGCCGTCGCGCTGCCGACACGCACCGATGACCAGCGCATCTATCTTGCCCAGCGCGTCGCGCTGGAAGGTGCCACGGCACTGTCGGAACACTGGCGCATATTCGAACGGCGCATCGACCTGCTGGGGCAGGCGGCCCTGGCCCGCGCCGCGAGCGTTATCGTGGCTGTCGACAGCGATCAGCAGGTGGAAGTACTGGCGCGAGAATTGTACGAGCTGCGCGAGCGCTGCGGTACGGCGTTGAAAATCGTTATCCGGGAAATGGAGCCCTGCCTGCGCTATCGCGACGAGCGTCTGTTGATGTCGTGTGGGGCGAATATCATCGTGCCTTTCGGCATCGCGTTATCCCGATTCTTCAGCCTGTTGGACAGTGTGCAGGGGCAGGTCTGGAGGCGCGGTCGCCTGAGCGGTGACCTGGAGTCGCTCATCGAACGTCTGCGCGCGCCGAAGATGCGAGGCCTGTTGGCGCCCCGGGAGTTTCTGTCGGCGCTGGAGCAGATTTATGGCGGTGCCGCCGGTGAAGTCGAGCACCAATTGTTGCGGCTGCACCCGCGCCCGGCATTGACAATGGAGCATTGTCTGTACCAGCTAAGCCTGCGCCGGTTCGGCGACGTCGCCACCGTGGCGAATGGGGTTTTCTATCTGTTTCTATTCGCTTGTCGTAGCGATGGTCTGGAAGCGGCGCTGGGCAATATCTGTCGCCTGTCATGGCGCAACCTGTTCAGCGATTGCCAGACTCTCGCCGAATTCGATGACTTGCCGCATGAGGCGTTCAGCAATGCAGTCAGTCTGCCGCAGACGTTGCGTATGGCCCCGGACCGCACCGACACACCGCTGCGCACGCAAGCACAGTTGGGTGCCTACACACCACAGCGGATCACGCTGGCCATCGCGGATGCCTGTGAATGAATCTGTTTGAGTTGTTCCAATTGATTGCCGTGAGCAGTCTGTTGACGCTGGCGTGTGTGTGGCTGTTGCGCAGCGTTTGGCGTCAGGGGCAAGCATTGCTCCAGTCCTTGTTGCCGCCGCGCTATCTGAAACCCCGCCGCTCGCCTCGGCGCGCTTGCCCACCAGTGGTCCCGGAGGCGCCCCATGAGTAAGTTCGAGTCGGTGACTGGCGCGAGCACGGCGCGGGTCTGGCCCGGCCTGGGGCACTGGAATCTGTATTTCATCCTCAAGTTCGCGTTGCAGTGGGGCGGTTATCTGAACATCCAGGTATTGCCCAACCTGTTGTTCGTGGCTTTTTTGCTGATTCCCTTGCGCAAGCATTCCACAGTTGTCATCCGTCGATTGCTCGCTGTGCCGGTGGCCATGGCGCTGTTGTATCGAGACACCTGGCTGCCACCTCTGGATGAATGGGTTAAGTGGCCTTCGGTGATGGATTTTTCTTCCGACCATCTTTTGACGTTGGCCGGGAGCCTGGTCGACTGGAGCCTTTGTGGTTGGCTGCTGGTGTTGGTAATGGCGTACCAGTTCGTCCAGCCCTGGCTGCGCCTGACCACGCTGAGCCTGGCCGGCCTGGCGTGGTTGAGTGTTACCCATCCGTCGGTGTTGCCGCTCACCCACGGAGCAAGTTTGACCCGCGCCCTGGCCTCGGCAGACAAGGCCGCTCCTGTCGACGTTTATTTGAAGCAGTTTTACGACTCGGAGGCTGATCGGCGAGTCTCGTTCTTGCCTGCGACGGCTGCGGCTCAGCCTTTTGACTTGTTGCTGATCCACATCAATTCCATGTCCTGGGACGATCTGGATGCCGTCGGTTTGCGCGACCACCCGCTGCTGCGGCAGATGGATGTGCTGTTCGACCACTTCAACTCGGCCGCTTCCGACCAGGTCCCGGCGGCGCTTCGGCTGCTGCGTGCCGGGTGTGGGCAGCCAGCTCGCCGTGACTTGTTCGTTCCGGCGCCAGAGTCTTGCCTGCTGTTCGATGAACTGGGCAAGCAGGGTTTCGTCGGCCAGACGCTGCTCAACCACACGGGGCGTTTCGCGGGTTTTCTGAATGCCGTGCAAACCTTGGGTTCGCTGCCGGAGCCGGAAGTGGATGCCGGCCATTGGCAGTCAATGCTCTCAGGGCCGGACGGTTCGCCGGTGTGGCGTGATCGCGAAGTGCTGGGCGACTGGTGGAGACAGCGTCAAGCGCAGCCTGAGGCGCGGGTGGCGTTGTTCTACAACACCCAGACTTTGCACGAGGGTAATCATGTCGTGGCAGCCGATGGCAACATCCGTCGTGCCGACTACAAGGCACGAGCCCAGGTCCTGCTGGATGACCTGAGCGGGTTTATCGAGCAACTGGAGCACAGTGGCCGTCGCGTGGTCGTGGTGATGGTGCCTGGTCACGGCGCGGCCCTGCGCGGCGATCGCATGCAACTCCCCGGCATGCACGAGATACCCAGCCCGTCCATCACCCAAGTACCGGTTGGCATCAAGTTGATCGGCATGGGCCGTAATCCTCGGTCCATGCCGTTGCACGTCAGCGAACCGAGTAGCTATCTGGCCGTGGCGCAGCTTATTAACCGATTGTATGGCACGCCATCGCCAGCAGGGGGCGAGCAGCCTGACTGGCAACCGCTGCTGACAGGCCTGGCTCAGGCCCGGCTGGTTTCCGAAAGCGAAGGCAGCATCGTCCTCGATTACGCCGCAACTCCCTATGTACGGATTACGGAGAACGACCCATGGCTGCCTTACCGTCCGGTGTCCCAATGAGCGCCAGGCTGATGTCGCGCACCGAGCGGGCCGATGACATCGCGCGATTGAAGGTGGAGCTGCAATTGCCCGCCCTGAAATACGTCGACGTGTCGCTCCAGAGGGAGCTGCGCCGCGCCGTGGAGCGCTGGCCGTTGTTCGCCGAACTCGAGCAGGCACAGCGTGCGCCGGACGCGCGTGTGTCGTTGGCGCGTCGCGATGAACAGCCGGTGAGCGCATGACTTCGCTGGGGTTGTACGGACTACGGGGTGGCACCGGCAGCAGTTCATTGCTGGCGGCGCTCGGTTATGCCCTGCACACCCTGGAGCGGCGCGTACTGCTGGTGGACATGTGCCCGGAGAATCTGCTGCGCCTGCACTTCAATCTCGCCCTCACGCAAACCGATGGATGGGCCCGGGCCTTGCTCGATGGCCAGGACTGGACCGACCAGATCTGGAGTCTTGCGCCGAATTTGAGTGTGCTGCCCCATGGCCGTCTCATCGGCGCCGACCGCGCGCATCTGGAGCAAGCGTTGAACCACCGGCCCGGACTCTGGGCCCGGCGTATGAACGTCTTGGCAGAACATTTCGATTGGATCCTGTTCGATTTGCCTCGGCGCTCGCCTTGGCGGGATGACGCTGTGCCGTGCCAATTGCAGATTCAGGTCATCGAAGCCGATGCCGCGTGTCATGTGTTGCTGCAACAGCAGGAGGAGAGGGCGGACAGCCTGTTGCTCAATCGTTTTGATCCTGCCAGCCAGATTCAACGTGATCTCGCGTTGATCTGGCGTCAGCACTACGACGCGCGGCTGCTGCCGGTGACGGTACACAGCGATGAAGCGATGCGCGAAGCGCTGGCCTACAAGCAGCCGGTGGGTCGCTATGCGCCGGACAGCCTGGTGGCCCAGGACGTGCTGAGCCTGGCGATCTGGTGTCAGGCCCACCAAGGTGAGCTGAGGTGATTGCTCGTTGGTTTCCTTATGGGCAGTTGCGCGGCCAGCATGATTGCCCGCCGTCGGTCGCGCTGTTGCTGGCTCTGTGGAGTCTCTTGGCCTGGACGGTACTGCGTTTGGAATCACCCGCCTGGCGACAGTTGCTGGAGCATCGCAAACGCTGGTATCCGCAGTTAGCCGGCAAGACGCCGAGCATCGGCGATCCGTTGCGTTATGCCCTGCAGAGCCTCTGGTTACTGTTGGTACACCCCGTCGCGCCAGAGCGGAGTTCAAGCGCTTACCCATGGTGGTCGCGAGCCTCGGCGTTCCATCGAGCGTGGTGGGAGCGGCTGACCCAAACGCTTGAGCAACAAACCCGGCGTATTCGTGACCACTCACGCATCACCCAAGGCGTTCATTGGTGGAAAGGCCTGGAACGGCACCGCCAATGGCTGCTCGGTGGGTTTCTGTTCACCCAGTTGGTGCTGCTGACGCTGTTGTGCATCACCGAACCGTTCGGTTACGTAGAGCAACTGGTCTTCGCGCTTTTGCTCTGGGGCTTGGCCCTGCTGGTGCGGGGCATTCCCGGACGGTTCGCGACGTTGCTGATGGTGGTGCTGTCCGTCATCGTTTCCTGCCGTTACCTGTGGTGGCGCTACACCTCGACGTTGAATTGGGACCAACCCTTGGACCTGGCTTGCGGCCTGGGTCTATTGGCAGCGGAAACCTACTCGTGGATCGTGCTGATCTTTGGCTACATCCAGACCTGCTGGCCGCTGAATCGCGAGCCGGCGCAGTTGCCGGGCGACACCCGTCATTGGCCGACAGTCGATCTGCTGATCCCGACCTACAACGAGGACCTTTCGGTGGTGCTGGGGACGGTCTACGCCGCCCTGGGCATTGACTGGCCGGAAGACAAGCTGCGCATTTACCTGCTGGATGACGGCAAGCGCGAAACCTTCCGACAGTTCGCCGCCGAGGTAGGCGTCGGCTACATCATTCGTCCGGACAATCGCCACGCCAAGGCCGGCAATCTCAACCACGCCTTGGGCCGCATCGACGGCGAACTGGTTGCGATATTCGATTGCGACCACATGCCGGTGCGCTCGTTCCTGCAACTGACGGTGGGCTGGTTCCTGCGCGATCCGAAATTGGCGCTGGTGCAGACGCCTCACCACTTTTTGTCGGCCGATCCCTTCGAACGCAACCTCGCGGTGTTCCGCAACCGGCCGAACGAAGGCGAGCTGTTCTATGGTTTGATCCAGGACGGCAACGACATGTGGAACGCTGCGTTCTTCTGCGGTTCCTGCGCCGTCCTGCGGCGTTCGGCGCTGGATGAGATCGGTGGGTTCGCGGTGGAAACCGTCACCGAAGATGCCCATACCGCGTTGCGCCTGCACCGCCGGGGGTGGAATTCGGCCTACGTGCGTATCCCCCAGGCCGCTGGGCTTGCGACGGAAAGCCTGTCCGCCCACATCGGCCAGCGCATTCGCTGGGCTCGGGGCATGGCGCAGATTTTCCGTACCGACAATCCGCTGTTGGGCAAGGGCCTGACGTTTTTTCAGCGGATCTGCTACGCGAACGCGATGATGCACTTTCTCGCCGGCTTGCCGCGGCTGATATTCCTGAGTGCGCCCCTGGCTTTCCTGCTGTTGCATGCCTACATCATCTATGCCCCGGCGATGATGATCCTGTTGTACGTGTTGCCGTCGATGATTCACGCCAGCCTGACCAACTCGCGCATGCAGGGTCGCTTTCGACAGACGTTCTGGGGCGAGGTCTACGAGACCGTACTGGCCTGGTACATCGCCCGCCCGACCACGGTGGCGTTGTTCAGCCCGAACAAGGGCTCCTTCAATGTCACCTCCAAGGGCGGGCTGATGGAGCACAATCGGTTCGACTGGAAAATCGCCCGGCCCTACCTGGTCCTGGCGGGGCTGAACATCATCGGATTGGGTTTTGCCTGCTGGCGTTTGTCCACTGGCCCGGCCAATGAAATCGGTACGGTGCTGGTGAGTTCGCTGTGGGTCATCTACAACCTGCTGATCCTCGGCGCCGCGGTGGCAGTGGCCGCCGAGGTGCGTCAGGTGCGCCAGACGCATCGAGTGCAGACGCGGTTGCCTGTCGCAGTGCGCCTGGACAGTGGCCACTCGTACCCTGGCATGCTGGTGGACTATTCCGATGGCGGTGTCGGCGTGGAAATCGATGTGCCGCTGGCGCTGCCGGTCGGTGGTCGCATTTCGTTGTTGATGCAGCGCGACAAGCGGGAATTCATGTTCCCCGGCCTGGTCTGCCGTAGCCATAAGCAATTTGTCGGTATCAACTTCGCCCATCTGTCCACCCGGCAGAAAATTGATTTCGTGCAGTGCACCTTCGCTCGCGCCGATGCCTGGTTGAATTGGGGCGATAACTATGTGCCGGACAGGCCCCTGCACAGCCTGATCGATATCTTCAAGCTCGGTACCAAGGGTTATTTCCAGCTTTATCAATTCCTGCCGTTATGGGTCCGCCGTGTGGCCGGTCCGCCGTTGCGGCTGGTGGGATGGCTGTTGAGTTACCTGCCGCGGATGCCGGCTTCATTTCTCTCGTCTACCTCTCGTTCTGTGAGCCCATCATGAGTCGCTATTCGCGTAGATCCCTGTTCGTCGGCCTGGCGCTCCTGGCCTCTGCTGGTGTCCAGGCCCAAGGCCTGGTAACGCCTTCCGTGGGCGCGCCATCGCTTGAACCGGTCCCCAACTGGAGCAATACCTATAGCTTCAGTCAGTTGGGCCAGCCCGGCGACAATCTGCTGCTGGGCATCCATGACAGTGAGCAGATCGAGTTCTCGTTGCGCCGCGACCGTATCGCCAGCGATGCGAGCCTGCGGCTGGAATACACCCCGTCGCCGGCATTGCTGCCGGTGCTGTCCCATCTGCGGGTCTATCTTAATGACGTGCTGGTCAGCACACTGCCCATCGAAAAAGACCAACTCGGGCGCAAGACCTTCCGCGATGTGCCGTTCGACCCATTGTTGATCACCGATTTCAACCGGGTGCGCCTGGAGTTCATCGGCCATTACACGGACATTTGCGAAGACCCGGCCAACAATGCGCTATGGGTCAATATCGGGCGCCGCAGCGAGATCGAACTGCATGAACAGGCGTTGTCGCTGAAAAATGACCTGGCGTATTTCCCCCTGCCGTTTCTCGACGCGCGGGGCCAGGAAAAACCGACATTGAGCATGGTTTTCGCAACTGCGCCGACATTGGGCGAGCAGCGCGCGGCGGGCGTCCTGGCGTCCTATTTCGGCAGTCGAGCCGGCTGGCGAGGCATGCGTTTGCCGGTGCTGTTCGACCAGTTGCCAAAGGCCGACGACGGTAGCGCGACCACGCCGGCCATCGTCTTTGCGACCAACGACCACCGTCCGTCATTCCTGGCTGACCTGGAGCGTTTTCCAAAGGTGCAAGCCCCGGTGCTGCAGATCATCGAGAACTCTCGCGCGCCGCACAGCAAAGTGTTGCTGGTGTTCGGTCGCAATGATGAGGATCTGCTCGTTGCAACGCGGGCGCTGGCCCTTGGCGGGGACTTGTTGCGCGGTTCGCGGGTGACGGTGGACAAGGTGCAGCAACTGCAACCAAGGCAACCCTACGACGCACCCAATTGGATTCGCACCGACCGTCCGGTCCGATTCGCCGAGCTGATCAGTTACCCCGGGCAACTGCAGGCGAGCGGTCTACGGCCGGCGCCGATCAGTGTTGATCTGAACCTGCCGCCGGACCTTTTTGTCTGGCGTAGCCTGGGCATTCCGCTGCAGCTCAATTATCGCTACACCCCCAGCGTCGTCACGGATGAGTCGCGGCTGAACATCAGTCTTAACGATCAATTCATCAGCAGTTTTCCGTTGCCCGCCAATGACAGTTCGAAGCTGCAAGGGCTGAGGCTGGCGGTGCTGTCCAGTGATCCGGCCAACCCCATCGAGAAGGTGTTCGTTCCTGCGTTGAAAGTCGGTGAGCGCAACACGCTGCGTTTTGACTTCAATTTCGCCAGCACGATCGGCGGTGCCCAACGCGATCATTGCCAGACGAGCTTGCCGTCCAGTAATCAGTCGGCAATCGACGAAGCCTCGACGCTGGATTTGTCCGGCTATCACCATTTTATCGCTATGCCGGACCTCAAGGCTTTTGCTCGCAGCGGTTTTCCGTTCAGCCGCATGGCCGACCTGTCGCAAACCCTGGTCATGGTGCCGACCCAGGGCAGCGCCGTACAGATCAGCACCTTGCTTGAAACCCTGGCAACCATCAGCGCGCGCTCAGGTGCGCCGGCGCTGGGCCTGCAATTGTCCGATGATTGGGGCGTGGCGGCCCGCACGGACGCCGATCTGCTGGTGTTGGGAGGGTTGGGCGCGGGCGTTGGCGACAGCGCGAATGCGAACCTGATGCTCAATCAACTCAACGATTGGCTGCTGGAACCTTCCAGCCAGATGCCGAGCGGCTCGTCGGCGCGCGTCGGGCAGCTCAATGACATCAGGGAGCAGGCGGCCCACCGGGTCGAGGTGTCGGCCCAGGCGCCGATTGCCGCGTTCGTCGGCCTCAAGTCGCCGTTCCATGAACAGCGCAGCATCGTTGCGCTGCTTGCTCACGACGATGCTGATTACCAATTGCTGCGCGATACGCTCGCCGACGGCGCGAAGATGGACGCCGTGGCGGGGTCGGTAGCGCTGCTACGCAGCAGTGGCGTGGAGAGCAGCCAGGTCGGCGAGCAGTACTTCGTCGGGCATCTGCCGTGGTGGCTGTTGCTCTGGTTCCAGCTCTCCGAACACCCGGTGCTGTTGGCGATGACGGTGGTGCTGATCGTGCTGCTCATTGCATTCATGTTGTGGCGCTCGCTCAGTTGGATCGCCCGGCGGCGCCTGGCGGGCCGGGAGTGATGGGCGTGAGAGGACTCCTGGTGTTGATGTTGACCTTGAGCGTGATGGCCCCGGTAAAGGCGGCGCAGTGCGGTTGGCCAGCCTGGGACGGTTACCGGCAGGCGTTGATGAGCCCGGAGGGACGGGTGATCGACGGGGCCACCGATCAGCGGATCACCACTTCGGAAGGGCAGAGCTATGGCCTGTTCTTCGCTTTGGTGGCCAATGATCGGGTGAATTTCGAGCGGTTGTTGCGCTGGACCCAGGACAATCTGGCCGGCGGCGATTTGTCCCGGCGATTGCCGGCCTGGCAATGGGGCCGTGACAAGCAGGGGCAGTGGAAGGTGCTGGACGCCAACAATGCCAGCGATGCCGACTTGTGGATCGCCTACAGCTTGTTGGAAGCCGGTCGGCTGTGGCGCCGGCCTGACTATGAAAAGCTGGGGCTCAATATGCTCTGGCTCAGCGCGGCGCAGAGCATGCGCAAAGTGCCAGGGCTGGGGCTGATGTTGCTGCCGGGTGGACAGGGCTTCGAGAGTGCCGACAGTTGGCGCCTGAACCCTGGTTACCTGCCGCCGCAACTGCTGGCGCGCTTTGCCCAAGTGGCGCCGATCTGGGCCGAGCTCGCCGAAAATTCGCAACGGTTGCTGATCGAAGGTTCCCCCCTGGGTCTGGCCCCCGACTGGCTGTCGTGGCAAGCGGAGCAGGGGGGGGTGGTCGATAGCGTGACGGGCCCCAAGGGCAGCTACGACGCCATCCGAGTCTACCTGTGGCTCGGCATGCTGGCCGAACAAGCACCGGGCAGGCATGAGTTGTTTGAGCATTTTCAACCCATGCCGACGATGATCAAGCGTTTGGGGGCTGTGCCGGAAATACTCGATACCCGCGCCGGCACCGATACCGGCAAGGGCCCCGTGGGTTTCTCCGCGGCCATGCTGCCGATGCTCGCCGGCACACCTGATGGCGGCGAAACCTTGAAGATCCAACGTGAACGGCTGCGTCAGGAGCCGCCCGCGCCCGACGCCTATTACAACCAGTCCCTGGTCTTGTTCGGACAAGGCTGGGACGAACGGCGCTATCGTTTCGACAAGCAAGGGCGGCTGCTGCCGAACTGGGCGGGCGCATGCAAAAAATAACGAGGTGGGCGCTGTTGTTGGCAGGGTTGTCTGCGCCTGTCATGGCCCAGTCGACCGGTCCCGTTGACCAGCAACAACGGTTCCTGGAGCAGATGCGTGTCGGCGAGGCGCTTTATCGCGAAGACCTGGTCCGTGACGCCTTGGCGCGCCTGAATCTGATGGCCCCCGATCTGCCCCAAGTGTTGGTCGCCGGGATCCGCCAGGCGCTGCTGCAACAGGACCAGGCGCAGGCTGAGCGACTGCTGGAGCGGTTACAGCGCCAGGCGCCGGATTCTCACGAACTGCTCCAGGCCCGAAGCCTGTTGACGCTGCAAAGCGTGGATGGACAAAAAGGCCTGAGCCAGGCGCGCAAGTTGGCCCAGGCGGGGAAAGCGCAAGAAGCCGTCGGGGCGTATCGGCAATTGTTCGGCGATGCCCCGCCGGATCTTTCCAGCGCGCTTGAATATTGGCGGGCCCGCAGCGCCGTGGCCGGGCAGCAAGCAATCGCCCTGGAGCACTTGCAATCGTTGGATCGCCAGTACCCGGGAAATGTCGGGTTGCAACTAGTGCTGGCCAATCTGTTGATCGCCCAGAAAAGAGACGCACAGGGCCTGGCGATCCTGCATCGCCTGGCGAGCAATCCCCTGGCAAGCAGCGCTGCGGCCGAACAGGAATACAACTATCTGGGCCACCTGCCGGTCAGTCCCGCGAGTGTGGAGGGCTGGCAGGGCTTCTTGGCTCATTATCCCGATTCGCCACTCAAGGACGCCGCCGCCGGTCAACTGCTGCGCCAGCAACAACAGTTGGCTGATCCTGTCTGGCAGGCGGCGGCCAAACGCCGACGCGTGCTGAAAGCCGTCGATCATTATTCGGTATGGCTGCGCCAGGGCGACCAGGCCTTGCAGCGCAAGGACCTGGCCGCAGCCGGGACGGCCTATCGGCAGGCGCATAAGGTGAAACCAAATGACGCCAGGGCGTTGATCGGACTGGCCGCCGTCGCCCAGGCCAACGCCGATGACATCGGCGCCGAAGCCTTGCTGTTGCAGGCGCACCGGTTACAACCGGACAATCTGGCGGTGACCTGGCCGCTGGTGCATCTGTACCAGCAGCAGTCGCCGCAAAAGCTTGAGCCGTTTCTTGACAGCTTGCCCCCTGGGCAGCCGCGGGATCTGCTCGCGTTACGCCAAAGCCTGCGTCTCGTGCGCTTGAACGCCTTGGCCGATGCCGCCACGCAACGGTCCGACTGGGCCGAGGTCAGTCGCCTCCTGCTGGAGGCCCGGCCGCTCGACGAGGACAATCCCTGGTTGGCTTTGCGGCTGGCCAAGGCACAACGAGCGCTGGGGCAAACGGGGGCGGCCGATGACAGCCTGCGCCGGTTGCTCCAGCGCCAAGGGAATAATCCCGAGGCACGCTATGCCCAGGCCCTGTACCTGAGCGCCGATGGGCGAGACAGCGAGGCTTTGCAGGCGTTGGCGCGCATTGCGCCGAAGGCCTGGAGCCCGCCCATGCATGAGTTGAACGAACAGTTGCAACGTCGCCGATCGTTGGCGCAGGCCAATGCATTGCACGACGACGCGCGGCTCAATGCCGGGCATCAACCGCAACGGGCATTGGACCAATACGCCCGGGGGATGGCGGCAGTGGGCTTGCTGACCGCCGCCGAAGCCAGCCCACGGAATGACCGTGCGCTGACCCTGGCCAGTCGGAAAAAGGACGGCGATGATGGGTTGCCCCGCCGCTTGCGCGAGGAAGTCGATGCGCTGTATCAGCAGCAGAATCCGACCGTACACCTCTACCGCGACATCGCCTGGCGTTCCGACAACACCACGCCGGGCACGTCCGACCTGCTGGCCCAGACCTCCATCTTGCGCATCGACGCCCCCGTCGCCGCAGGGCAGGGTTTTGTCCAGGTCGAAAACATCGATCTCGATGCAGGTCATTTCGACACCGAGGTCGACGGCCTGCAACGGGCGCGGTTCGGCACTTGCGCGATCCGCCTGCGCGACCGGGCAAGCGGGGCCGTGGTGTCCGACGGCTGCCGGAGCGACACCCAACGCGCCCGTGGCAATACCTTGGCCGTCGGCTGGCACGATGAGCACTGGGCCTTGGATGTCGGCCATTCCGCCGAAGGCTTTCCCGTCTCGAACTGGTTGGGTGGCGTCAGCTTTGCCAGTGACGGGCACACCCTGAACTGGAAACTGACGGCGTCTCGCCGCCCGGTGAGCGATTCGCTGCTGTCTCATGCCGGTGCCGTCGACCCTGTCAGCGGCGTGCGTTGGGGCGGTGTTACCAGCAATGGCCTGAGTCTCGACGTCAGTCATGCCACCAGTGCCGTGGATGGTTTCTGGGGCAGCCTCGGCGCGCATTGGTTGCGCGGCGAAAATGTGGCCGATAACCAACGACGCTCCGCCATGGGCGGCTACTATTACCACGTGATCGATCGCGCCGACGAACGTCTGACCTCCGGCCTGACCCTGATGTATTGGGGGTATGACAAGGACCTGAGCGAAGTCACCTTGGGCCAGGGCGGTTACTACAGCCCCCAGCGATATTACTCGGTGGGCGTGCCGTTGAACTACGCCTGGCGCAGCGCCGATTGGTCGGTGCGCCTGGACAGTTCGTTCGGCTGGTCGTACGCGCGGACCGAGGCCAGCGCGCTTTATCCGCTCGAAGGCGCGGGGGCCAAATGGCTGAATGGTGTCGAACAGGCGGGCTTGATTGCCGACGATATCAGCCAGGTGAAAGCCGGGAGCAGCACCAGCGGCGCCAACGTTCGTTTGCAAGGGTGGGTGGAGCGTCGTCTGTCCGACCACCTTGTGCTGGGCGGCGGCCTGGCGTGGCAACACAGTGAGGATTACGCGCCGAGTCGCGCGCAGCTTTACTTGCGCTACACCTTCGATCCTTGGCAGGGCAACTTGCCTTTGCCGGTGGAACCTATAACGCCTTATGCGCAGATGCGCTGATCGTCAGGTCTTGGGCGGGTCAATCGCTGCCATCGGGAGATGGCGGCAAAGGAATCGATGATGACGCAAGAACTCCCCGAAGTTGTCCCCCATAGGCATTCGCTGACGACGCGTGCCCTGCGGCTGGCCACATTGCGCATCGGCCTGGTGTCGCTGGGCGCGGGGGCGATTTCCTACTATGTCAATTCCACCTTGATCGAGAAGGACGTGACCGGGCAATTGCTGCTGTCCGCCGAGCAAACCCTGCAACGCGAATCCTTGCCGTTTCAGGAAATCAAGGACCTGCAGCGCAACTTTCTCGAGGAGTTCAAGCAGACCCTGGCCTTTCCCGGCATGCGGGCCAAGTTGATTGAGGACTTCGAGCAGATTTTCTATCGCCACGACGATGGTTCTTATACGCAGCGTCCCGGTTTGTTCGAAGGAGAACCGTTGGCCGATGGACGGCGCTTTGCCAGAATGTCGGCCACCTACGCGCCTGATACCCCGCCCAGCGACGATACCCGGGCGCGGTTTGCCCTGTCGTATCTGCTGTCCTACAAGTACGGATCGAGCAGCCACGGCCGGCTGTTCAATTTCTACGGCGTGGTGCCTGAGAAAGGTTTTCCCATCTACCAGGATGCCGATATCGCCAAGGTGTTCAGCTACTCGGGGCCGGATGCCCTGGCGCTTGAAACCTACGAGTTCTATGCACGCGGTTTCGGTACCCCCGGCAACGACACGCTGTTCACGCGGATGTACTGGGATTTCTCCAACAATGCCTGGATGACCACCATCGCCACGCCCGATGTGGCCGATGCATCCGGCAGGCACCAGATCCTGGCCAGCGTCGATGTACTACTGGATCAGTTGATGACGCGCACCGCCAAACCCGCGATGCAGGGCGCATACAGCAGCTTGTTCATCGCCGATGATGAGGGCACGCTGATTTACCATCCTGACGTCATGGAACAGGTCAAAAGCACGGCGGGCAAGGCGTCCATCCGCTCGCTCGACATGACTCGGAGCTTGCCATTGCTCGATGTCACATCCGCGCTGATGCCGGGTCATGCACAGGTCGTCCAGACCCGTGACGAGATCGTCGCGATGGGCCGCATTCCCGATACACCCTGGGTGCTCGCGGTCCACTATCCTCGAGCGCTGATGACCCCGGCTATTGTCGGTAACCTGATGATCGTGGTGGCTCTCGGGTTGCTGACGTTGCTGGTGGAGATCCTCATTTTGCGTTCCATTCTGCAGAAACAGGTGGCCATTCCGCTGTTCCGGTTGATCGCGGCAACACGACAGTTCGGGGCAGGCAAGGAGCGCCTGTGTCTGGAGCAATTGCCAACCCAGTCCGTCGACGAGGTGGGTGAACTGGCCCGGGCCTTTGGCAACATGGTCGAGCGGGTTCAGGGCACCCACGATCATCTTGAACACGAAGTACGGGACCGTGTGCGCGAAGCTCGACATCTGGAGGCCATCGCCGAAGAACGCAAGCGTGCCGAAAAATTGCTGTTGGAAAGCGAGCAGCGTTACCGGGACATTTTCGATCACTCCCTGGACCCTCTGTTCTTACTCGAGGTGACCGACGAGGGGTTGCGTTTCATTGAGGTCAACCCGGCCTTTGAGTCGGCCGTAGGCGTGGGGCGGACCGAACTGATCGGCAAGACGATCGAGCAAACCCTGGCGCCGCAGGCACTCGCTACCGCGATGGCAAAATACCAACGCTGCGTGGACAGCGATGCGCCGCTCGACGAAGAGGAGGAGTTCGAGTTGCCTGCCGGCCTGCGCACGTTCCACACCACACTGATACCGATACGTGACGCGTTTGGACGCGTGCAGAGAGTCGTGTGTATCGCTCGCGACATCACTGAGCGTAAACACGAGGAGCGTGTACTCCACAGCTACCGCGAAAGCACGCGTGAAGAGGAGCGCAAACGGATTGCCCGGGAAATTCATGACGAATTGGGGCAGCAACTCACGGCGTTGCGCATGGGGGTTTCCCTGTTGCGCCTGCAATTCGGCAGTGACCAGCCATTGCTGGTGGAGCGGGTACAGGTGCTTATGGGGCGGATCGACGCAATCATTCAGGTGGTTCGTAACGTCGCTACCAGCCTGCGTCCGGCTGCGCTGGACATGGGGTTGATCCCGGCGCTCGAATGGCTGGTCTCGGAGTTTTCGCACAATGCCGGCGTCGCGTGTTCACTGAGGGCATGTTCCGATCGATTGGAACTCGACGATGAACGGGTCACCGCCATTTTCCGCCTTATCCAGGAGTCGTTGACCAACGTCGCTCGTCATGCCCAGGCAAGTTGCGTGGAAATACACCTGCAACGCAGTGCCGACCACGTTTTCATCGAAGTGCGTGACGACGGCAAGGGCTTCGATCCCAAGCAACTGTCCAAGCGCACCCTTGGCATGCTTGGCATGCGCGAGCGAGGAAGCATGCTCGGCGGAACGGTCAGCGTGGACAGCGCCCCGGGGCAGGGTGTGCGGGTGCAGGTCGCGATTCCCTTTCGAACGGACTTGGAGCTTCCCCGAGCCAGGTAAATGAATCCCTACCCGATTAATCCCTCGGTGAGGCTTGGATACGGTGAGGCGAGGTTTTTTCTTTGCGCAGCACGATGGTAGGGGAAGTCCTACTCTTGATCCGCTACCCCCTAGCTTAATATGGGCTTTGGCCGATGGTGTGGTCTGTCGCGGTGGGGCATTCTGCCAGCATCTATTCGATGCGCGATTCATTATGAGTAGGCAGTCGTACGGTTCAGCGTGATTCGTCCTCTAAGCCTTCCTGCGTAGTGTCGAAGCCGGCTTCCCTGAAGCGGCAAGTCGATCGACGAGATTGAGCTTTCAGTCCCAGAGACCTCTATCCAGATCATGTCGCACCTCAACATTACGCTGCTGACCCGATACGCTCTGCAGGGCCTCTGCACGTCGGGCATTTGGCTGTTGGCGCGGGTGGCGTCGGCCCAGGATTTGACGGTCATTCCCTTCGAGCAACTGCTCGAGACCAAGGTCGTGGGCGCGGCTCAATTCTCGCAGCAGCTCACTGATGCACCCTCGGCCGTCTCGGTGATCACAGCGGAGGAAATACACCGTTTCGGCTACAGGACGCTGGGCGAGATCCTGAATAACATGCGCGGCCTCAGCATTGGCTTCGACGGGGCTTACTATTTTCTGGGCGGGCGTGGCTACGGTGCGCCTGGTGAATACGCGGGACGGGTCATGTTGCGCATCGATGGCCAGCCGGTTGCCGACAATATTTTCAACCAGATCTACCTCGGCGAGGATGGGCTACTCGACACCGAGCTGATCGACCGGGTTGAGTACGCACCAGGCCCAGGCTCGGCGCTGTACGGCAACGGTGCCTTCCTCGGTGTGATCAACGTCGTGACGCTCAGGGGGCGTGATCTGGACGGCGGCCAGGTCGCCATGACCGCCGGCTCGAACCAGGATCGCAAGGTCCGAGCCAGTTGGGGTACGCGTCTGGACAGCGGCGGGGAGTGGCTGGTCTCGACCTCGGCGTCCCAAGCCGAACTTCCTGATACGCCGCTCGCCAACGAGGCCCTGCACGATGACCAGGACGGGCAGCGGTTGTTCATCAAGGGTTCTCAGAATGCCTGGAGCATCGAGGGCGCATTCGTCGAACGCAAGCAGCAGGAACTGACGATTCCCCTTGATGCCCATTGGGATTTTTCCGACCGCAATGACTTCTTGAAGCTTGGCCACGATGCCGACTTCGGCAGTTTTCGCTCATCCGTGCGGCTCTCACACGGCCGTTATCTTTACCGCAGCGCCTATCGTGAGCCCATCGATGATGGACGCCATTATATCGAGGACGTTCGCGCGGACGGCCGGTGGTGGGATCTGGAGGGCACGGTCAGTAGCGTGACCCTGTCCGGGCATCGACTGGTGCTGGGCAGTGAATATCGCAACGACTACCGGCAAAACCAGCAATTAGATCGATATTTTCCTCGCCGCGACGAACACGAAACGTATCGCAGTGAGGTGTCGACTCAAACGTTCAGCCTTTACGCCCAGGATGAAATTGCCCTGCGCCATGACTTGAGCCTGAATCTGGGCGTACGCATGGACCAGCGCAGTGGCAAGGATTCGGTGGCGCGCAGCAACCCTCGGGTGGCCTTGCTCTATACCGGCCTGACGAACACCAGTCTGTCGTTGTCCCACGGCAGCGCGACCCGCTTCGCGAGTCGGTACGAAGCGACCTCCAATGATCTTCCCGGCGTCCAGTCGGAGCGCGTCACCACCACCGAATTTGTGGCCGATCATCGCCGTGGCGACTTCCGTTTGTTGGGCACCCTCTATCGTTATCGCATTACCGATCCCATCGGTCGTTTCTCGGAGCCTTCGCTGGAGCGGATCGACACCCAAGGTGCCGAACTCGAAGCTCAGTGGCAATGGCGTGAGGTTCAACTGAGGGGCAGTCACACGTTGCAGCGCTCGGAGGACAACCTTGGCCGTGATCGGGTGAATTCACCCCGGCACTTGAGCAAGCTGCAGGTGTCAGTGCCTCTGGCGGAGGAGCGCTTGCGAGCCAGTCTTGCTGCCCGATACGTGGGGCGCAGGCTGGTCGCGCCGGGTGTAAGTGCTAGCGGTTATACGATCACCGACCTGACGTTCACCAGTCGGGATGTCGTGCCTGGGGTGAGTGTCACCGCCGCGGTACGCAATCTCTTCGACCGACGCTACCTCGATGCGTCTTTCTTCGACATCGAGAGCAGCGCCGATTTGCCTGAGCGTGGCGAGCGTAGCCTGTGGTTGAGCGTGGGGTATGCATTCCCATGAAAATCGCCGTCCGCCATGTGCTGGTCCTGGTTGTCCTGTACCTGTCCACCCAGGGGGTGATGGCCGACTCGGTAGTGGAGGAACGTGCCATGAAAGCGGCCTATCTATACAATTTTGCCCTGTTCGCCGAATGGCCATCGTTGCCTGACGTCAATTTTCGATTGTGTGTGCTCGGCATCACGCAATTGGACGATGAACTCGCCCATTTGCAAGGCAAGCGTGTGCAGAACGGCCTGCCCATCGATGTACGCCGGGTTCTGTCTGGTGATTCGCTTATGGGCTGTCAGGTCCTTTATATCGATGAACAGAACCGTCGTGCCCTTGGCTCTCTGCTCGGGCAACTGGCCGCGACGCCGGTGTTGACCATCACCGATGCCACCGGATTCGCCGATCAGGGCGTCATGATCGAGATGCGACGCCAGGGCCAGCGCATTGTGTTCGACGTCAATCTGTTTGCGGCGCGGCAGGCCCATCTGGGCTTCAGCTCTCGGCTGCTCAAGCTCGCCAGCTTCGTTGCGGACAGATCCTGAGCCATGTCCCGTTTACGTTTCGAGGATCTCCCTTTGCGCGATAAGGTCACTCACACGGGGTTCAAGTTGACCGCGGCCGCCATGACGGTGCTGCTGGTGATGTTGCTGGTCTACCAACTGGTCGTTCAGCGCCGCTCCCTGGTGGAGGACATCACGGCTCACGCCATGGTGGTGGGCAGAAACGGCTCGGCGGCGATGATGTTCGCAAACGCCGACGAGGCGTACGAAACGCTGGCCTCTCTCCAGCATGTTCCGGATATCAATTGGGCTGCATTCGTGCTCAACGATGGGCGTCAGTTGGCGATCTATCGGCGCGATCCGGCCGGGGAGGTTGTGAATTACTATGGGGTTGAAGAAATCGGCTTGTATTCCCTTTTGGTGCGTCGGCCGGTAGAGCTCCATGGTCAAGTCATCGGCAATGTCGCGGTGAATGCGAGCTTTACCTCGCTCTATCGGGGGCTGGCGGTGCAGGCTCTGTTCGGTGGGCTGGCGGCCGCGGTGGCGTTGTTTCTGTCTTTCATCCTTTCCCGACGAATGGCGTCCAGCATCGTGCGGCCGTTGCAGAATCTGGTAAAACTGACCGAGCGGGTGCGCACTTATCAGGATTTCAGTCTGCGAGCGACGGTATATGGCAGCGATGAGACCGGCCGACTCGCCCGCAGTTTCAATGACATGATGGATCAGCTCGAAAGTCATGACGCACGCATCAGTGCCGAGCTGCAACAGCGTCGACTGGCCCAGCAGCAACTGAACGAGCTGGCCTATCGAGATCCGGTGACGGGGCTGAACAACCGTCATTATTTCAAGGAAAAACTCGAGACCGCCGTCATGGAGGGGATGCGCTACGCTACGTCCTGTGCGGTGCTGTTCATCGATCTCGATGACTTCAAGATCGTCAACGATACGTTGGGTCATGAGACCGGTGACAGCCTGTTGATTCTGGTCGCCGAGCGCCTGCGGGAAACGTTGCGCAACACCGATGTGGTGTGTCGGATTGGCGGCGACGAATTCGCCGTTATCCTGGAAAATGGGGTCAATGCCGATCAGGCCAGGCTAGTCGCGTCCAATATCGTCGCCGCGCTGTCCAGCCCCTTCTACGTTGACGGTCGGCGGATCGGCGTCGGCGCCAGCCTGGGTATCAGCCTGTGCCCCGATCATGCCACGGACACCACCAGCCTTTTGCGCAAGGCGGATATCGCCATGTATCAAGCCAAGGGCAGCGGTAAGAACAGCTATCATTTATATGATCACGCCTCAGAAAATGCCTGAGTCTGTCGATTGGTCGATCGAATATCGGGCATTCATCACTTTGGCGTTTAGTCTTATGACAGGAAGGCGAACGATCCACCATACTCGGGGCAGGTCCTGATGAGCTGGCGCCGTCACCGACCGAAAATCGACCGTTCCTATAAGCAACTTTAGAGCGAAGTGCCGATGAAGCTCTCTATGGAAACGGGTATTTCGCCCCTACGGATGGTGCAAGCCCAACTCTTCGATGCCATCTTCGACCTGGTTTCAGCGGCACTGGTGCTATTGGATGGCCAGGGCCGGATATTGAAAGCCAACGACGTTTTTGCCGAGCTGTTGGGCTACGCGCCGGCGCAATTGCTCGCCGTCGAGTTCCAGGCGTTTCTCCAAGACCCGGGCGGCCAGTTCCCGCGCGCCGTGGATGGTCGAATCTTGCCGGCTCACTTCGCCAGCGGGCCGGTTGAACTGCGCTATCGGCGCCAGGACGGCAGCGTGCTGCTAGGGCGCACGAAGTCGACTGCGGTCGACGAATGGCTCCTTTGTGAGATCGACCCATGTGCAGCGGCTCGAAGCCTGGGAAGATGCCTGGAGCAGGACCAGTGGCTGCAGCGGGTCGTGGAAACGGCGCCGGGCATCATCGGCACTTTTCGACTGGGGCGCGATGGCAAGGTATCCATGCCTTGGGCATCGCCGGGTTACGAAGAATATTACGGGGTGACCACTGACGAGCTCAAACGCGACGTCAATATCCTGTTTGAGCGTATTCATACCGAGGATCTCGCTCGCGTCCAGGCGTCGATCGCTGAATCGGCACGCACGTTGTGTCTCTGGCAGTGTGAATACCGGGTTTGCCATCCGATAAAGGGTGAGATCTGGCTCGAGGGGCGTTCTACGCCAACGCTGGAGGCGGATGGCTCGATTATCTGGTTCGGTTTCCTGCACGATATCAGTGAGCGTAAACGCATCGAACAGGCGTTGATGGACAGCGAAGAGCGTTTTCGCCTGGCCTTCGAGTCCGTTGCCATCGGCATGGCCTTGCTGGGACTCGACGGGCGCTGGTTGCGCGTCAATCGCTATTTCTGTCAATTGCTGGGGCGCGAGGAAGACGATCTGCTCCAAACCAGCAGCCAGGCGTTGACTCATCCGGATGATTTTTCCGAGGAGCAGGACTGGGGGCGGCTCCTTTCCAGGGAGGGTATTTCCTACTTGCGAATGGACAAGCGATATCGGCACCGCAACGGCGAGTATGTGAGGGTTCAACTGACCGTCAGTGCGATATGTAGCGGCGACGCCACACCCTTGTATTTCGTCGTCCAGATCGAAGACCTCAGCCGTCTTCTCAAAGCCGAAGAGCACCTGTCCTTGCTGGAACTCGCACTCAGCCATGTACACGAGGCCGCTTACCTGATCGACCGTCAGGCCCGGTTTCGCTATGTCAACGACGAAGCTTGTCGCAGCCTGGGCTACAGCCGCACGGAACTGCTCGGCATGACGGTCGCCGAAATAGATCCGGACTGGACGAACGAGCAGATATTGGAAGATTGGAGCTACGCTACGCAGGGCACCCCTGAAATCATCGAGAGTCGTCATCGGGCCAGGGATGGGCGCATTTTTCCTGTCGAACTGAGCGTCACCTATCTTGAGCTGGACGGCCAGAGCTATAGCCTGGAACTGGCCCGTGACATCACTGAGCGCAGGCGCTTGCACGCGGCGCGGCAGGAAAGTGAGAAGCGCTATCGGGAAGTCTTCGACAACAGCTCCGACTGCCTCTATCTGCTGGAAATCACCGAAGATCGACAGTTCCGCTACATGGAGGTCAATGCCGCCTTTGAACGTGTGTCGGGGCTCGATCGCCGACAATTGATCGGTCGCTGCCTGGGGGAGGTCGTGCCGCAGGCGGGACGTAAGGTCATGGAAGGTTTGATGAGCTGCCTGGCCCGTGGAGAGGCTATCGAGTGGAGCACTGAGATCGATCTTCCGGCTGGGTCCGTATCCTCCCACTCGACGTTCATTCCCGTGCGTGACGAGCAGGGGCATATTTATCGCATCGTCGGGATCAGTCGCGATATCAGCGAACGCAAACGCATGGAGACCCGCCTGCTGACCAGTGAGCAGCAGTTCCGTGCGCTGGCGGAGAACTCGTTGAACCTGATCATCCGTTACGACCTCGATTGTCGGCGCACTTACGTCAATCCTGCTTTCGAGCGGTATACGGGTATACCGGCTGCCCGAGCGCTAAAGACGCCGGTCGAGGATGGCTGGACCGCCAACATGGCGGTGACGGACTACCTGGCGCTGGTGCGTCAGGTGATACGTACCGGCGAACCGCTGGAAACCGTCCTGGAATGGCTGAACGCCGCAAGCGGAGAAAGGATGGTGCACGCCTTTCAGATAAACGCCGAGCGAGGCGCGGACGGATCGGTGACCAGTGTCCTGGCCAAGGGGTACGACATCACTGCACTCAAGCGTCACGAACGTCTGGAGGAAGCGCGGCTGGGCATTTTCGAACGGTTGGTGCGGGGCGCTCCGCTGGCTGAGGTCTTATCGCGGGTGACGGCTTATATCGAGCAGGCCCGGCCGGAGTTCCTCGCCTGTATCAGGTTGGTGAGCGCGGATGCACGCTACTTGCGCCTCATTACCGCGCCAAGCGTGCCGGGCGATTATCTACAGGCGGTAGGAGATATTGACATCTCGGAGGAGGGCGACACAGCCGGCTGGCGCAGCACTACGATTATCGTCGAAGACCTGAGTGTGTATCGTGGCAGCGCGGCCATCAAAGAGTCAGCTGTCAAGGCCGGGTTGGGGGCCTGTTGGTCGGAGCCGATCAAAGGCTCTTCCGGGAAGGTCCTGGGTCTGTTCAGCATCTTTTTACGCCGCCCGGGCCGGCCAACCGACAGCGACCTCAAATTGATTTATCAGGCCAGCCATCTGGCTGCCATCGCCATTGAGCGCAACTACGCCGAGACGCTGCTGCGCGAAAGCGAGAAACGGTACCGGGAAATTTTCGACAACACCCCTGATGTCATTGCCCGTTTCGATTCGAAGGGTCGCTTCCTATACGTCAATCCGGCAGCGGAAGGTATGCTCGGTCAGTTGCAGGGGGCTTTGCTCGGCAGAACATTCAGGCAGGTGTCGCCCCACTCGGGTCTGGCGCGATCGTTCCAGGGCAAGGTCGAGCAGGTCCTGCGCAGCGGTCAAGCCGGCGAAGCGGAGCTGACGCTGGACATGCCGGCAGGGCAGGACTCAGAGCCGGTCTGTTATCAGGTCCGCCTGGTGCCGGAGCGCGATCAGAGCGGCGCCTTGATCGGTATTCTCACCGTCGGTCGCGACGTCAGTGCCTGGCGCGCGGCGGAACGACGACTCAAGGAATCCCACGCGCAATTGCGTCTGCTGTCCAGTCGTCGCGAAAGTACGCGCGAGGAAGAACGCAAGCACATCGCCCGGGAGATCCATGACGAATTGGGGCAGCAGCTGTCCGCGTTGCGAATGGGCATTTCGTTGCTGCGCCTGCAATTCGGCAATGACCAGCCGCTGTTGGTGGAGCGGGTCCAGGCGTTGATGCTGCGGGTTGACGAAATACTTCAGGTCGTGCGCAACGTCGCCACCAGCCTGCGCCCCTCCGCGCTCAACATGGGCCTGACCTCCGCGCTCGAATGGCTGGTGTCCGAGTTCACTCGCAATACGGGTATCGAGTGTCGGCTCAGGGCGCCCTCGACTCGACTGGCTCTCGATGACGAGCGCGCCACCGCGATTTTCCGGGTAATCCAGGAGTCATTGACCAATGTATGTCGCCATTCCCGTGCCAGACGGGTCAATATTCACCTGGAGCACGATGCCGAGCACTTGCAGATCGAGGTGTGTGACGACGGTCGGGGTTTCGATCCTCAACAATTGCCCGAGGGCACGTTGGGGTTGCTCGGCATGCGCGAACGCGGACACATGGTGGGTGGAACGGTAATCATAGACAGTGCACCCGGGCAGGGGGCCCGTGTCCGGGTGTACATTCCCTTTCAGCCGGGCCTGGAATTCCTATGATACGACTGATGATTACCGACGATCACGCCATCATGCGTGAAGGCCTGAAGCAGCTGTTTGCCCTGGCGGCCGATGTGCGGGTTGTCGCCGAAGCGGAAAACGGTGCGATGCTGCTCGAGCAACTGCGAGTGAGCGACATCGACCTGCTGCTGCTCGACATGAGCATGCCGGGCATCTGCGGGGACGATCTGGTGGCGCGCATTCGCTTTCACTATCCTCAGTTGCCGATCCTTGTGCTGAGCATGCACAACGAAGTGCAAATTGCCCAGCGTGCGTTCAGGTCGGGGGCTTCAGGCTACCTGACCAAGGACCGTGACCCCGAAACCCTGCTCGCGGCGATTCGCCGGGTGGCGGCTGGAGGACGATACATTGACGTCGGGCTGGCCGAGCAAATGGCGTTTGCCGCCAGTGGGTTGGGCCCGCATAGCCAGCACGATGGGCTCACCGACCGGGAGCTGCAAGTCATGCGCCAACTCGCTCAGGGGTTGAGCGTCTCGCGGATTGCGGCGGAACTGGCGATCAGTCACAAGACCGTCAGTACCCATAAGGCGCGCCTGATGGAAAAGATGGGGTTCACCAGCACGGCCGATATCGTGCGCTATGCCATCAAGCATGGGGGGCTTTGATGTAACCATAATGTTGACTCTATCCCATTCAGAAAGCGATCTCTGAAGGCCTTCCGGGCATCCATTGCCCACCTGATCGGGTCGCTTGACGAGGGCGCTCGGGGCCCCTTTTATTCGTCTTTTTTCTCCGCCATCCGCAGTGGCCCGACACCGTTGAATAAAGTAGGGCAATTCCTACCTCGGTAGCCGTAGTGCTTACGCTAAAACCAGCCTGGTCCGATGGTTGGGTCATACCCAGGCTCGGCATGATGGGCGGGTCGCATTTTGCTGCCAGATTTTTTGACGCAAGAGTGCCGTCGTTCGCCTCTGCTATGAGTTCCGGCCGTCGGATGGAGAGTCCACATTGAGCACAACAATCAACACCCAGGTTCCCGGCTCGTCGGGGGCCCCAATCGCATTTCTTGTGCTGGCGATCCTGGGAGCCGCCTCTGTACTGGCGGGCGGGGTAATGGATATGCAGGTCGTAGGGCTTGCGGTTCTACTTTTCTCGCTGGGCGTGGCTACGGCCTTTTATTACCACTCACGTAACCATGCCCTACGCGTCGCTATCGATTCAATCGACCATGAGTCACAAATGCTGCAAGCCCCTGTGTCGCTGTGTCGTTGTGGCCTGGAATCGGTATGCCGAGGCGTGCTGCCGATCTGGGCGGGCCAGATCGAAGTCGCCCGTAGCCACACCGAAGAGGCTATCACCACGTTGGCGACACGCTTTGCCGATATATCCATGCGTGTCGAGCGAGTTGTTTCAGGCTCGCAGGATGGAGCAGCGGCGGAAGGGGGGCTGGTCGAGCTGTTCGGGACCAGTCAGCGGGAACTCGATGCGATCATCGCTTCGCTGCGCGCCGCATTGACCACCAAGGAAACGCTCTTGCATGAAGTGATGGCACTCTCCAGCCTCACCGAACAATTGCAAACGATGGCCCAGGATGTAGGCAATATCGCCAAGCAGACCAACCTGGTCGCGCTCAATGCCGCCATCGAGGCTGCCCGTGCTGGTGAGGTTGGTCGTGGTTTTGCCGTGGTGGCGGATGAAATTCGTAAACTCTCGAGTCTGTCCGGTGAAACCGGCAAGCGTATCGGCGACACGGTAAACACGGTGAGTGCGGCCATCGCCAGTACCCTGGAAATCTCTCGTCAATATGCCGAGCAGGACGAAGCCACCGTAAACCGATCCGGCCAAATCATCGAGCAAGTAATCGACAGTTTTCGCAGCGCCACCACCACGCTTTTCAATTCCTCCCATGAGTTGCGCAGGGAAAGCCAGTTCGTCGGCCAGGAAATAGCCCAGGTACTGGTCGGCCTGCAGTTCCAGGATCGCGTCAACCAAGTGCTGAGTCTGGTCCGTAGTGACTTGGAAAAGCTCCACGAGAATCTTGCCCAGGGGCAACGGGACAGCGCCGCAGGCCAGCTTCCAACACCGATTGACGCCCAAGCCTGGCTGGAGCAATTGGCTCGTACTTACACCATGCCCGAGCTGCATGACGTGCACCGGGGCAATGCCAACGGTACGTCGGGCAACGAATCCGAAATCACCTTTTTCTAGGAGCCCTCAATGGCCAAGACCATCATGATCGTCGACGACTCGGCGTCCCTGCGCCAGGTTGTCAGCATCGCCTTGAAAAGCGCCGGTTACGACACCGTTGAAGCCTGCGACGGCAAAGATGCCCTGAGCAAGCTCGACGGCCGAAAGCTGCACCTGATCATCAGTGACGTGAACATGCCGAACATGGACGGCCTTTCATTCGTTCGGGCGGCCAAGCAATTGCCGGCCTACAAATTCATCCCGGTCATCATGCTCACCACCGAGGTGAGCGATGCCAGGAAACAGGAAGGCCAGTCGGCCGGGGCCAGGGCGTGGGTGGTCAAACCCTTTCAGCCGGCACAGATGCTCACGGCAGTGTCCAAACTCGTTCTGCCCTGAAATTTCGCAATCCTATCCATACCGCACGCGATATGCCCCCATCGGTTGAAGAGAGTCCAAACCATGTATCCCAACGCTCATCAGCGCCTCTGCATTGAGGGCGAGCTGAACATCTACACCGCGGCTGAATGGAAAAAACGCCTGGACGATCTGATCGCCCAAGGTGAAGACCTCGAACTGGACTTGGGCGGGGTTCAGGAACTGGATACCGCCGGGTTGCAACTGCTGATCATGGCGAAGAAGGAAACGAGCTTACGCAACCAACAACTGCGCTTGGCCAATCACAGCCCAGCGGTATTGGAGGTGTTTGCGCTATGCGATCTGGCTGTCATGTTCGGTGACCCTGTCCCGTTGTAATCCAATCGGTGGTGAAAAGGCAATGCTCATGAACCTGGACGACGCACAGCAGACCTTCATCGTCGAAAGCCTGGAGCTGCTGCAAGAGATGGAAGAAGCCTTGTTGCGGATCGAGTCGGCAGCGGACGACCCCGACACGATCAACGCGATCTTTCGCGCCGCCCATACCATCAAAGGTTCGGCAGGCCTGTTTGGTCTGGATGACATCGTTTCCTTCACCCATGTGGCAGAGAGTGTGCTGGACCGTGTTCGTGACCGGCAGTTGCAATTCAACGCGCAGTTGACCGCGCTGTTCTTGCAGGCCTGCGATCACATTGGCGTATTGGTAAGGCTGGCGGCGGACGGCAACGAGCCCGCGCCGCAGACCGTTCGTGACAACGGCGCCAACCTGCTCAGTGTGCTGCGTGGATTTCTGGGCGACGAATCTGAATCGACGCCAGGCCTCGGCACCCAGCGGGACAGTGCGTCGTCGACCGAGCATGATCCCGGCATCGAAAGCGTCAGTGATCCCAGCAATGCCGACCATTGGCACATTTCCTTGCGTTTTAGTCTTGACCTGCTGCGCAACGGCATGGACCCCCTGGCGTTCATCCGTTACCTGGCCACGCTGGGGCGAATCTGTAACATCGTCACCCTCAGCGATCATCTGCCCCAGGCGGCACAAATGGAGCCGGAGAGTTGCTACCTGGGCTTCGAGATCGGCTTTCACGGCGATGTCGATCAAGCCACCCTCGAGAATGTATTCGAGTTCATTCGCGACGATAGTCAGGTGCATATTCTGTCGCCGCACTGCAAGACCGATGAATACCGTCAGATGGTTCGGGAACTGCCGGAGGAGCGTCAGCGCCTGGCTGAAATTATTTTCATCCGTTGTTGCGAGCTCACTGCCGCTACAGACGCAGGGCTACTCGAACAGCCGCCACGGCAGCCTCCGGCGTTGGCGATCGATCCGGTACCGGTCGAGCATCCGATCACCGCTGCGATACCCCGCGATCCTGTATCGAATGCACCGCAGCAGGTCCAGGACAGCCGCAGGAGCGAGAACAGTCTGATCCGCGTCGATGCCAGCAAGCTCGATCAATTGATCAACCTGATCGGCGAATTAATCATCGCCGGCGCGGGCGCCAACCTCGCTGCCAGGAACACCGGCGCCAGTGAGCTGATGGAAGCCACGGCGGTCCTGGCGCGTCTGGTGGAAGAAGTACGCGATTCGGCACTGACACTGCGCATGGTGCAGATCGGCTCGACCTTCAACCGTTTCCAACGGGTGGTCCGCGATGTATCCAGAGAGATGGGCAAGGATATTCGCCTGGAAATCAGCGGCGGCGAGACTGAACTGGACAAGACCCTGGTGGAGCGAATCGGCGATCCCCTCACTCATCTGGTGCGCAATGCCATGGACCATGGCATCGAGCCTGCCGATGTGCGCTTGGCCCAGGGCAAGCTGGCCCATGGCACGTTGCGCCTCAACGCCTATCACGATGCCGGAAGTATCGTCATTGAGGTCGCCGACGACGGTGGTGGCTTGCACAAGGAAAAAATCCTGCGCAAGGCCATCGAGCGCGGGCTGGTAGGCGAAGGGCAACATCTGGCGGAAAACGACATCTTCAACCTGATTTTCGAGCCGGGCTTTTCCACCGCCGAGCAGATCAGCAACCTCTCCGGGCGCGGCGTCGGCATGGACGTGGTCAAGCGCAACATCACCGCGTTGCGCGGTAGCCTCGAGCTTGACAGCGTCGAGGGACAGGGCACCACGCTGCGGATTCGCCTGCCACTGACGCTGGCGATCATCGACGGTTTCATGGTCGGCGTCGGCAGCGCCAGCTATGTGATCCCACAGGACATGGTTGTGGAGTGCATCGAGCTGCCGGCGAATGACGGGCTCGACTATCTCAATCTGCGCGGCGAGGTGTTGCCCTTCATCCGTCTGCGCGAGCTTTTCGATGTCGAGGGCAAGCCCCCGCGCAGGGAAAACGTGGTGGTGGTGCAATTCGCCGGGCAGCGTGCGGGGTTCGTGGTGGATCGTCTATTGGGCGAGTTCCAGACCGTGATCAAACCGCTGGGCAAGCTCTTTGGCCAACTGGATGGCATGGGCGGCTTCACCATCCTGGGCAACGGCGAAGTGGCGTTGATTCTGGACGTTTCTGGGTTGATCAAGCGAATCGCGGGGACGAAACAACGCACACAGGCCGCGCAGAGATGATAGCGACTCATCCTCCGTGCCCAAATCCATCTCAACCTGAAAGAAGAAAAATCCAATGATCGGTATTTTTTTCAACATGGTGATGCCACTGGCGTTCAACGGGCAGACTCGCCCTCATGGCCAGGCCGTGCCCGCCGGCTTCGCGCGTTTTGAGGAATGATGGCATGGGCCAGTCGATAAAAATTCAAAACCCTGACGCCGCGCCGCAGGCCCGGCAGTACCTGACGTTCACCCTCGGCGATGAGCAGTTTGCCGTTGGCACCCTCAGCGTCATGGAAATCATCGAGCATGGCCGGCTCACCGGCGTTCCGATGATGCCACCCAGTATCCGCGGGGTCATCAATCTGCGAGGGGCGGTGGTGCCGGTCATCGACCTGGGCGCTCGCTTCGGTGGGCAGCAAACCGAGGTCGGCCGACGTACCTGCATCGTCATTCTCGAAGTGGTCCATGTCGGTGAACACCAAGTGATCGGTGTACTGGTCGACGCGGTGAATGAGGTGCTGGAAATCGCCTCGGCGGACATCGAACCGCCGCCGGCCTTCGGCGCGCATATTCGCTCCGACTTCATCCAGGGGATGGGCAACGTCGGTGGGCGGTTTGTCATTCTCCTGGACATTGGGCGAGTGCTGTCGGTGGAAGAACTCGCGGTGCTCCACGGTACGGACGATGATCGAGCGGTCAATACATGACTGGCCGTGACTTGATTCTCTGGCTGTGCCTGGCCATGGTCCCGGTGGGGCTGATGCTTGTCGCCCTGATTATTTACTACCGAGGCTACCCGCGCCCCGCCCCGCAGACTCATACGCCGATCGAACCGTTTGCCGGAAGTGGGCTCGATGAACTGGCGCGGCTCCCGGGGAACGCCGAACAACGGGGCGACCTCAGTACGCGGGGCAATGCCAGGCTGACGGTGATGGGCAAGGACCCGATCGGCGATCAAGCGAGTCGCGCCGTCACGCAGCAGACGCTGCCATTGGCGACGAGAGGGATGAGTGCTGCTCAACTCGCGGACAAATTGCTTTATCTGGCGGATTTGACCGAACACATGCTTGAAAAGCGAGAAACGCTCAGCCGATCGGCCGTTGCGCCCCGTCGGGTTGCCGATCAGGTTCCCCCCAACAGGCTTTATCTCTCTTTCATGCTCGGCGGCGCAGCGTTCGCGGTGTGCATGAGCAATGTCCATTCCGTGATCCAGGGCGCTCGTCTCATTGGCGGGGCTGGCCTGTCGGGGCCGGTTCGCAGGGCAATCGTAATGGACGGTGCCCTGGTGCCGGTGGTCGACCTGGGTAGCCAGGTGCATGGACAGCCCACCATGATCGGGGAGTTTACGAAAATTGCCATCCTGGAAGTGCCCGTAGGCGATCAGTTGCAAAGAGTCGGGGTACTGGCCGATGGGGTCGGCGCAATACTGCAGATCCCTTCGATCCAGATCGACCCGACCACAAGCTTCGACAGCCGGGTTGGCGTTGACTTCGCCTTCGCCCCCGTCACGGTCAGTGACCAGAGGACGATGTTACTGGTCGTACGGCCTGGGGCCGCGACGAGCCAATCCAACGCCGTACGTTAGCTGAGCTGATCCGTAGTACAGGACTGCTTGCCGACATGATGTTACGCCCATGGACTGGGTTGCCGATTTTTCCTGACCCCCGAGAGCCCGTTCATGAACATGCTTGATCGATTGTCCTTGCCGGGCAAGTTTTCATTCTTGGCAGTGCTGTGCCTGGCGCTGGTCGCCGCGCCTACCTCGTTATTCGTCCTTGGCGCCATGGGTCAGAGTCGCCAAGCTGTGCAAGAATCTCTCGGCATGCAACCGGTGCAGGAACTGCTGCACCTGATTCAACTGACGCAACAACACAGCAGCCTTTCATCCGCGGTGCTGGGCGGCAGTCGGGCATTGGTTGAAACAAGGCAGAAAAAGCATGCCGAAGTTGAGCAGGCTTTTGCATTGACCGAACGTGAATTGAGTGAATCTCAGGTTCCTTCCGGCCTGCTGGATGCCCTGCGCAAGGCTCACCGGCAATGGAGTGAATTGGCCAGCCAGATATCCCAAGGTGCGATCAACGGTGCTCAAAGCCAGACCTTGCATGCCCAGTTGGTCGCGACCTGCCTCCAACTGGAGGACTCGCTGCTCGACCACTTCGAGCTATCACTGGATCCGATCTTCGAAACCTATTACCTGATCACCGGTGCTTTGGTCGAACTGCCACAGACCAGCGAACTGCTCGGACAACTGAGCACGACAGGGGCGGGGCTTCTCTCGCAAGGGCAAATCCAGCCCGAGCAACGTGCCACCCTCAGCAGCTTGACGACCCAGGCAGCGAACAGCTTCGACAAGCTGACAAGGGCATTCACCAAGGTCAATGGCGCCAGCCCGTCATTCAGCGCATTGCTCGGGGGGCCTTTGGCGGCACTGGGGCCGCAGGTCGAGCAGGCCCTCAAACTGACCGACACCCAACTGATTTCGGCCAATGAACCCAACTATCCGGTCGCCGACTACCTGGCGACCTACACACGGACCATCGACGCGTTGTTTGCCTTCAACCGGCCGGCGTTGGACGCTCTCGCGCAGGCGCTTGAAGCCCGAAGTGACAGCGCCCGAAACGACATCATGCTGATGTCCGGCGGTTTGTTGGTGATGTTGTTGGTCGGCGCTGCGCTGGCGACATCCATGGTACTTCGGCTTCTGCGGCAGCTGACCGTCGCCTTGACGGCCGCGGAGCGCATTACCGCAGGAAACCTGAGCCATCCGATCGATTCGCCCGGTGCGGATGAGCCGGCACGCTTGCTGGCTGCATTGAATCAGATGCAGCAAGGATTGCGCAGCACCGTCCAGCACATCGTGGGTTGCGCCGGACGTCTTGCTTCGACGGCCGGCGAACTGAATTCGGTATCCGATGAGGCCAGCCGGGGCCTGACGCGACAGAACAACGAGCTGGATCAAGCCGTGACGGCCGTCACTGAACTGACCGTGGCGATTGAGGAAGTAGCGCGCAATGCCGTCTCGGCTTCCGAGGTGGCCCAATCAGCTGACCAAAGTTCCCGCCAGGGCCAGGATAGTGTCGGTCGGGCAGTCGATGCCATGACATCGCTGACCGGTGACATTGAACACACCACCGACGCCCTCCAGGTGCTGGACGGACAGATAGGCGGCATCACCTCTGTACTGGATGTCATTCGAGGCATCGCCGAGCAAACCAACATGTTGGCCCTGAACGCGGCGATCGAAGCGGCGAGGGCCGGTGAAAGCGGCCGCGGCTTCGCCGTGGTCGCGGATGAAGTGCGGGCGTTGGCACAGCGGACCCAGGAGTCGACGCAGCAGATTGAAAGCATCATCGGCGCGGTGCGCAAGGGCAGCCAGGACGCCCTCGGCGCCATGCACGAAAGCAATGGCAGGACCCGGGACACGCTGGGAGTGACTCGCCAGGCGGGCGCCGCACTCGGCGCGATTGCAGTCGCCATCGCTCAAATCAACGAGCGCAATGTGAGCATCGCCAGCTCGACCCAGGAGCAGTCCCATGTAGCCCGCGAGGTGGACAGCAATCTGCTTGACATTCGGAATGTCTCGGCACAGACGTCAAGTGCGGCGAACCAGACCCACGCTTCCAGTCGGGAACTCGCGATGCTCGCCGACGAGCTCAACGCCGTGGTCAAAAATTTCATCGTTTGAAGGGACATCGCGTCATGGGACTGCTCGGTAAACGCTCCAGTGCAATGAAATATCTGCCGCTGTATGTCGGCCCCCGAAGCTATCGAGTTGAGGGCTTGGAGCCCTCTGCAGCTGATTTTCGTCCCGTTCAGTGGTCACGTTTCGCTCAAACACATAATCCCAGCGGACACACCCGCGGGCAGACGGGCATGAAGCCGTTCAAGGTGATGATCGTCGATCACCGGATGCCGAAGGTCATGAACCATGCAACAAACGATTTCTTCCACTCGTTCCAAGCCGTCCGCCGATGACTGACCATTCAGAATGGCAATTGCCAAGCGACGAGCAGACACTGCGAACTCTGGTCGAAAACACCCCGGATACCATTGCGCGGTACGACCACAATGGCCTACGAACCTACCTCAACCCGGCGTTCGCACGCATGGCCGGGGCACCTGCCGTGAAGCTGCTCGGCAAGAGCCCCAGCCATGGAAGGGAAACGCCCGAAATGCTCGCCTATGAGGCTAAATTATTCGGGGTTTTACACAGCGGCCAGCCAGACGAGTATGAGCTGACCTGGTTCGGCGCGGACGGCGCACTGATCGCCAGCCATATTCGTATCGTGCCGGAGAAAGATGCTTGCGGCGCCGTGGTCAGTGTCCTGGCCGTGGGCCGGGACATCTCAATTCTAAAGGCCGCCGAGCAGCGACTCGAACAGGCCGAGGCCCTGGCCCGCTTTGGTCATTGGCAACAGGATTTCCGGCGAGGTGGCTTGCAGCTGTCAGCGGAGCTCTGTCGCATGGTCGATAAACCGCGGCATTGGGCGCCGACCCAACAAGAACTCCTGGACATGCTCATACTTAAGGACCGTGCCCGTGTTCTGGAGAGCGTGTACCACGCCTTCTCAAAGCGCAGCGCATTTCTGGCGCTGGAATATTGCATAGCGGTGGGTGATCGAGAGCTGCACTTGCAGACCTGCCTGACAATCGAATATGGCTCCGATGGCGTGCCCTTGGGGATGTTCGGGACTGCCCAGGACATCAGCAAGCTGAAGAGCTATCAGCAACGGCTGCACATGCTCGCGTTCTATGACGCACTGACGGGGCTACCCAACCGCGAACGATTCAAGGAGTGTCTGCAGGAGGCCTTGCTGAAAGCCGAACGCAACGGGCGTCAGGTCGCGGTCGCGATTCTTGACCTCGACAATTTCAAGGTTGTCAACGATACCTTGGGTCATGGCGCGGGCGATGAGCTGCTGTGTGAAGCCGCCAGGCGTTTGCGGCGCTCGGTGTGCGGGCACGACAGCGTGGCACGTCTGGGCGGCGACGAGTTCGCCCTGATTCTGTCTTCCCAGCTCAATACCCCCTTCGAGCTTGAAAACATTGGGCGGGGGATTCTTAAGTCCATTACAGGTGTTTATCAGATTCAGGGCAGGGAAATCTTTGTATCCGGCAGCCTTGGCATTGCCTATGGTTCGACGGGCGCCGACAATATCGATGAGCTGGTGCAGTTCGCCGACTCGGCTATGTACAGTGCCAAGTCCCATGGGCGTAACAACGTGCAACTGTATTCGCCGAGCATGACCCAAAAAACCACGGAGCGGCTGGCCCTGGCGACCAGTTTGCGCCATGCGCAGAGCAATGGTGAGTTGGTATTGCATTACCAGCCGCAGATCAATCTGATCAGTGGCCGCGTGATCGGTGCCGAAGCCTTGCTGCGCTGGCAACATCCGCAACACGGGCTGATTGCTCCGGACACCTTTATTCCTATTGCCGAGGAAACCGGATTGATCGTCGGCATCGGCGAATGGGTATTGGAAAATGCCTGCCGCCGTGCTGTCGACTGGAACCGTGATAATCGTAGTCCACCGCTTAGAATCGCCGTCAATCTGTCGCCGCGACAATTCCAGATGAACGACTTGCTTACCTCTATTTGCGCAATCCTACGGGACACCGGCTGCGAGCCGGGCTGGCTGGAGTTGGAGATTACCGAAGGTTTATTGCTGGATAACAATGTCGCCGTGCGCGAGACACTTGAGCAGCTCAACGCGTTGGGACTGACGATCGCCATCGACGATTTCGGTACCGGCTATTCGGCGCTCAGCTACCTGAGTCGCCTACCCATCGAAACGCTTAAAATCGACCGCTCTTTTATCAACGACATCGAACACAATCGCGATAGCGCCGAACTGGTCAAGGCCATCATCTCCATGGCGCACAGCCTGCGGTTGACGCTGGTTGCCGAAGGTGTCGAAGAAGCCTCTCAACAAGCGTTCCTGCAGCGTTATGGATGTCAGAGCGCACAGGGTTGGTTATATGGTAAGCCCATGCCGCAGGTGGCGTTTGAAAACTTGTTGAGGACCCAGGTCGACAGTCAATGATCCTTTGGTTCGGGCAAGGTACGCTCGCTGATGGAATAGCTCGGCTCGGAATCACGCCTTCTTGCCCTTGATACTTCCCCAAAAAAAGTCCAGAATTAGGTCTTTTCCTGCTCCGGCAAGAAAAGAAACCCCTTAGGTTTCAATGGGGCGGACGCTAGATACGAGTCTCGGTTCCCTCTCCAAATACACAAAAAACCGCTTACTAAGCGGCGTTTTTGTTTGTGTAATTTGTTGGGCTGCGTCGATGGGAATTCGCGATCCCTACATCCATTCCGGCGCTCTCTACGAGAACCACTTCGGAGCCCGTGTCTCAGGAGTGTAGGTACGGGCAATAGGCCTTCAAAAAACAAGCCACCGGTAGAAAAGCAAGACTTCATACAAGGTGTGGGCTGGAGTGTGGGCTGTGAGGTTTTTGCCAAAAGCCAGAAACGACAAAGCCCTGAAAAATGGGCTTTGTCGTATAAAGATGGCGGAGGCGATGATCTTCTATTGTGTCTCAAGTCCCTACAAACCATCCTGGTCGATCATGATTGTTGGCGCTGATTGAAAACTGACCCACCGGGGATGCGGCGGAAATCTTGGACTACCTGGAGGTAGTTCATGTACTCATACGAAGACCGTATCCGAGCGGTCAAGCTCTACATCAAACTGGGCA
>NZ_VIUK01000028.1:0-86619 GCF_007828295.1 Pseudomonas sp. SJZ080
ACGGTGTTCATGAGAGATCCTCCTTCGGTAAAGAGAGAAACCCGGTAAGTCTAGACTCACCGGGTTTCTCGAGCCGAGCTGACCATCTCATTAAGGCACATAAACACCTACACCGAACACCCAATGCTCATCGATGGGTTTGACGTAGTACCCCATAGGCACACCATGTTTATACACGTGACCAATTCAGAGATCGGTCACAATACGGATAAATAAATGCCCTTCGCCGGAGGGCAGAAGGGCCAAGTGAAAAGCCATTTGATGAACTGTGCTTGCCCGCAAATGCCGTAAACCTTTAGTCGAAGGTCAAGGCATGAGGCTACGCAAGATGAGGTTGGAGGTGAGCATGGGCGCCTCCTCGACGAAATCGAGGTTGTACTGCAGCAGCAAAGGGTTGACGAAGGGGCGCAGCGCGAGATGTATCGCTTCTACTGTTTCATCCAGCGGAGTCTTGCGTTCAAATTCGCCAATCTCTCGCCCCTCCCGAACAATTTGCGACACGAAGCTTTTGATCTGTGCGTCATAAGCCTGCGTACTGGTCCAGCTTTCCGACGCCGCGAACGCTGCTATGTCATAGAGTTTTCGGTCGTTGAAGAACAGATTCACACCTGTGGCGATAACAGTTTTGACCAAACGTCGAAAGCGCTCCGTTGGAGACAGGCCTTCGACATTGATAGCCTGCTCCACTGCCGCGACGATTTCTGCCAGACAATTAGCGCAGATGGCCTCACCGATTGCTTGCTTGGAATCAAAGAATTTATAGATGTAAGCCTTGGAAAACCCGATGGCCTTGGCCAGGTCGGAAACCGTGGTTTTACCGTAGCCGTATTGACTGAAGTGCTCGTTGGCCGCCGCGACAATCTGGTCTCGAATGTCGTGATCGGCTGGGCCACGGAAGCTGGGCGAAGATATTGATGGCTGATTCATGGGAATAGCTTACTCACCCTATCGAGGACATACAAATTGTGACCAATAGTAAACATAGTCACAAATCGAATATTCGGAAACCATAGCTGATCAGATCTGAAACGGGCTGACGTTTGATAATCGAACAGGGCGGATTAGCGCTTCAAAAGTCCATCGTCGCTAACGTTTGTTAGTCATACCCTTCGCATCATGCTGCTGGCGAAGCTCAGCCCAGTCGATAAGGGCTGTCATGGCCGGGCCGAGCGCATGACCAAGCGCCGTCAGCGCGTGCTCCACTCGCGGCGGTACCTCTGGATATACGGTGCGCTGAACGATGTCGTCCTGCTGGAGTCCTTTCAACTGCTGAAGGACGCCCGGTCCCGCGTATTTACGCAAAATGTGGCTATCGACTTGCCGGTATCGGCTTTTTCACCCCAGCCCCCTCTCCCTACAGTGTGTACGACTTCAACGGCGAGCAGCGCTCGCCCCGTTCAGGAACCGTGCATGCCCAGCCTGTCTTTGCGTATCGAAAGGATCGATCTGCTCACGCCTCACATTCGTCGCATGATCCTGGTCGATGACGCCGGCCACACCCTGCCCGGTTTCACCCCGGGTGCTCATATCGAAGTGCAGATACCAGGCAGCAAACCCAGGTGGCGTGCTTACTCGCTGGTCAGCCTGCCTGAACACCCTCACTACGAGATCGCGGTGCAACTGGAAGACCAGAGCAGCGGTGGTTCGCGCTGGATGCACGAGGTGCAAGTCGGTCAGCAACTGGTGGTCCGCGCGCCCAACAACCATTTTCCTTTGGTGGCTAATGCCAGTGACTACCTGCTGATCGCGGGAGGAATAGGCATCACCCCAATGCTTGGCATGGCCCGCTCGCTCGCGGCCAGTCAGCAGCCGTTCACTTTGCACTATGCCGGTCGCGACGCAGGCCGCATGGCGTATCTGGAAGAGGTCCAGGCGCTCGGCACCGCCCGATGCTGGATCAGCGGCGGCGACCCGGCGCGACGCCTGCCCCTGAACAGCCTGCTGGATTCGCCTATCAACGGACGCCAGCTTTATGTGTGCGGCCCCAAGTCATTGATCAGCAACGTGCTGCAAACGGCTCGCGCACTGGGCTGGGACGACAGCCAACTGCACAGCGAATTGTTCATCGGCAGCCTCGACGCCGAGACCGAAGCCGGTTTTGAAGTGGAACTGCGCGCCAGTGGCGTAACGCTCCAGGTGCCCGCGGGCAAAAGCGTACTGGACGCAATGATAGAAGCCGAGCTGGACCCGATGTTCGATTGCCGTCGGGGTGACTGTGGGGTGTGCGTGGCCCAAGTGCTCGAAGGCACCGCTGACCACCGCGATATTTGTCTGTCGGAGCGCGAACGGGCTGACGGCAGCTTCTGCACCTGTGTATCCCGCGCCTCCAGCGCTCGCCTGGTGCTCGATTTGTAAGTGCGTTGTCGTACCACGCACCTCTTTATGGCTGGTTAAAAGGAGACATCATGATTCCCTCGAACGAACAGATCGCGGCCCTGATCCGCGACGACAGCGTGCACAAAAGCGTTTACACCGACCCTCAACTGTTTGATCTGGAAATGCAGCGAATCTATGGTCAGGCATGGATCTACGTCGGCCATGAAAGCCAGGTCAAAAACGTCGGTGACTACCACACCACACGTATCGGCGATCAGGACGTGATTCTGGTTCGCGGTGCCGATAAAAACGTCAATGTGCTCTACAACCGTTGCCCGCACAAAGGCGCCAAGCTGGTGGCCGAAGGCGACGGCAATGTCGGCAAGTTCTTCCGCTGCCCTTACCACGCCTGGACCTTCAAACTTGACGGCCAGCACCTTTCGGCACCGTTGAAGAACGGCTTCGAAGGCACCTGTTTCAACCCCCGGCACCCGGACTTTTCAATGGTGAGCCTGGCGCGGGTCGACAGCTATCGAGGCTTCGTGTTCGCCAGCCAGATCGATCATGGTCCAGACCTGAAAAGCTTTCTCGGCGGCGTGATCACCTCCATCGACAATCTCTGCGATCGCTCGCCGGTGGGTGAAGTCGAAGTGGCCGGCGGCATTTTTCGAGTCATGCAGCGCTCCAACTGGAAAGTCTTCTACGAAAATCTCCACGACACCATGCACGCTCGCGTCACGCATGAGTCCTCGGTGGACGCGGCCCGCAGCGAAGCCGAGTCCTTGGGAGAAATGCCTTTCGAACTGCTGATCATGGACGGCAACGGCGAGCCCTACGATTTCTGGGAAAAGCTCGAACTGCGTGCCTACAACAATGGACATGGCTACATGGAAGCGATCTTCGATCCGGCAGCCGCCGAGCGCGACGATGTGTCCAAGGCCCACTTCGAATGCCTGAGCGATGCCTATGGCGAAGAACGCGCCCGAGACATCATGGGAATGAATCGTCACAACACTGTGATCTACGGCAGCGGCTCGCCCCACACCGTGTTCATGCAGTTCCGGGTGATCCGGCCGATGGCCGTCGACCGCACCTTGGTGGAAATCCAGACGTTCCGCTGCAAAGGCGCTCCGGATGCCGTATTTGATCGGGCGCTGACGTACGCCAACGTCATCAACTCACCCTCCTCCAACGTCATGCCCGACGACGTCGAAGTCTATGCCCGCTGCCAGGAGGGCAACATGACCCGCGGTGGTGAATGGATCAGCATGCACCGTTATGTCGGCACCGACCGGTTGCTGCCCGATGGCGCGGTCTCGACCAATGGCACGAGCGAGCTGCCGATGCGCAACCAGTTCGCCGCCTGGAAGCACTACATGACCGCCACCCTGATCGCCAAGGAGAGCACCCATGCTGCTTGATCGCACTTTCGACGTCTCGACTCACGCCCTGATCCCGGCCCAGGTACCCAGCGAAACCTTGCGCGAGATCGAGCAGTTTCTCTATCGCGAAGCACGCCTGCTGGATGAGCGCCGCTTCTGGGAGTGGGACCAACTGTTTACCGATGCGGGCATGTACTGGGTGCCGCACCTGCATGGGCAGGTCGACCCTTTCGAACACATTTCGCTGTTCTGGGAAAACCGCATGTTGCGCGAAGTGCGCATCCGCCGGGTAGAGAACGTGCGTAACTGGTCGCAACAACCACCGACCCGCACGGCTCACCTGGTGGGCAATGTGATGGTCGAAGGACTCGACAGCCAAGGGCTGCTGGTGGTGAGCGCGACGTTCCAGGTCAGCGAATGGCGTCTTGAACAACGCCAGTTGGCCGGGCGCTACACCTACAAGCTGGCCAGTCAGGACAGCGGCGGCTGGAAAATCCAGCTCAAGCGGGTTGACCTGATCAACTGCAATGATGTGTTCGCCAACCTTGAGGTCTTTGTCTGATGGGGCGCCCGACCGTATTGGCCCTGCATTATCAGAATGACGTGTTGCATCCTGACGGCCGCATCCGGGTCGGGCTCGCAGCCGATGATCCGGCACGTGACGCCGTGCTGGACGCCGCCATCAGGCTGCAGCAAGGCGCCCGAGCACGGGGCTGGCCGATCATTCATGTGCGCGTGGCGTATCGCCCGGACTATGCCGACCTGGTACAGAACGCGCCGATCCTGCGCGCCGTCGCGGCCAGCGGTGCCGTCCAGGAAGGCACTTGGGGCGCGCAGTTCCATGACGCGTTGCAACCGCTGGAAGGCCCGGATGAATTCGTCATCACTCATACCCGCATCAACGCATTTTACGGCACACCGCTGGACACCCTGTTGCGCCAGCTTGAAACACGACAGTTGCTGATCGCCGGCGTCGCCACCCACTCGGTGGTGGAAAGCACGGTACGGCATGCCGTCGATTGCGGCTTCGAGGTGACGGTGCTGGCCGACGCCTGCGCCGCCGCCCGCCCCGCGACTCATCTGGCGGCGCTGGACAGCATGCGGTTGATCGCCACCGTCACGGATGTTGCAAGCACCCTGGAGTCAATGCCATGAAGTCCATTCCCACTGCCAACCTGCAAGGTCAGGTGGCGATCGTCACGGGCAGCACCCAGGGCCTGGGGACTGACATTGCTCGTCAACTGCTAAACGCCGGTGCCTGCGTCATGCTGGTCGGCCGCAACCGCGACATGGGGGCGCTACTGGCCAGCGAGTTGGGTGAACGCTGTCGCTTTGTCGCCTGCAATGTCGAGCTGGACGAGGATATCGATGACTGTATCGACACCACGCTGGCCGCCTTCGGCCGTCTCGACATTCTGGTCAACAACGCCTGTGTCTACGACGACCAGGGGCTACAGTCAGACCGCGCGCAATGGTTGAACACCCTCAACATCAACCTGGTGTCGGCGGCCATTTTCGTACAGAAAGCCACGCCGCACATGAGTGAAGGCGGCACCGTGATCAACATCGGCAGCACCGGCGGCAAGTTTGGCGCAGCCGGGCGAGCCCTGTACCCGGCGTCCAAGGCCGGTTTGCTGCAGCTGACCCGAAACCTTGCGGTGAGCCTGGCACCGGCTTCGATCCGGGTCATCAGCGTCTCGCCGGCCTGGACCTGGTCGCCGTCGGTGGCGAACCTGAGCGGCGGCGACCTTGCCGTGGCCGACCGCGTGGGGGCCACCTTTCACCCGCTTGGGCGCGTCGGGCGCGGCGAGGAGATCGGCCATGTGGTCGCCTTCCTGTGCAGCCATGGGGCGTCCTGGATTACCGGGGTAGACATTCCGGTGGACGGCGGTTTTTCGATCCTCGGCCCCGATCAGGGGCTCTCGCCCCGGGTGTGGTTCGAGCGCTTGCGTGACCCGGTCTGAATCGCTTCGCCTATTGAGCACCGCCAACAAAACCTGATGAAGAGTCGATAACGAGGTAATACCATGGGCAAGATAATCACCGTAAAAGCCAGCGACGGCAGCGGCAGTTTCGCCGGTTACCTGGCGCTGCCCGCCAGCGGCAAAGGTCCCGGCGTGGTAATAGGCCAGGAAATCTTCGGCATCAACGCCAACATGCGCGAAGTGGCCGATTTTTACGCCGAGGAAGGGTATGTCGCCTTGGTGCCGGACCTGTTCTGGCGCCTGGAACCGGGCGTAGACCTGGGGTACACCGAGGCCGACTTCGCCCGTGCCATCGAGCTGTTCCAGCGCATGGACGTGGACAAGGCTGTCGATGACATCGACGCCAGTTTCAGGGCACTCAGCGATTTGCCCGAAGTCGAGGACGTCGGTTTCGGCTATGTGGGTTTCTGCATGGGCGGCAAGCTGGCCTACCTGACGGCGACGAGAACCGACGCCGCCTGCTCGGTGGGCTATTACGGCATGGGCATTGAACAGTTGCTCGACGAAGCCGACAACATCAAAGGCCGCCTGGTGCTGCACTTCGCCGAACAGGATGGCTACTGCGATGCCAATGCCCGAACGCTGATCAGTCAGCGCCTGGGCGGCCGCAACAACGTCGAGATTTACACCTACCCCGACGTCGACCATGCCTTCGCCCGCAACGGTGGCATGCACTACAACAAGCCGGCTGCATTGATGGCCCATCAACGCAGCATCGCCGCACTCAAACAGGCCATCGGCCCGAACTACAACCTGTCCGAACTGTGGGAAAAGCACATCGAATTCGAGTTTGCCGTCCGCGATGTCCCGGCGACCATGGCGACCATGGTTGCCGAACCGTACGTCAACCACATTCCGACCATGACCGGTGGCGTGGGCTACCGCGAACTGAGCCGCTTCTACCAGAACCATTTCGTCCACGCCAATCCGCCGGACATGAAGCTGGTGCCCATCTCGCGCACTGTCGGGGCCTCGCAGATCGTCGACGAGTTCGTGATGTGTTTCACCCACACCAGTGAAATCGACTGGATGCTGCCCAACGTCGCGCCGACCGGTCAATACGTCGAAATACCGATGCTCGGGGTCATCAAGTTCCGGGGCGACAAGCTGTGTCACGAACATATTTACTGGGACCAGGCCAGCGTTCTGGTGCAGATCGGCCTGCTCGACCCCACCGGGTTGCCCGTGGCCGGTATCGAAACGGCGAAGAAACTGCTCGACGAACAACGGCCGTCCAATACGCTGATGGGCAAATGGGCGGACAGCGCCGAACAGTAATCGAACACTGCACCCTGTAGAGCGAGCTCGCGATGGACTTGAGGGCGACGCGTTTAACCCGACAACACGCGTTATCGTTAACGTCCATCGCGAGCAAGCTCGCTCCTGCAAGGGTCAGCATTCGCAGCCGTCTGATGCGGCAGTTCGCCAAAGCGTTCACGGTAATAACGGGCGAAACGCCCGAGATGACCAAAGCCATGTTCCAGGGCGACTTCAGTAATGCTCACGTCGCAACGACCGAGCAAACGATCGCGCACCGCTTCAAGCCGCAGGTTGCGCAACCGCTCCATGGGTGTTTGTCCGTAACAGCGCTGGCACAGGGTGTTGAGGCTGCGTTCGCTCATGCCCGCCGCAGCGGCCAGTTCGCCCAGGGAAAGTGCGTCCCCCAGGCGACTGCGCATCAAGTCTTCGATCTTGTGCAACTGTCGCAAGGCCTGACGCTGTGCTGGCGTCTCAACGACCGCTATCGGTGCCCCGTCGACTTTCGGTGGGTGGGTCAGCAGGAATAGCGGCAGGCTTTCTTCCAGATGTCGCAACCAGTGAGCATGCACCGGCTCGCCCTCGCTGGCCCCCAGCTGCTCAAGCAAATCATCGACCAGGCGCAACCAGCCACGCGCCTGACCAGTGTCGAGCCGGTAGGCGGGTGGCAAGCTGAAATCGGCGGCCAGCCCTCCTTCGTCCACCAGCCGTTCCTGCATCAGCCTCAACAAGGAGCGCGGCACCTTGAGCAGCAATTGTTCGCAGCCACGGTGCCAGACCAGTCGGGCCTGGCGATTGGGCGCGAGCACCGCCACTTGCCCCTCCTCCAACTCCAGCGCCAGCCCGTCGCACTCGATGCTGGCCCGCCCGCGCAATGGCATCTGCATCAATACGAAATCGGTAAAAGGCCGTGGCCGTACCTCAACCTCGGCACCGTAACGCAGGACAAACAATTGGCAACGTCCCACTTCAGCGCGGAAAAACGCGGTGTCGACATTGCCAGTGCGCCAGCTCAAGTCGTGTTCGACCAACTCACGCGCGAGCAGCCGATGACTTTCCTGCCGCGAGCGGCTGGTGAAGACCGGCGTCTGGCACAGCCTCGACAGATCAAGCCCCGCACCAGCGCCAGGCATAGGGTGAACCGATAGCGCAGCCATGGCTCAAAGCGACCGGTTTCGGCGAGCTTCGTTACGTTGCAGGGTGGTACTCGGTGTTTCATCGAACAGCTTGCGATACTCGCTGGAGAACCGGCCCAGGTGGGTAAAACCCCACCCCATGGCAATCACCGAGATATTGCGCGCCGAATTGTCCTCGAGGATTTCCTGGCGCACGGCACCCAGCCGGTGCTTCTTCAGATACGCCATCGGCGACATGCCAAAGTATTTCTTGAAACCTTCGAACAGCTTGAACCGCGACACACCGGAAATCGCCTCAATGTCTTCCAGGTGCAGCGCTTCGCGGGCATTTTCGTGGATGTACTGCTTGGCTCGAATCAGGTAGTGCGGCAGTTTGACGCCGAGCACATTGCGCAACTCATCGGAGTAGTTGTTCGGCTGGGCGAGGATCAAGCCCTTGATCAGCGAGCTCTCGATGTCGCGAGTGAAAAACGTCTGGTCATACAACTCGCGGCTGCGCTCCAGCTCGCCGATAAAGTAGCGAGCCATGCGCCACCACGACGCGGAGGACCCGTTGACGGCGTCCATCACCGGCTCGAAACGCAAGGGGGTTTCCAATGGCCGCTGCAGCATGTCTTCAAGGGACTTGCGCATGGCCGCACGGGTGATGACGACCTGGATCTTGCGGCAATCGCCGTTGATCGACAGCTCCTGGTTTTCGTGGGGCGACACGATGACTGCGCTGTCGCGATCGGACGTCACCTGACAGCCCTGCTTGCTTAAGTGTTGTTCGCCGACGAGGGGCAGACTGAGGCTGTAGCTGTTCAGGTGTTCGGCGTCTTCGATGCCGACCGTGACGTCGGTGCCGTACCCGATCACCCCCAGTGTCGTGGACATGGATTTGAGCACATTGCCACTGTGATGGAACTGAATGCGGTTGGGGTAGCTGGTCTTGAGCAGATGCGGCCCACAGATTCCGGCCATCCACTGCCGGGCACCATTGAGGTCATAACGCTCGATACGAATGTCACGAACATGTACATCAGGACTTGTACTCATCACGGGGCACCCACGGCTGTTTTATGAACGCGCTCTGACGGCACGCCTCTGATAGAAAGAGCAATCTTCATGCCGCGTGCCTCCCTCCGGGGGCCGGCCGAAATATGCGGATAACATTCACCGATTAATCGGATAAGGACAGTGCATCGCCAGAGCCGTCCATCCCCGTGAACGTCTTTCTCACGCCGTAAACACAGGTAGGGCGCTGCAAAAAAGAGCAGACACCCACCGGTCGGCACAATAGGCATGCATTGAACACCAGGCGTGATTGGGTATTACCTGCCCAGATGAGCAGGCAGGTGTTACCCCCTGGAATTGTTGAAGCGCAGGAGACCGAAATCTCGTTCGGAGGGTGCGGGTCGCTTACCAGAATTTACAGGTGTAAGTGGTGATAAGACGGTTTTCGTCGAAGTCATTACCATGGCGGAATTTGACGTTGATGTTGCGCAGTTCGACGCCAAGGTTCTTCAGCGGACCTTCCTGAACCACATAGGACAGATAGATATTGCGCTCCGACTCGCTGTTGTCGCTGAGGGCGCCGCGATCGATGTCGGTGCCGCGCATGTAACGCGTCATCAGTTTCAAGCCAGGCATACCCACGCCAGCGAAATCGAAGTCATACCGCGCCTGCCAGGATTTTTCGTTGGGTTTGACGAAGGCGATGGCGGACCAGTTCACGAGGTAGGGCTGCGGCGCGTAGCCGTTAAGGGTCGGAAACGTGCTGTCGCCGAGCATCCGTTGATAACCCAGGCCAAAGGAGTGGGCACCTTTGCGCAGGGTAGTCATGGCGCCATAGGAGCGGTTATCAATGCGGCCGTACAGGGCGTCGCCATCTTCCTTGTTGTTGAAATAGCGCAAATCGGTTTTCAGAGCGTAGCCGCCACCCAGGTCTGCCAGGTAGGTGGCACCCAGGTAATGCTGACGGTAGATGTCTTCCAGTTGCCCGTAGAAATAGGTCCCGGTCAGCGCCGGCGTGAACGCGTAACTGGCGCCGCCAAAGTTCAAACCGTCGCTGCGGCGCTGCACGTCAGGCCCGTTGAACAAGTACATTTTTTCGCTGTTGGAGGATTCGCGACCGCTGATTTCGGTAAAGCGCCCGCCTGTCAGCGTCAGCTTATCCACCTCTTTGGACTCGATCAGGGTGCCGTGATACGTGGTGACCAGTTGCCGCGAATCGTCGGTGTAGGCCACCGGCAGCGTTGGCCGATGCTCACCGTATTTCAACTCGGTCTTGGAGTAACGCACCTTCGCGGTGTAGCCGCCACGGCCGTAATCGGTCGCTTGTTCTTGCTTGCTGACGCTATAGGGAATGATGCTGTCAGGCCCCCGGCCACCACCGCCGTCGAGCCGGTAGGCGTACTGCATCGAAGCATCCAGGCCAAACTGCAACGGCCCCTCGGTATAGCCCGAGATGAAGCGCAGGTCGAAGCCTTGGGTCCAGCTGCCAACGCGGGAGTTCTTCGGGTTTTCGCCCTTGAAATCGCGATCGATGTAAAAGTTGCGCAAGCCCAGCCCCAGGTGGCTGTCTTCAACGAAGTCCGCCTGGGCCATCATCGGTGTAATCATTCCGGCCAGGCTGGCCGTCTGCACGCAACGGGTAAACCAACTCGCTTGAAACATAACTTATCCCCTCTTATTCAATGTGCGAACACATCAAGTAGCGGCGTGACCAAAGTGATCACTCCAATCGTTGGCAGTTGTTTCTTTATTAAAATATTCAGCATGAGTCGTTATGGTTGATGTCGCTCCGGCGAGACAGCCGATACGCATCGAGAAGGATTAGGCAGCATTGGCGCCAGAGTCTCTATCCTGTTAATTCGAGACTCATATCCGTTTACTTCGAATGATCAATTCCTCCTCGTTCGCCGTGCCGCTTCCGGCCAGCTATATCTAGGCCAACGCAGATTGGCCAATTTTATGGACTGTGTTTGCCGACAAAGCGGATAGACCCAGGTGCGGGCAACTTATTTAATGCGGACACAAACAACTTATTGAATGCACGAATTAGCCCGATGCAAAGAGGTATCGATTAATGAGCAGTGCAAAAAGCGTCGAACAGTGGAAAAGCTTTATTGAGGGCTGCCTGGACTTCCGGCCAGCGGAAGGCATCTTCCGAATTGCCCGGGATATGTTTACCGAGCCGGATTTGTTTGATCTGGAAATGGAATTGATCTTCGAGAAAAACTGGATCTACGCCTGCCACGAAAGCGAAATCGCCAACAAGCATGATTTCATGACCCTGCGCGCCGGGCGCCAGCCAATGATCATCACCCGCGATGGTGACGGCCAACTCAACGCACTGATCAACGCCTGCCAGCACCGGGGCACGACCCTGACCCGCGTCGGCAAGGGCAACCAGTCGACCTTCACCTGCCCGTTCCACGCATGGTGCTACAAAAGCGATGGTCGCCTGGTCAAGGTCAAGGCCCCCGGTGAATACCCGGAAGGTTTCGACAAAGCCACCCGCGGCCTGAAAAAAGCCCGCATCGAAAGCTACAAAGGGTTTGTGTTTGTCAGCCTCAATGTCGAGGGCACTGACTCGCTGCAAGATTTCCTCGGTGACGCCAAGGTGTTCTTCGACATGATGGTCGCCCAGTCGCCCACCGGTGAACTGGAAGTGCTGCCGGGCAAGTCCGTCTACACCTACGACGGCAACTGGAAACTGCAGAATGAAAACGGTCTGGACGGTTATCACGTCAGCACCGTGCACTACAACTACGTGGCCACCGTGCAGCATCGCCAGCAGGTCAATACCGAGAAAGGCCTGGTCGGGGCCGATACCCTGGACTACAGCAAGCTCGGCGCTGGCGACAAGGAAACCGACGATGGCTGGTTTGCCTTCCACAACGGCCACAGCGTGCTGTTCAGCGATATGCCCAACCCGGCGGTACGTCCCGGATACAGCACGATCATGCCGCGCCTGCTCGAAGAGTACGGCCAGGGCAAAGCCGAATGGATGATGCACCGGCTGCGCAACCTGAACATCTACCCGAGCATGTTCTTCCTCGACCAGATCAGCTCGCAGCTGCGCATTATTCGTCCGATCGCCTGGAACAAGACCGAGATCAACAGCTTCTGCCTGGGTGTGGTCGGCGAGTCGGATGCCGATCGGGAAAACCGCATTCGTCAGTTCGAAGACTTCTTCAACGTGTCCGGCATGGGCACCCCCGACGACCTGGTGGAATTCCGCGAAGCCCAGCGCGGTTTCCAGGCACGCCTGGAACGCTGGAGCGACATTTCCCGCGGCGTGGGCAAGTGGGTCGAGGGGGCGACGCCCAATAGCGAAACCATCGGCATCTCACCGGCGCTGACCGGCACCGAGTTCACCCATGAAGGCCTCTACGTCAATCAACATGGCAACTGGCAGCGCTTCATGCTCGAAGGTCTGGCGCGCAAAGCCGCCGAAGAGCAACCGTTGAAACTGCGTGAGGTGTGAACATGAATTCGCAACTGCAATACCGCGTCGAACAATTCTTCTACCGCAACGCTGAAGCCTGCGACGGCCAGGACTGGGATACCTACCTGTCGATGTTCAGCGACGACAGCGAGTTCCATCTGCCGCAATGGGACTCGGAACATGTCTACACCACCGACCCGAAAAAAGGCATGTCGCTGATTTACTACCCCAATCGTGGCGGCCTCGAAGACCGGGTGTTCCGTATTCGCACCGGCAAGGCGGCTTCGACCATCCCGATGCCGCGCACCCTGCACCTGATCAGCAATGTGCGGATTGCGCCACTGGACAACGACGAGCTGGAGGTGCGGGTCAACTGGCACACCCTCTACTACCGCCTGCAAACCGCCGAGCAGTTCTTCGGTCGCGCCACCTACCGCCTGCGGCCTGATGGCGAGAGCTGGAAAATCAGCCGCAAGCACGTGGTGCTACTCAACGACACGATCAATTCGGTGCTCGATTTTTATCACCTCTGACTGGCGGAAATCTGGATCATGAGTCACAAGGTCGCGTTCAGTTTTGCCGATGGCAAAACCTTGTTCTTCCCGGTACAGAACAATGAAATCCTGCTCGATGCGGCGCTGCGCAACGGCATCAATATCCCGCTCGATTGCCGGGAAGGTGTGTGCGGGACATGTCAGGGGCGCTGCGAGTCGGGCCAGTACAGTCAGGACTATGTCGACGATGAAGCGTTGTCGGCCGACGACCTGCGCCAGCGCAAAATGCTGACCTGCCAGACACGCGTCCAATCCGATGCTGCGTTCTACTTCGACTTCGCCTCCAGCCTGTGCAATGCGCCAGGCCCGGAGCGGCTCAAGGGCATCGTGCGGGCCGTCGAGCAGGTATCGCCGAACACCGCGATCCTGCATCTGGACGCCGGTGCCGATGGCCAGCAACTGGACTTTTTGCCCGGCCAGTACGCGCGACTGCAAGTGCCTGGCACAGACGGCCAGCGCTCCTACTCATTCGCCAACCGCCCCAATGGCAGTAACCAGTTGCAGTTCCTGATCCGGCTGCTGCCCGACGGGCTGATGAGCAATTACATCCGCGAGCGCAGCCTGATCGGCGACGAGATCATGCTCGAAGCCCCCCTCGGCGCCTTTTACCTGCGCCACGTCGACAAGCCGTTAGTGTTTGTCGCCGGCGGCACCGGGCTTTCAGCGTTCCTGGGCATGCTCGATCAACTCGCGGAGCGTGGTGGGTGCGGGCATCCGGTGCATCTGTACTACGGCGTGCGCAATGCCGCCGACCTTTGCGAAACCGCGCGCATCGCGGCCTACGCAGAGCGGATTCCCGGTTTTCGCTTCACCCCGGTCATCAGCGATCCGACCCCGGACTGGAGCGGCAGACGCGGTTACATCACCGAGCATTTCGACCTTGCCGAGTTTCGTGATCAGGACCTGGACATGTACCTCTGCGGCCCGCCGCCGATGGTCGAGTCGATCAAGCAATGGCTGGCCGTCCAGGCCCTGGATCAGACCCGCCTGTACTACGAGAAATTCACCGAAAGCAACACCTGACACTGGAACCCACAGCCAAAACAAATTTCCAGGCACCCGGACATTTTTTACTGCCCTCAACTAACAACTATGTCACGCGCGATGCGGACTTCATTAAAGGCGGCACTATGAAAAAACTACTCGTGGGTACACTGCTGGCGGCCAGCTGCGTGACCAGTCTGCTGGCACGGGCGCAAGACCCGGTGCGTATCGGTTTTATCACCACCCTCTCGACCCCCGCCGGTTACCTGGGCGAAGACTCCCGCGATGGATTCCAGCTGGCCATCGATCAGGAAAACGGCAAGCTCGGCGGTGTGCCAGTGAGCCTGCTGGTCGAGGACGACGGGCTGCAACCGGCGCGCGCCAAACAAATCATCGACCGCATGAGCCTGGACGGCATTTCGCTGTACACCGGCGTGATTTTTTCCAATGTGCTGGCGGCAGTGGTCAACACGGCAACCAAGGACGGCTTCTACATCAGCAACAACACCGGCCCTTCGAGCCTGGCCGGCAAGCAGTGCAAGCCCAACTACTTCGTGGCCTCGTACCAGAACGACACGATCCATGAAATGGCCGGTGTCGCGGCCAATGAGCTGGGCTACAAAAAGATGGTCATCCTGGCCCCCAACTACCAGGGCGGACGCGATGCGCTGGAAGGCTTCAAGCGCACGTACAAAGGTGAGGTCACCGAGATCTACACCAAGCTCAACCAGCTGGATTTCTCGGTTGAACTGGCTCGGGTGCGTTCGCTGGCGCCGGATGCGATTTTCGAGTTCCACCCCGGCGGTGCCGGCATCAACTTCGCCAAGCAATACGGCAGCTCGGGCCTGAGCAAAACCATCCCGATGGTAGTGCCCGTGTTCTCCATGGACGAACGCATGCTCGCCGCCACCGGCGATGTGGCCAAAGGCATGAACATCGTGACCTTGTGGAACCCTGGATCTGAAAACCCGGCCAACCAGGCGTTCGTCAAAGCGTTCAGCGAAAAATACAACCGCGTACCAACGGTGTATGCCGCTCAGACCTATGACACGGCGCGACTGATCGGCGCTGCCCTGAAGAGCGTGGGCGGCAACACCAAAGACCCCGCGGCTTTTCGCCAGGCGCTGCGCGACGTCAAGTTCGACTCGATCCGCGGCGATTTCGCCTTCGGCAAAAACCAGCATGCGGTCATCGACTGGTACTTGCTGCGCGTAGAAGCCGACGCCAACGGCAAGCTGGTCCAGGTGCCGGTGCAGACCATCGCCAAGTCACAAGTGGACAGCTTCGCCGCCGAATGCGCCCTGTGATCCGACCTTTCGGTCTCGTGCCCGGCGGCTTCGGCTGCCGGCACTTTTCGTAGGATTCCCCAGCATGCTGTTACTTGAACAAATTCTGAATGGCTTGCAATACAGCGCCTTGCTGTTTTTGCTCGCCTCCGGCCTGACGCTGATCTTCGGCATCATGGGCGTCATCAATCTGGCCCATGGCGCCTTCTACATGGTCGGGGCATTCTGCGCCGCCTACACCGCTTCGCTCAGCGGCTCGTTCTGGCTCGCCGGGCTGGCGGCGGTGATTGGCTCTGCACTGTACGGGCTGCTGATTGAAACCAGCATCATGCGCCGCCTCTACGCCCGCGATCACCTCGACCAGGTGCTGGCCACCCTGGCCGTGGTGTTTTTCACCAACGAGTTGATCACCGTGCTGTCGGCCGCAGCCCGCCGGCCATGCCGACACCCGAGTGGTATGGCACCTTCGTCGAGGTCCTGCCGGGGTTGATGTACCCGGTCAGCCGCCTGCTGTTCATCGCCGCCGGAGCATTGGTGGCGATTGCCATGTGGCTGCTGATCAACCATACCCGTCTGGGGATGCTGATTCGCGCCGGGGCCGACGATCACGAGATGGTCGGGGCATTGGGCGTGAACATCGCCCGCCTCTACACCCTCGTGTTCGTCTTCGGCTGTGTGCTCTGCGGGCTCGCCGGTTTCATGGCCGCGCCGCTGCTGTCGGTGGAAATCGGCATGGGCGAAAAAGTCCTGATCACCACGTTTGTCGTGATCGTCGTCGGCGGTGTCGGCTCGGTGCGCGGCGCGCTCGCCGGTGCCTTGCTGATCGGCATGGTCGACGGCCTCGGGCGAGCGTACATCCCGCAATTACTCGACCAACTGTTGCCCGCCGAAGTCAGCGGCACCTTGAGTGGCGGGTTGATTTCCGCCAGTGCCTACATCGTCATGGCCGTCGTCCTGCTGGTCCGTCCACGCGGCCTGTTGCCCGCCCGCGCTTGAGGAAAACTACATGTCTCGTCGAGTCCTAATCGATCTGCTCTGCCTGGCGACATTCGCCCTCCTGCCGCTGCTTGCGTCGTGGTTGCACGAACCCTTTCTGGTCAGCCTGTTCACGCGTCTGGCGATCTACGGCATGGCCGCCGCCAGCCTGGACCTGTTGATCGGCTATGGCGCGATGATCAGTTTTGGTCATGCAGCGTTCTTTGGCCTGGGTGGCTACGTAGTCGGCGTCATCGGTTTTCACACCTCCCAGGCCATGCCGTTGTGGGGCTGGGAAGGCTCAAGCAGCGCGCTGATCGTCTGGCCGCTGTCGCTGCTGGTCTGCGCGCTGTTTGCACTGGTGGTCGGCTATCTGTCACTGCGCACCAGCGGCGTGCAGTTCATCATGATTACCCTGGCGTTCGGCCAGATGCTGTATTTCGTCCTCAGCTCGCTGTCACTGTATGGCGGCGACGACGGCATCCTGCTCAACGAACGCAACACGCTGCCGGGCCTCGATCTGGAAAATCCGGTGCAGTTTTACTACCTGTGCCTGGGGTTGTTGGTGGCGTGGCTGCTGTTCTGCCGGCGACTGGTCAACTCGCGCTTCGGTTATGTCCTGCGGGGCCTGAAGCAAAGCGAACGGCGCAGCATCAGCCTGGGCTTGCACCCGCTGCGCTACCGGCTGAGCGCCTTCGTCATCGCCGGGGTTGGCGGTGGCCTGGCCGGTATCTTGTGGGCGAATTACGCAATGTTCGTCAGCCCGGACATGGGCGCTTGGCACAAGTCCGGTGAGTTGATGGCGATGGTCATTCTTGGCGGCGTCGGCACCCTGATCGGGCCGGTGCTCGGCGCTGCGGTGTACCTGGGACTGGAGCAGGTGTTGAGCCTGTGGACCGAGCACTGGCTGCTGATCTTCGGCCCGCTGCTGCTGGTGGTGGTGCTGTTCGGCAAAAAAGGTTTGTACGGCTTGCTACTCAGCCCGTGGCCCCGCTGGCGCAAGCCCCCGGTGCCAAACGCTCCACCCGCCATTGCCAACAGCGAGGTGCGCTCATGATCCCGCAACTGTCGATCCAGGCGCTGGAAAAAACCTTTGGCGCGGTCAAGGCCACCAACGGCGCAAGCTTCAATATTGCCCCGGGGGAACTGCACGCCATCATCGGCCCCAACGGCGCCGGCAAGTCGACACTGATTTCGCAGATCGCCGGGGAGATCCGCCCGGACAAGGGGCGGATCTTCCTCAACGGCCAGGACATTACCGACGTGCCCGCCCATCAACGCCCTCGCCTCGGCCTGGCGCGCGCTTTCCAGGTCAGTCAGTTGTATCCGGAGTTCACCCTGCTGGAAAACGTTGCCATCGCGATCGCTGCCCGGGAAGGCCAGACCTTCGGCATGTGGAAACCCTTGGGTAGTGACAGTCGCCTGCTGGGACCGGCGGCGGACTATCTGCATCGTGTCGGCCTCGCGGCACGGGGCCAGGCGCTGGTCAGCGAGTTGTCCCACGGCGAACGACGGCAACTGGAAATTGCCCTGGCCCTGGCTCAGGAAGCCTCAGTGCTGTTGCTCGACGAACCGATGGCAGGCATGGGCGCCGAGGAATCGGCACGCATGACGCAATTGTTGCTCGAGCTCAAGGGCCGCTACGCGATCCTGCTGGTGGAACACGACATGGACGCCGTGTTCGCCCTGGCGGACCGCATTACCGTATTGGTCTACGGCCAGACCATCCTGACCGGCAGCGTCGAGCAGATTCGCAACGACCCGCAAGTCCGTGCCGCCTACCTGGGAGAAGAACATGCTTGAAGTGTCTGGATTACAGGCCGGCTATGGCCTGAGCCAAGTGCTGTTCGACATGCACTTGAAGATCGAACAGGGCCAGGTCGTGTCGTTGATCGGGCGTAATGGCATGGGCAAGACCACCACGGTCAAGTCGATCATGGGTCTGCTCAAGCCCACCGCTGGCAGTGTCTTGATTCACGGTCGGGAAATGCGCGGCGCTCCACCCTACCGCATCGCCCAGGCCGGCCTGGGACTGGTGCCCGAAGGCCGGCGCGGTTTTGGCAGCCTGAGCGTGCGGGAAAACCTGCTGGCCACCGCGACCCGGGGCAAGTGGGACCTGGCGCGGATCTACCAGTTGTTTCCACGGTTGCAGGAGCGCCAGGATCAGTTGTCGAAAACCCTCTCCGGTGGCGAACAGCAGATGATGGCGGTCGCCCGCGCCCTGCTGACCAACCCGCAGTTGTTGATTCTCGACGAGGCGACCGAAGGCCTGGCACCGATCATTCGCGAAACCATCTGGAGTTGCCTGGCGAGCTTGAAAGCCGAAGGCGAGACGATTCTGGTCATCGACAAGAACCTCAAGGAAATGGCGCGGGTGGTCGACTGCCATCACATCATCGAAAAGGGCCGACAGGTTTGGCACGGTACGCCGCTGCAACTGGCCGACACACCGGAATTGTCCCAGCGTTATCTGGGTGTTTGAACACAACGTCAGCAAGCCCGATATCTGATCACCACATCGACCTGCAGGAGCGGGCTTGCTGGCGATGGCGTCCGGTCAGTCAATAGGTTTATCGCCTGACCGGACGCCATCGCCGGCAAGCCGGCTCCTACGGGGGATCGCGTGAGTGTCCGTTAACGAGGCTCATTGCAGCGGTGAAAAGCTCGCCGGCAGGTAGATCGTCGAATGCATGTCGCGCAGTTGCGGGCCTGAGTTTTCCGGTGGCCAGACGCCGTCCTGCACGGCACGGGTACGCACGTCCAGACGTTGTTCGAGCGAGGCATAGGGCCAGATGTGCAAGTAGCGCGGCAACTGACCGTCGGTGGCATAGAAGGCGGCATACACCGTCGAGTATTGCGCGCCAGTTCGCGGCCCCACGGCTTTTTCCCAGCCTTTGAGCGTGGGTGCCAACCCCGATGGCACGAGGTCATAGACGCGAAGTTCGTAGAACGGCCCATGTCGCCCGGCAGGCAACGGTTCGATAAAGGGGAACAACGTATAGTTTTCCACGCGCATGTCTGTCAGATACGCCTCGATGCCAAACGCATCGGCACTCGACAGATACCGTTCGCGCTCAGCCTGGCGAGACGCTTCGTCGACAAAACCACGCAACACCGCGATCTGATTCAGCGGGCCGATTTCCGACGCCCAGCAGCCGACCAGTTTGACTGCGGCGTCATCGACGGCCAGGCGCTGCTCCAGACAAGCCATGGCAGTGGCGACGGTGCGCACTCGCACGGTGAACGTAATCAATTCGTACAGCTTCATGACAACCTCGATTCAGGACCAGACAAATGCGTGGATGACCTGCATCCATCACGAAAAAAGCCGACGCAGCCATAACGGCGCGCCGGTTGCGCAACCCGGTCGTGAAGCTGTCGCGATCACACGTCAGCGCCACGCTCAGGACGTTGCCACACCACCGTTGAACACCGGCGACAGCCCCATCAACTCGAGCTTGCGGGTGAACTCACCCAGCCTCTGCAGTTTGTAGGCCTCCAGATCAACGTCCTGGTAATCATAAAAACCCTGACCTTCGCGCAACCCGTTGCGCCCTTGCGCCATGTTCTCGGCAATGACTTTGGGTGGCAGGAAACGCGGATCGATGGCTTCAGCCAGGTAATGCGAGGCATAGAACAGAATGTCGCCGCCGCCCCAGTCGATAAACTCAAGCATCCCCAGCACGGAGAAACGCAGACCGAAACCGACGCGAATCGCGGTGTCGATGTCTTCGGCGCTGGCCACCCCCTCCTCGACCATTCGTGCCGCTTCATTCATCGCCAATGCCTGGATCCTCGGCACGATGTAACCGGCTGCCGGGGAGCATTGCACGGGCACTTTGCCGATGCGCTTGAGCAATGCCATCAGGCGTTGCACCACCTGCGGGCAGGTGTCTTCGCTGCGGCTGACTTCGACCAGCGGCATCAGAAATGCCGGGTTCAGCCAATGGGCATTGACGAAGCGTTGCGGGTGCGTGACCAGTGCCGCCAACTGCGTCACCAGAAAAGTCGACGTCGTTGATGCAATGACCGTTTCATCGCCACACGCGGCACTCAGCCAAGCCAACGTCAGGGCCTTGAGCTCAAGCACTTCAGGCACGGCTTCGAACACGACAGCAGCACTGTGCAAATCGCCGTCACTGCCCTCGCGATCGCTCAAGCGTAAATGGCTCATCGCCTGTTCGACTTGCGCCGGATCGAGTGATCCCAGACGTGCAAGCGTTGCCAGTTCGCCGCGCAAGTGGCCCTCGATCTGGCGGAAGTAGCGGTCCTGCTCCACGGGCTCGCGTTGCTTGATATCGATCAGGGTCACCGGCAGTCCGGCGAACATGAACGCCAAGGCAATGCCCTCGCCCATGCGCCCCGCGCCGACGATACAGATGCGTTGCGGATCGGCGCTCATGCCTGCAATCCCTGGCTCAGGCACTGCGCCATTTCGCTGCGACTCAGTTGATCCAGCCCGAGGTTTTCCAGGGTTCGACCCTCGGCATACAGGTCGATGCCACTGACCACCGTGGCCAGGCTCAACAGGCCTTGGGCGACCGGCGTCGACACGCCGGCCCACCGCCCGACCGACACCAGAAACGACAAGCCCAGCCGTGTGTCTTCGAGCATGTAGCGGTGCTTTTGCAGGTCGATGTCTTCACGCCAGTCACCGCTGTCGGTCAGTTTGCCGTGAGCGCCGCGCCCGTACATCCACTCATCGCCGTCGGTGGCGTAATGATCGGCCAGCGGGAAATGCGGCGCGCCATAGCCCAGTGCTTCACGAACGGCGATACGCTCGGCGTCGAGGGCATTGGTCACGCGACGAATCGAAGGCACGGTCCCTTCGTTGTGAATGTCCCAGGTTTCGAAATGCTCAAGTGGACCCGCGTTCATCAGGATCAACGGCGGATGAATGATCGGCCCGGCATTCATCAGCGCGCCGCTGAGTGCATCCTCGATCGGTTCGACGCTGGGGTACGCCTCGCGCAATACGGCGAACGCCGACTCGCTCAACCGACTCGGAAAAACCCCGGTCGGCAAACGGGTCGCGTAGCCGCTGATCACCACCTGGTTATCGCCATGCTTGCGCGCCAGGTAGGGCAATGTGCCGGTCTCGGCAAACGCCACATCGCTGTGATTCCCCGCCTTCGCCATTGCCTGGGCGAACACCATGCTGCCGAACGTCCCCGGCGGCAGGAAGACCACTTGCCCGTCGCGCAACAAGGGAGCCAGTTCGCTGGCAAGGGCTGAGTGAGAGGTCGACGGCAAGGCAATGACCAACAGCTCTGCATCGGCCACGGCCTGTGCCAGATCGGCCGTCAAGGTCAGGGCATCCCCGACCTGCCCCAAGCTCAACCGGCGTTCGCCACGGAAGTCGCGCACGAGCAGATGGCCGAGGCCTTGCAGTTTTTCCAGCGCGGCACTGTCTCGGCGCCACAAGCGCACCGAATGGCCTTTTTCCGCCAACTCTATCGCTGCCGCGTAGCAACCGTGACCACCGCCGATAACACTGATATTCATGAATGCACTCCTGTAGAAGAGCCTCGATCCTAGCAACGGCCCCGGCGACTCACTGCCCGAAACGCGCAAGCGTCATTCCGATTCTGCAACGCAATAAACGGGTCGAGTGCGACCACAAATGCTCAAGCGCGGCGACGCTCGAACACGCTGTCGCCGTCAAGGTGGTTGAGGTGGGTGCAGCCCATCAGGTTCATGGTCCGCGCCAGTTCTTGCGTCAATACGTCCAGCGCCCGGCCAGCACCGTCCTCACCTGCCACCGCCACGCCGTAAAGGGTGGACCGTCCCAGCAACACGGCATCGGCCCCAAGCGCGAGTGCTTTGACGATGTCGCTGCCACGCCGGATCCCGCCATCCAGCAGCAGGCTGAGTTTGCCTTTCGCCTGGGGCGCGATGGCCCCCAGTGCATCGAGGCTAGAGAGGGCTCCGTCCAGTTGGCGGCCGCCGTGATTGGACACCACCACACCGTCAAGCCCGAGGGCGATCGCTCGCTCCACATCGGCCGGATGCAACACACCCTTGAGCAACAACCGCTCGCCCCATCGCTCACGCAGACGTGCGAGCATGTCCCAGTCGAGCAAGGTGTCCATCTGCTTGCCAATGAACGCCATCGAGCCCAAGGGGTTGCGCTCGCTCGGCGGCAAGTAAGGTTCAAGATTGCCCATGCCAGGCAGCCCCGATGGCCACATCACTTGCTTGAGCCAACGCGGGTGACGGACAACGTCAAACTTGTTGCGCCATGTCAGCTGTCGCGGCCTGGCGAAGCTGCGTCGGTCCCACTCGCGATTGCCCAGCACCATCGCATCACAGGTCAACACCAGAGTCCGGCAACCGACAGCGGCGGCGCGCTGCAACAGGCTTTTTTGCACCGCCGGATCGCGCATGGCGTACAGCTGGAACCACAGGTCGACGCCAGGCGCCGCCGCAACAAGGTCTTCAAGAGAAGTGTTGGACGCGGTGCTCAGGCTGAACGGCAAACCACGTGCCGTTGCAGCCCGGGCCAAGTGAATGTCGGCATCGCGGTGCAACAGACCGTTGTAGCCCGTCGGCCCGATCAGCATGGGCATTGACAGCACCTTGCCGAACAACGCGCGGGACGTGTCGGGCGCATGGCAGGGCACCATGGCTCTGGCGTGCAGGCCATAGGCACTGAACGCGTCGAGATTATCCTTGAGCGTCAGCTCGGCTTCAGCGCCACCGCTGAGGTATTCCCAGACGAAGTAAGGCACGCGTCGCCGGGCCATGTCGGCCAGTTCGGCAATGCTGTGCACACGACTCAAGTCGGAACCGGTATAGAAGCGACGCATAGGTCATCCTCGTATTGCGGATAAAACCGCTGCGAAAAAAAAGCCCGGAAGGAGCGATCCGGGCGAAGGAAAACCTGTGTTGAAAACCTTTGCCCGATGCGCGGGCAAACCCGGAAGCCGCGAACGGCTCCCGAGGGATTTCAGAACTTCCAGGTGTAGGTGGTGATCAGACGGTTCTCCTGATAGTCCGCACCCGATGCCCTGCCATTGCCATAACGCGTCTTGACGTCAATGCGGCGCCATTCGAAACCCACATCTTTGAGCGGACCGCTTTGCACCACATAGCCAAGCACGATGTTGCGTTCGCTTTCGACGTTTTGGTCGAGGGCATTGTTGCCCCGGTCGATACCCGTACCGCGCATGTAACGCGTCATCAATTTCAGACCCGGCAAACCCATGCCCGCGAAGTTGTAGTCATAACGCAATTGCCAGGAGCTTTCGTTCGGCTTGACGAACGCCACTGTCGACCAGTTCACCAGGTAAGGCTGCGGTGCATAGCCGTTGAGCGTCGGGAATGTCGACTCGCCAAGCATGCGCTGATAGCCGACACCGAATGCGTGGGCGCCCTTCTTCAGGGTCGTCATGATCCCGTAGGACTTGTTGTCGATGTCGCCGTATAAAGCCTTGCCATCCTCGCTGTTATTGAAGTAACGGAGGTCGGTCTTCAAGCCGTAACCGGCCCCCAGATCATGGTTATAAGTCAAACCGAGATAGTGTTGTTTGTAGATATCTTCCAACTGGCCAAAGAAGTAAGTACCGGACAAGTTCGGTGTAAACGCATACGTGGCGCCCCCAAAGTTCAAACCGTCACTGCGACGCTTAACGTTGGGCCCATTGAACAAGTACATCTTCTCGGTATTGGAAGACTCCCGGGAACTGATTTCGGTAAAACGGCCACCCGTCAGTGTCAGGTTGTCCACTTCTTTCGATTCGAGCTGCACACCGTGATAGGTGGTGATCAATTGCCGCGAGTCGTCGATGTACGCCACTGGCAACGTCGGGCGAAGTTCACCTATCTTGAGTTCGGTTTTGTTGTAACGAACCTTGCCGGTCAGCGCCGCACGGCCGTAGTCGCGCACTTGTTCGCCCTTGCTCGTGTCGTACGGAATAATGCTGTCCGGACCACGGCCACCGCCGCCGTCCAGGCGATAGGCGTATTGCGCCGAGAGGTCCAGACCAAACTGCAGCGTGCCTTCGGTGTAACCCGAAATCGCGCGAAAATCGAAGCCTTGAGTCCAACTGCCGATCCGCGATTGCGGCGCATCATGCTGTTTGAAATCGCGGTCGATATAGAAGTTGCGCATCCCCAGACTGACTTGACTGTCGTCTACGAAGTCAGCCTGAGCAACCACAGGCGTGAAGATCCCCATTACGGCCGCAGTGGTGACGCCACGGCTTACCCAGCTCTTCTCGAACATCAAACTTTCCTTCTTTTTTACATGCACGAAGGCACGACGAGTGGAAGCAGATCAATTCAGCAAAAGTGCAACTTTGGCAGTCAATCCGCAGTATTGTTTTTATAACCACTTACTGCAAAAAAGTCGTAACGCAGCCGTTCGCCAGAACAGCGAAAACCGCTTTATAGTTATTTTAAAAACTTGACGATCGTGGAAAGTCTTATCGCTGCTCCTGGAATAAAAGCCTCTCAAGAAGTTGCTTTGGACGCATCTCCCAAACGGTGGTAGGCGCGGTTGAAATACACCAGGCCTTCCTGGCTGTCGCTATTGCGGATACCCAACACCTCGCAATAGAAAATCGTATGCGACCCCACTTCATGGGCTTGAGCGATACGGCAATCGAAACTGACCAGCGCCTCGTCCAGCAGCGGCGCACCGCTTTCCAGCGTGCTCCACGATGCGCAGGAAAAGCGCTGCTCGGTATCCAGATTGCGGTTGGAGAACGCCCCCGACACTTCCTGATGCCCAGGGGTCAGTACGTTGACGCTCAGCACACCGTTGCTCTTGAAATGCACGTTGGAAAACGACGAGCGATTCATGCACACCAATAGCGTCGGTGGCTGGTCGGTCACGCTGCATACCGCCGAAGCGGTAAACCCGAAACGACCCGCAGGACCATCGGTGGTGATGACCGAAACCGCGCCACCGAGCATTGCCATTGAGTTACGAAATCCAGTTGTATCGACCATGGTCTTACCCTCCGGTCTATCAGATATCCAGCACCAGTTTCTTGGACTTGGCCCGGGAACAGCACACCAGAATCTGGTCATTGGCAGATTTTTCGTCATCCGTGAGATAGACGTCGCGATGATCCGGTTCGCCTTCGATGACGTCGCACAAACACGTACCGCAAACGCCCTGTTCACACGACACTTCAATCTTGATGCCCACGGCGGTCAGCGCATCGACGATGCTCTGGCCCTCGGCAACCTGTACGGTCTTGCCGCTGCGCTGAGCGACCACTTCAAAACCGGCGCCCGAAGCGTCGACTTCGACCTGGAAGTATTCGCGGTGCACATGATCGTCGGCGTACCCCGCCTTCAGGGCCTGAGCAATGACCCAGTCCATGAAACCGGCCGGTCCGCAGACATACACGTGTACGCCGGCTTGTGGAGTGCCCAGCACTTTTGGCAGGTCGAGTTTCTGTTCGGCGGCCTCGTCGTCAAAATGGGTGTTCAACCGCGACGCAAACGCCGCGTTACCCAGCTCCTCGAGAAAGGCGCTGCGGTTGCGCGAACGACCGCAATAATGCAGTTCGAAATCGCTGTCACGGGCATTCAGCGCGTAGGCCATGGCCACCATCGGGGTGATGCCGATACCGCCGCCGATCAGGATCGAACGCCTGGCATCGCTGGCCAGCGGAAAGTGATTGCGCGGCAGGCTGATCTCGATTTCACGACCCTCCTGCAGCAGTTCATGCACCGCCACCGAACCGCCACGCGAGGCGGGGTCCTTGAGTACGCCCAAGCGATAGGCGCCAGCGTTGGCCGGATCACCGCACAGCGAATACTGGCGAACCAGACCGGCCTTGAGGTGGATATCGACATGCGCGCCCGCCTCGAAGGCGGGCAAAGGCTGTCCCGTCGGATCACTCAGATCCAGTACGACAACACCTTCGCCCTGTTCTTCGCGCTTGCGCACGACGACTTTCAATAATTGATCGCTCATACAGGACCATCCCGATTTCGTTGTAAGGGGGCGCATCTGAGCGCCCCCGACTGCTTTTTCAAACCCTATAACCGTGGACTCAGCGCATGAAGATCCCGCCGTTCACATCCCAGGTCGCCCCGGTGGTGAAGTAGGCGTCTTCGCTGGCCAGTTGCACGATCAGCTTGCCAATGAACGCGGCGTTGCCCAATTGCTTGACCGGGATCGCCTCTATCAGTTTTTCCAGGCGCTCGGGCGGCACGGCGGCGCGCACCGCCGGCGACTCGATAGGGCCCGGGGCGATAGCGTTGACCGTGACCCCTGACGCCGCCAGCTCCTTGGCGAAGATCTTGGTCAAGGTAATGATGGCGCCCTTGGACGCAGCGTAATGCGCGCCGGTCGCGGTGCCGCCGTTCTGCCCGGCCAGGGAGGCCATGTTGATGATCCGCCCGTAACCCCGGGCCGCCAGATAGCTGCCGAACACCTGGCAGCCGACAAAAGTACCGCGCTGATTGACGCTCACGACACGGTCGAACTCTTCCGGGCTGATCTGCATCACCGGTGTGGTCATGGTCATCGCGGCGTTGTTCACCACCACCTGCAATTCACCCCAATGCGCCACGACGGCCGCCAGGGCGTCTTCGAAATCGGCCTTGCTCGATACATCGAGCTTGAGCGCCAGGACCCGCTCGCCCGTGGCATCGAGTTCAGTGGCGGTGACCTGTGCCGACTCCAGTGAACGGTCGCTGATCACGACCCGATAACCGGCGTTCAGCAGTTGCTCGGCAATGCTTTTGCCCAGCCCCTGGGCCGCGCCGGTGACCAATGCAACCTGTGTCATGGCAGCGTCCTCAGAGGATGTAGCCGATACCGGCGAGGGTATCGGTGGAATTGATCAGCTGGATCAGCTTGCGCTGAATCTTGAAACTGTCACCGCTGCGCACCAGTTCAAACGTGACATCGGCGGTGTACTGCTTGAGTACATCCTTGCGGAACTCGCGCAGGTTCTGCGCACAGCGCACAGTGACAACTCCGTCTTCATCCGACAGCACGCGAAAGCGCGACTGACTGCGCACGGTGCGCGCCCGCGGAGTGGTCGAGATCGACTCGCCGCTGGTCAGACGGGTGACACGCAACTGACGCATGTGGTGGTCGTCGTAGGCGTAGTTCAGGGTGTTCTCGAAGTCGGTTTCCAGTGGATCGATCGGGATGATGTAGGTCGCTTTCTCGGTCCACAGATCGAGCCATTCGACGAAATCGCCATGGTCGAGCATGTCCGCTTCCTGCCAGATGAAAGCGCTGACTTGGTTGAGCAATTGCAGGTTGTTCATGGGGTTCTCCGTCACTCAGGCCGACATCATCTTTTTCCACTGCTGGTAACCAGCGCGCATGCCGGTCTCGGCACTCACATCGCTCACCAGCCCGTCTTCGGATTGCTTTTCACCCGGCAAGCCGCGGTTGAGCATGATCCACAGATCGGTGCCGGCACTGGCGCCGCGTTGTACGCGCTCCCAGGCTTCGGAATCGTCCGGAGTACCAAAACCCATCGGTCCCTGGAAGTGCTCATGCAGGCGCAGACGATAACGGTTGGCCACGGCCGGGCCACCGTCCATGGTGATGACGGCGTGATGGATTTCGGTTTCGTTCACCGCGATCGGTTGCAGCACCCGGAAGAACGCCATGGAACAGGCGATGTTCGGGAACAGGTTGAGGTTGAAGCCCGAACCGCCGACCGCACGCACGATGCGACGGACCGATGCTTCGTCCTGGCCTTCGGCGCGCAACTGCGCGGCCAGGTCCTCGAAACGCTCGGGAATCGGCAATTCAAGGTTGGCTTCCAGGTCGACCAGGTCCGGGATCATCACCATCACGCTGTGGCCGTTGCCGAGGTCTTCGACATAGCCCGGCCCTTCGACGAAGTCGAACAGCTCCAGGGTCTGTTCATCCACGGACGACAGGAACGACTTGTGCACCAGCGGGAAGTGATAGGCGTCGGTGGTGTTTTCCAGCTGGATCTTCCAGTTGCCGGGGAAGCGGAAGCGATGCTCGCCTCCCACTTTGACCGGGTAGCCGGCGCCCTGCTTCATGAACAGGTCGATCCACTTTTTGGCCGGACCGAGGAAATCGGCGAGGGGTTCGATGTCATCCTTGAAGGTGGCGAAGATCATGCCGTTGTATTGCTCGACACGCAGGCTGACCAAAGGCAGTTCGCCCTTGTCCAGGCAATCGGCGTAGCTTTCCGGGTGCGGCACACCGCGCAGGCTGCCATCCAGGGCGTAGCTCCAGCCGTGATAAGGGCAGACAAAACTGTTGGTCTTGCCCTTCTTGTGTTCGCACACCGTTGCACCACGATGGCGGCAACGGTTGAGCAACACATGCACGTCTTTCTTGCGGTCGCGCACGACGATCACCGGCTGCTTGCCGATGTAGGTGCTCTTGTAGCTGCCGGACTCCGGGATTTCGCTGGCGTGAGCGACCCAGATCCAGGTGCTGTAGAAAATCTTGTCCAGCTCCTGATCGAAGATCTTGCCGTCGGTGTACAGCGACGTGTGAACGCGATCATGCAAGACCAGGTCGGAAGGACTGGCGTCGAGCGTTACGGTATTTATCAGGTTACTCACGATCACTCCTCGTCGGCATTGTTCGCCGACTCTAAGAATTCGGGGTGTTACTTTCAGGACTGGCCGGACTTGCCGGGTACGGGCAGGTGCGCGGCGCTGTTCCAGGTGTCGACCGGTCGGCTGAACAGGTTCTCGGTCTGAAAATGCGCCATGCGCCACTGCCCTTGTTCCTGGGCGAACCGCACAGTCAGGCGGGCGCTATTGAGGTGCGAGGCCCCCGAGGCAAAGGTCGACGTCTGCAACATCACCCAGCTGGCATCTGCGGTCTCACCGCTGACCCGGATCAGCTCCGAGGTCAGGAAGTGCACGTTCAGCGAAAAGTGCGCCGGCTCGACCATGTAGGTTGCGAACATCGCTTTGATCGCCTCACGCCCGTGGTAACCGCCGAAGCTGTTCTGGTACTTGGCACCCTTGCCTTCCCAGATCGCCTGCTCGGTGAACAACCCGGCCAGTTCCTCGAGCGGAGACCCCACGCCCAGCTCGTCGCACAGAAACATGTAGCGATTCATGCAGCCGCGGATCGCGTTCTCGCTTTCCAACTGCTCGAGCCGCTGTTCCAGTGCGCGCAAATGCTCTTGTGATGACATGGCGACTTCTCTCGACTCAGCGCTGGATGATCAGTTCGCGACCGGTACGGGCCTCGACCTTGCAATACTTCCAGAGCTTGTAAGGGCCGTTGCCGACATCCGTGGTGCGAAACAGATTGCAGGCGGCGTGGACGGTTTCGATGTCGGGTACATCGGCCAGCAAGTAAGTCGTCCAGGGCCAGCCTGCAGACGGGCCGACCATGCTCTGATCGTCGTCCATGTTGCCCAGCACGGTGACGCCTGGCAGGTCGGCGATGCCGTTCCACATGGCGCCGAACGCGGCCCAGACTTCCAGCGCTTCAGGACGTGGAGCATCGAAAAAGTTTTGGTTGATGCCGATGCAGAACAGAACACGCAGGGCTTTTTTATCGGTCATGGGGTTCACCAATCAGTAGGGAAAAATTACAGGTAGCCAGGCAGCGGCTTATTGCCGAAGAAGATCGCGCCGGCGTTCTGGTAGGTCATGTCGCCCATGAAGGCGTGCTGGGTAATGACTTGGGTGTCGTTGACGAAACGCGACAGAGGACTGGTGCGGTACACCCCGCTCATGCCCGAGAGCATTTGCGCTGTGCGCGCGACATCGGCCGCGACGCGGGTGGCGTGGGTCGAGGACAAGCGCAGCATGTTGGTCTGCTCGACGCTCACCGGGTCGCCGGCCAACACGCTGGCCCAGGCATCGTCGATGGATTGGTAGAACCACGAACGTGCAGCGCGCAGCGACGCTTCGGCCTTGGCCATCTCGACTTGGGCCAGGGGCCGGTCGGACAACGACGGCGCACCGGTCACGGAGATCCGGCCGCTGGCCATTCCGCTCAACTCATCGAGTGCCGCACGAGCAACGCCCAGACCGACCACCGACAACACCTGCGTGGCGAACGACAGCGACGGATAGCGGAAGAATGGCTCGTCTAGATTCGATGGGCCGCCGCGTACGAAGGTCCATTCCTCCGGCACCACCACGCCTTCGACGACCACATCATGGCTGCCGGTGCCGACCAGGCCGACGACGTTCCAGGTCTCCTCGATTCTGACCTTTTCCCGGGGCATCACCGCCAGTCGTGGCAGGCCGAGCATCTCGCCGTTTTTCGGGCTGATGCCCACGCCGATGAGCGACGCGCCCATGCAACCGCTGGAAAATTTCCAGCGCCCGTTGACCTCCAGGCCACCTTCAACAAAGGACGCAGGCTGCGGCGGGAAGATCCCACCGGCGAAGACCACGTCAGGCGAGTCGGCATAGATTTTCTTAATGGTTTCCAGCGGCAGCGCCGCCAGGTAAACCGGGCTCATGCCAAAGCTGGCGACCCAACCGGCGGAGCCATCGGCGATCGAGATATCTTCCACCATCTGGCAAAACTCGGCCGGCGAACGCTCGTCGCCGCCGAAGCGTTTTGGCACCAGAGCCCGATAGACACCGAGCTTGCGGAACTGCTCGATAACGTCCTGCGAGATGAATTTTTGTTGGTCGAATTCTTCGTTTCGAGCACGCGCACGAATCTCGACCAGCAGTTTCTGAAACGCTTCATTCGCCGTGATCGGCACGCGGCGCTGGTGATTCAGCTCGCTTGGCGCAGTCATGGGTTTCTCCATAGTAAGCATGACGATTACTCTTCCAGGCGCCGGACCAGTTCGCGGGCGACTGCACACAGCAGTTCGTCCGCGCCATGGGCGGCAATGAGTTGAAGGCCTACCGGGAGTCCCGAAGCGCTTTCCAGAGGAATGCTCAGAGCCGGATGACCGGAAAGGTTGAAAGCGCGCACCAGGGAGGTCATGCCCAGGGCGGCGCGAGTGTCGGCCGCATCCGCGACCAGCAATGGAAAGTCGGGCATGGTCGGCATGGCCAGAATCGGAGTGATGGCCAGGGCTGCATCCACTTCTGCGATAAACGCGCGCCGGATGGCTTCGGCCCCTTCAAGGGCTTCGACCGAGGTCAGACTGGCTGCGCGCAGGCGGTCGGCGACATCGCTGCCCACCCGACCGGTTTGCAGAAGATGGCCACACGCGGCCCAGGTTTCGGCGTTGATGACCACCATGCCGGCGCCATACGCGGCGGCCATGCCGGGCAGTGTCTGTTCAAGCAATCTGAAACGCGAATGGGCCAGCGCCTGGTTCACCACCGCGTGCACCTGTTCATTAGCCTCTACCGCGACGACGCCGATCGACAGATGCTCAGTTGCAGGGAGGGAAGTGAATGTGGGATCGATCACTCGCATCGCTGCGATCAAGCGATTCATGTCCAGCGCCAGGGGCCCCACGCAATCGAGAGTGCTGCGCGCTGGCATGACGCCCTGACGACTGACGCGACCGAAGGTTGGCTTGAGACCGAATACACCACAGCACGCCGCGGGAATCCGTACCGAACCGCCGGTATCGGTGCCCAACGCAAAGTCGCAAAGACCCGCCGCAACCGCTGCCGCCGAACCACTGGAAGAGCCTCCCGGTATATAGCCGGGGTAGCGCGGGTTGGATGCCGTGCCGGTCCATGCGTTGAGGCCGGTGGTGCCGAATGCCAATTCATGCAGGCTGGTTTTACCGGTGATCCGGCAGCCCGCCTCCAAAACGGACTGAACCACCTGTGCATGTTCAGCGGCTGCCGGCGCATCGGCCAGCGCGCGGCTTGAAGCGCGGGTCGGATAGCCGGCGATATCGATGGTGTCTTTCACCATGACCGAAAGGCCATTTCCTCCCAAGGCTAAATCCTCAACAACGATCGACATGCTCTTTACCTGCTCGTTATGTGTCACCAGAACGAATGACCTCGGCATGAGGGCCGGGGAAAACGCTTAAATCTAAAATCGTAATATTTACGTGAAATGTCAATTGAATTTTACCAAATAAAAGAGTGTGTATTTTCGGTGCAGATTTTCCTTTTTCGCACCAACGACGTGCAGTTTGGTAACACTGCTGAAAAAACGTCAAATTCTGAAAAATTGATATTTTCTTCATATAAATCAACGTTTTATTTACAAATACCCAGCAGAAAACAACGAAACATTTAGAAAAATGTTGAGCGATTGCCTCTCTGAAAAGACAAACACGAAAAATAAATCGGCCCAAAAATGGCTGGCAAAAACAGGGCAAAAAATCACTGTTTTTTGAGTTTTTTTGTCAGCTGTTTTTAGTCATTCGAGGGCATCCTTGATCCAGATCAGAGCCTTGTTTGATATGGCGTGCTGCAGGTTTTTCCCGCCCTTCACACGACCTTCTGCCGGTCCTTGGGAGCACCTTGGTCGGCCCGCCTCGAAGCGCGTGCATCAGGCATCGCAGTAACGGCTTTCTGCCATGCACCAAAAAATTTCTGGCATGCAATCTGCTTTTGCCCTCTTCGCCTTCGACCGATCGCTCATGGTCGAGCGGCACCCTGATGACTCGGTAACCGAGCATGGGTGTCGCCGCAGTTCGATAACTAAAACAGGGCCGTACCTTGGGCCGAACTCGCACCACGTCGTGGTCGAGGCGGCTGGCCATTAGCCTTTTGCAGCGTTGCAACTCTTCGGAGAAAGTCATGCTTTTCAGAAAAGCCGTGTCCACGTTGTTGTTGAGTGCCGCCTGCGCCGCCGCTGCGCAGGCGGATGTGAAAGTCGGTGTCATCACCTCCTCCACCGGACCGATCGCACTGGTCGGGATACCCCAGAAAAACACCATACCGTTGCTGCCGACCCAGGCCGGCGACCAGGTGGTGAAGTACATTTCTCTGGATGATGCGAGCGACCCGACCGCTACGGTGAAGGCGCTGAAGAAGCTGATCGACGAAGAAAAGGTCGATGCCATCATCGGCCCGAGCGGTTCGCCCAACGCCATGGGCGTGATCCAGTTCGTCGCCGAGGCAGGCGTGCCATTGCTGGCACCGGTCGGTACCGCGGCGGTAGTGCTGCCGATGACCGAGCAGAAGAAATGGGTATTCAAAACCACGCAGAACGATGACCTGATCGCCAAGGCGCTGTTCGAGCACATGGCCAAAAAAGGCGTGAAGACCCTCGGCTTCATCGGCACCGGCGACCCTTATGGCGAAAACTGGGCCAAGGTCATGACCGGCCTGGCAGCGCAGCAGAACATCAAGGTCGTGGCCAACGAGCGCTTCCAGCGCCAGGACACTTCGGTCACCGGGCAGAGCCTGAAAATTCTCGCCACCCGCCCCGATGCAGTGCTGGTCGCAGCGCCGGGCAGCTCGGCGGTGATGCCGCAGACCACCCTGTTCGATCAGGGCTATCGCGGCCAGGTCTACCAGACCCACGGCGCGGCATTGCAAGACTTCCTCAAGTTGGGCGGCAAGAAGGTCGAGGGCACCATTCTGGCGGCCAGCCTGATGCTGGTACTCGATGAAATCCCGGACAGCCATCCTTCGAAGAAAATTGCCAGCGACTACACCGCGGCTTACGAAAAGCTCAACGGCAGCAAGCCGGCGACCTTCGGCGGGAACACCTTCGATGCCGGCCTGCTGTTACAGCAGGCGATCCCGATAGCAGCCAAGAAAGCAGCACCAGGGACTCCCGAATTTCGTGCAGCCCTGCGTGATGCGCTTGAGCAAAGCCACGAACTGGCCGGCACCCAAGGCGTTTACAACATGACGCCGCAGGACCACAGCGGCTTCGACGAGCGCGGTCGCGAACTGATCGTGGTGAAGAATGGCAACTGGATGTTGTTGCACGACAACTGATCGGAACCCGGGCGCACAGCCCACTGTGCGCCCTGCCCGATTGCCGGCGAACCAACCTGCGCCGGCACGCGAGCCTGATATTCAATCTGTAGAAAAGAGCTCTCATTATGAATTTCCAGATAGCCATGCTGCTGGGCCAGGACGGCATGACCAACGGCGCAATCTATGCGCTGCTGGCCTTGTCGATCCTCCTGGTGTTCACCGTGACCCGGATCCTGTTGATCCCCCAGGGTGAATTCGTGACCTACGGCGCCTTGACCATGGCCACTTTGCAAAGTGGTCACCCGACCGCACTGGTCTGGCTGCTGCTCGGCCTGACGCTGATCGACTGTGCACTCGATGTTTGGGGCGCGGCACGCTCCAGTCAGGCTTTTCGGTTTCCCGTGCGCATTCTCTTCAAGCTCGGCTATGCAGGCCTGTTGGCGGTGCTGATCAACACCTTGCCGCTGGCCGAGTTGCCGATGGCCGTCCAGGCATTGCTGACGCTGGCGCTGGTGGTTCCGCTGGGGCCGCAGATCTACCGACTGGTGTTCCAGCCGATCGCCTCGGCCAGCTCACTGGTCTTGCTGATTGTGTCGATCGCCGTGCACGTGAGCATGGTCGGTATCGCCCTGTTGCTCTTCGGCCCCGAAGGCGCCCGCACGCAACCGTTCTCCGAAGCCGGCCTTGAACTGGGTCCGGTCACGTTCAACAGCCAGACGCTCTGGGTGCTGGCCGTCTCCCTGGGATTGATCGTCGGCCTGTATCTGTTCTTCGAGCGCACGCTCTATGGCAAAGCCCTGCGTGCCACCGCGGTCAACCGCATGGGTGCCAGGCTGATGGGGATCTCGCCGACCCTCGCGGGCAAGTCGACCTTCCTGCTCGCGGCGCTGATTGGCACGCTGTCGGGGATCCTGATCGCCCCGATCACCACGCTGTATTTCGATTCTGGTTTTGTCATCAGCCTCAAAGGCTTTGTCGGCGCGATCATCGGCGGGCTGGTGAGCTATCCGGTCGCCGCGCTCGGCGCCCTGGCGGTGGGCCTGATCGAAGCATTCTCGATGTTCTGGGCCAGTACCTACAAAGAGATCATCGTGTTCACGCTGATTATTCCGTTCCTGCTGTGGCGTTCGCTCACCAGTCGTCATGTGGAGGAAGAAGAATGAATTCGCGCTATCTGTTACTTGCCCTGTTGCTGGTGGTGGGCGTTGTGCCGCTGCTGTTGCCACCGTACTACGTCACCCTGCTCAATTACATCGGCATGTACGCCATGGTCGTATTGGGGCTGGTGCTGCTTACTGGTGTCGGCGGCATGACCAGTTTCGGTCAGGCCGCGTTCGTCGGGCTGGGCGCCTACACCTCTGCCTACCTGACCACGACCGAGCAATTGCCGGCCTGGCTGGCGTGGGCCGGAACGTCGCCATGGCTGACGCTGCTGGTGGGCGTGGTGCTCACCGCCTCAGTGGCACTGATTCTCGGCGCCTTGACGCTCAAGCTGTCGGGACATTACCTGCCGCTGGGAACGATTGCCTGGGGCCTTTCGCTGTACTACCTGTTCGGCACGCTGGAATCCCTGGGCGGCCATACCGGCGTCGGCGGCCTGCCATCGATTTCCTTGTTCGGCCTGAAACTGGATAAGGGCGAAAACATTTTCTACCTGATCTGGGCCCTGCTGTTATTAGCGATCGTCATCACGCAGAACCTCCTGAACTCTCGCGAAGGCCGCGCCATTCGCGCACTCAAGGGCGGCCAGGTCATGGCCGAGTCGATGGGGGTCAACACCTTCCGCTCGAAGATGGTGATCTTCGTCATCTCTGCGGTGTTCGCAGCCATTTCCGGCTGGCTCTATGCGCACACCCAACGCTTCGTCAACCCGACACCGTTCGGCCTGAACATGGGCATCGATTACCTGTTCATGGCCCTGATCGGTGGGGTCGGCAGCGTGTGGGGCGCCCTGCTCGGCGCGGGCATCCTGACTCTGCTAAAGCAATGGTTGCAGGACTGGTTGCCGCATCTGCTGGGTAACACCGGCAACTACGAAATCATCGTATTCGGCATCTTGATCGTGGTGCTTATGCAGCGTGCACCGGGTGGCCTGTGGCCCTTGCTGACACGTCTGATACCGGCCCGGTTCAGGGTCCGCGCCAAGGTCCGGAATGTCGACGCCAAGGCTGCACCCCTGCCCCGCCGGCAACTGCCCAAACATGGCGAACTGATCCTTGAAGCGCGGAATGTGACCAAGCGCTTCGGCGGACTGGTGGCCAACAACGACATGAGCCTGGAAATCCGTTCGGGTGAAATCCTCGCACTGATCGGCCCCAACGGTGCCGGCAAAAGCACCATGTTCAACCAGCTCTCCGGCGTCGATACACCGAGCAGCGGCGATGTGCTGTTCATGGGTCAAAAGATCAACGGCTTGAACTCGCGGCAAGTGGCGAGCATGGGCATGAGCCGCACGTTTCAGCACGTGAAACTGCTGGGCAACATGAGCGTGTTGGAGAACGTCGCCATCGGCGCGCATTTGCGTGGCCAGCAAGGCGTGCTGTCGGCGGCGCTGCACCTGGATCGTCGCGAGGAAGCCGAACTGCTCGGCGAAGCCAGACGTCAGCTGGAGCGCGTAGGCCTGGGCGATTACTTGTATGAAGAGGCCGGGAGCCTGGCACTCGGCCAACAGCGGATTCTGGAAATCGCCCGCGCCTTGTGCGCCGATCCGTGCCTGCTGCTGCTCGACGAACCCGCCGCCGGCCTGCGCCTGAAAGAAAAGGAAGCCCTTGGCATCCTGCTCAGCCGCCTGCGCAGCGAAGGCATGGCGATTCTGCTGGTCGAGCACGACATGGACTTCGTCATGGGCCTGGTCGATCGCGTGGTGGTCATGGAGTTCGGCCAGCGGATCGCCCAAGGCCTGCCCGAAGACGTACAGAAGGATCCGGCCGTGCTGGAAGCCTATCTGGGAGGAGTTGAATGATGAACATGCAAGTGGACCCGCACCTCGCACCGCGCAACCAGGTTGACGACGCCGTGCTGGAGATCAAGGGCCTGAGCGTGGCCTACGGCAAGGTCGAAGCGCTGAGCGACGCCAGCCTGACCGTCGGCAAGGGCCAGATCGTGACAGTGATCGGCCCCAACGGCGCCGGCAAGACCACCCTGCTTTCGGCCATCATGGGTGTGCTGGGCTCCCGGGGTCAGGTGCATTTCGACGGCAGCCTGGAAACCTTGCCGGAAGTGGAAGTGATGGTCTCGCGAGGCCTGGGCCTGGTGCCGGAAAGGCGCGAGTTGTTCACCAGCATGAGCGTGGCGGACAACTTGCTGCTCGGCGCTTTTCAACGCCATCGCCGGGGCGACCGTCGCTACAGCGAAACGCTTGGCGAAATCTACGAACTGTTCCCGCGCCTGTGGGAACGCCGCGAGCAATTGGCGGCGACGTTGTCTGGCGGTGAACGGCAGATGCTCGCTGTGGGCCGGGCGCTGATGGCCAAGCCCAAGCTGCTGATGCTCGACGAGCCAAGCCTGGGACTGGCGCCGCTGATTACCCGGGAGATCTTCCGCATCATCACCGCGCTGCGTGAGCAAGGGGTTTCGATTCTGCTGGTCGAGCAGAACGCGCGTGCCGCCCTGCGAGTAGCCGATTACGCCTATGTGCTGGAAACCGGTCAGATCGCCATGCAGGGTCCGGCGCAGCAACTGGCTGATGACCCACGCGTGATCGAAGCCTATCTCGGCTTGGCCAGCAAGCATCAGGAAATGCTCGCCAACTGACAACGTGGGCGCGACACCGCCCCCCTCCTTGTAGGAGCCGGCTTGCTGGCGATTGCGATGGGTCAATCGACGGGTTTATCGACTGATCGGAAGCTATCGCCAGCAAGCCGGCTCCTACAGGTGACTGGTGCTGTGTTCAACAACCCATCGTCCCTTGTGAATAATCCGGAGTCACGATGAACGCTTCCTCCTTGCGCATCGGCATCGCCGGTGCCGGTGCCATCGGCTGCACCCTGGCGGCCCGCCTTGCGGGTAACGGCCATACGGTCAACGTACTGGCCCGAGGTGAAACCCTGACGACCATCCGCCGTGACGGCATCCACCTGTCCGATCTGGACGGTCATCATCATGTGCGAGTCGAGGCCAGCGACGACGCTGCCAGCCTTGGCGAGCAAGACCTGATATTCCTCTGTACCAAGGCACAAGCCCTGGCCAGTCTGCTGCCGCAACTGCAACCGATGATCGGCGCCGAAACGGTAGTGATCCCGGTGATCAACGGTGTGCCGTGGTGGTACTTCCACGGTGAAGGCGGACGCTACGACGGGCAACGGGTGAACGCGGTTGATCCGCAGTCGACGCTCCACCAGGCCCTGGACCTGCGCCACGTGATCGGCTGCGTGGTGTTCATCACCGCGCACTGCCCGGCCAATGCCGTGGCTGAATCGAACACCCCGCACCTGATGATTTTTGGTGAGCCTGACAACCGCCTCAGCCCCCGCCTGGAGCGTGTGCGCGCACTGATCGAAAGTGTCGGCATCGAAGCACGAGCCACCGACCGCATCCGCGACAATCTGTGGACCAAGATCATCGCCAACCTCACCTCCAACCCCCTCTCGGTGATTACCGGCGCGACGCTCGATCAGCTTTACAGCCTGCCGGAGTTACGCGACCTGGTCAGCAGTTGCCTGCACGAAGCCTTGCTGACGGCCGCCGCGTACGGCGCGCGCGTGAGCATCGATCCACGGACCTTTCTCGAACTCGGCGCCGGCATGGGCGCCGTGCGCACTTCAATGCTGCAGGACTATGAGAAAGGCCGCCCACTGGAGCTGGCCGCCATCGGCGACGCGGTGCTGGAGTTGGCCGACGGCATGGCGATCCCGATGCCCGTTACTCGACACCTCATTGCCCTGGCACGCTTTCGCGGCGAACAGGCCCGTCACTGAATCACTACGACAAGGACTCCGACATGGACCACACTCAATTGGCAAAACCGCACGCGTACAGCGACGAAGAATGGGCCCTGCGCGTGCAACTTGCGCACTGTTACCACCTGGTGGATTTCTTCGGCTGGACCGAGACGATCTTCAACCATATTTCCGCACGCCTTCCCGGCCCGGCGCACCATTATCTGGTCAACCCGTTCGGCCTCAATTACACCGAAGTGACACCAGAGAACCTGCTCAAGGTCGACCTGCACGGCAAGAAGCTCGAGGACTCGCCCTACGACGGCAACCCCGCCGGTTTCGCCCTGCACAGCGCGGTGCACGGTGCCCGTTCGGACATTCAGTGCCTGATCCACACGCACACCACGCCGATTTCGGCCATCGTCATGAAAAAGGCCGGTTTTGCCCACAATGACTTTTACGGCGCACAACTCTACGGACGGATCGGCTACCACACCTTCGAAGGCATCACGCTGTTCGATGACGAAAAAGCACGGATGATCGACAGCCTTGGCGACAAGCACATCCTGGTGCTGCGCAATCACGGCATTGCCGTTGGCGAAAGCAGCATTGCCAAGGCCTTCTTCCTGCTGTGGACAGTGCAGCGCGCCGCCGAAATCCAGTGCCAGGCCGGCGCTCTGGGCGGTGAGGACAACCCGCTGCCTGAAGCGATCAGCCAGAAGTGTGCCGAACTCACGGCCATGCTCATTCGGGACAGCGGCTTCGCTGTGAAATTTTTCGACGCCATGGTTCGCAAAATGCGCGCCGAACGCGGCCAGTGCTGGTAATAGCGGGAGCGTTCAGTGGCTAAGCCAAAGGAATACACGCCGCCGGTCATCGTTGCGGCGCAGCCAGAAATACCGATCTCGCGCCTGGATGTTCACGGCCATCTGATCGCCTGCAACGATGCTTATGTGGCGCTCAGCGGTTACGCCCGGGAGGAGCTGCTGAACCAGCCGCATGAGCTGATCAATCATCCGCTGATGCCCAAGCGAGTCATTGAACGTATGTGGGAGACCTTGCGCAGCGGTGTGCCCTGGACGGCGCCTATGATGGGTCGCGATAAACAGGGCACGACGTTCTGGTGCAATCTCTATGTGGTGCCACTGCTGGAGGGCGGTCAACTGAATGCGCTGGGCACGGCGTATCACCCGATGGACGCCTCCCAATGCCTGCGAGCGGAAAAACTCTATCGACGCTTGAATGACGGCCACGGCCCGCTGACTTTTGCCCGCCGCGTGCAGGAACATGCCAGCAGCCAGGGTATCGCCTGGTTGCTGGGACTTGGGGTGGCTGGCGCGATTGTCGGCGGACAGATCGACCTGGCACCGGGGTTGCTGGTGCTTGGCGGCGTGTTCGCTTCGATCTGGCAATGGCGCGCCAGACAGCGCGCGGATGTCTCCCGGATCATGGTGCGCCATGATCAGGTCTACAGCGACGCCTTGCTGGCACCGCTTCAGGACGGCAGCGCCAGCCTCGCCAGCCGTTTTGACATGGCCCTCAATAGCCAGAACACACGGATGCGCACGGTCATGGCGCGTATCCGGATCAACGGCGAGACCGTGCGTCAACGTGCGCAAGAATCGTCGACACTGGTACAGACCCAGTCCGGGCACCTGCAACGGCAACTTGAAGAAGCCGAGCAGTCCGCCGCGGCGGTCCATCAAATGAGCGCCACGATCCAGGAACTGTCGCGCAACCTGCAACAGGGGGCCGAGGCCACACAAGCCGTCGACCGACTGGCTCGCGAGGGTGACCGGATGTCCGGTCAAAGCCAGCGTTCGATGACCGGCCTGTGCACTTCGGTCGAGGAAATTGGCCAGGCCGTCAGCCGCTTGGCGGAATCGATCGAATCAATTAGCGGCGTCGCGCATGTGATTCGCAGCATTGCCGAGCAGACCAATTTGCTGGCGCTGAACGCGGCCATCGAAGCGGCCCGCGCTGGCGAGACCGGACGCGGTTTCGCAGTGGTCGCCGACGAGGTACGCAGCCTCGCGACCCGCACCCGCGAATCCACTGAACAAATCCAACGCTCGATCGAGCAACTGCGTGACGGCAGCGCCCTGGCCCTCGCCACCGCGCAACGCGGCGAATCGGCTGCGCGGGAATCACGCGAAGACGTATCGCAGGTCCAAACCGCATTGCGGCGTATCTGCGAGGAAGTCGGGCAGATCTCCGGCATGAGTTTGCAAATGGCCTCGGCCATCGAACAGCAAGGTCAAGTTGCGCAAGAGATCAATGGGCAGATTTCCCAGATCGTGAACCTGGCGCAAATCAGCAGCGATCAGTCCCGTCGCAGTACCCAGATCGGCGAGGAGTTGCATCAACTGGCCAACTCCCAACTCGACCTGGCCCAGCGTTTTCTAAAGGGCTGAGCGATTCATCCTCATGCATCAGGCCTGACGTCGCAGGGTCTCGGAAGGCAGGCAGCCGTACTGCTTGCGGTACTGCATGGCGAAATGACCGAAGCTGGCGACCCCGTGACGCAACAGGATATCCGTCACGCTGTCGGTCGGCCCGGCCTGCTGCAGGGCTACGTGAACCAAGGCCAGTCGACGAGTACGGACATAGTCGCTGGGGGTTTGCTGAAGAAAGCGTGTGAAGCCATTTTGCAAAGTGCGGATCGACACGTCACAGAACTGCGCCAGGCTCGCCAGCGCAATCGGTTCGGCCAGGTGCTGTTCGATGTAGTCACGGGCCTTCTTGACGTGGTGAGGCATCGGTTGGCGCTGGTCTTGCAGCAGATCGACCGAATAATTGTGCGGCAACTGAGTCAGCAGCACCGACAGCAAATAGTCCGACAGGCTCCCGCCCATGGTTGAGGTCATCAGCGTCTGGCTGGCGTCGCCATAGAGCTGGCAGATGTAATCCAGGGTGGTCCTTACCGGCGCCATGCCCTGATGCTCGGCGTCGACCTGAATGTCGAACACCAATGGCTGACGCAAACGCCGGTTGAGCAAAACTTGCAGCTGACGCTCGAGGGCTTGGCGATCGACGCGCAAAATCAGGTTGCGGCAATCCTTGTCGATACGGATAAAACTGCGCTCGGAAGGCGACGAAATCGTCAGCCCGCCCTTGCGCAAAATCGCGCTCTGCTTGCCCAGGCTGACCATGCCGCTGCCTTCCAGGGTGACCCGAATCAGGTAGTAGTCACTGATATCGCCGGCGTCGATTTCCACCGGTGCACCGTAGTGCAGATCGAACAATGCCGAGCTGCCGAAAAACACGCCGTACAGCTGCGATTGAAGGGCGCCACCCTGCTGCATTTTCATCTGGTGGGGCCACAGGTAATGACTGATCCGATCCTTGACCTCGCCAAACCCGCCGGAACTCAAAAGGCAATGATGACGGAGCGTAGAGTGTTGATCGAACATGCTGAAGCACCTCCAGAAAATGACACCGTTGCCCGCAGGCACATCGATAACTTAGTGGAAATGGAAAGCAATTTTCACACCATGCAAATGCTTTCTGCGCGCCCGGAACAGCCTCTGCGCCTGAGGCATAGAGTCAAGGCAAACAAGGGCCTAAAAAGGTCCTGCAGCACACATATGCCAAGCCATTGGCAACCTGGAACCGCACAACAAAACCAATAATCGCACCAGGGCAAGGCGCTCGGGTAACGACGGCGTCACCCATACACCCAACTGCGAACCGCTGCCGCCGACTGACTGATTGCCAACCCTGAAGGGGCCAAACAGCATGACCAGCAAAACACCGACCGAGGTCACCCGTAAAAGCTATGCCTACGAATGGTATGTCGTTGCCGTTTGCATGCTGGCCTATATTTTTTCGTTCATCGATCGTCAGATCCTGGCGTTGATGATTGAACCGATCAAACACGACATGCAGTTATCCGACACCCAGTTCAGCCTGCTGCACGGCCTGGCTTTCTCCCTGTTCTATGCCTTCATGGGCATGCCCATCGCGCTGCTGGCGGACAAATTTTCCCGACCGAAAATCATCGCCATCGGCATCGCGTTCTGGAGCCTGGCGACGGCCCTCTGCGGAGTGAGCAAAAACTTCCTGCAGATGTTTATGGCGCGCATCGGTGTCGGGATTGGTGAAGCGGCGCTGTCGCCGGCCACTTACTCGATGCTCAGCGATATGTTCCCCCGGGAAAAACTCGGGCGCGCCGTGGCGATCTACTCGATCGGCTCGTTCATCGGCGGCGGCGTGGCCTTTCTGATTGGCGGCTACGTCATCGACTTGCTGAAGAACCTCGACAGTGTCGCCGTACCGCTACTGGGCGAAATGCGGCCATGGCAGGTGACGTTTTTCCTGGTGGGACTGCCGGGCATACTCGTTGCCCTGTTGATTGCCCTGACCATTCGCGACCCGGCTCGCAAGGGTTTGAAACTGGACGCCGAAGGCAAGGTCCATGCGCCCGGCATGAAACAGGCGTTCACGTTCCTGGCAGTGCACCGCAAGACCTTTTTCTGCCACTACCTGGGATTTTCGTTCTACGCGATGACGCTGTTCTGCCTGCTTAGCTGGACCCCGGCCTTTTACATACGCAAATTCGCCCTGGCCCCCAGCGATGCTGGTTACATGCTCGGGATCGTCGTATTGCTGGCCAATACCAGTGGCGTGTTTTGTGGTGGTTGGCTGATCGACTGGCTGGCAAAAAAAGGGTACAGCGATGCGCCGATCCGCGCGGGGGTCATCGGGGCAATCGGCATGGCCGTGCCCGCCATCGCGTTCACCCAGGTCAGCGAACTGTGGATGTCCGTGGCGTTGCTGGCACCGGCGATGTTCTTCGCTTCGTTCCCCATGCCAGCCTCGACCGCCGCCATGCAGATCCTGCCGCCCAATCAGATGCGAGCGCAGATCAGCGCGCTGTTCCTGCTGATTTCCAACCTGATCGGCCTGGGTCTTGGTACCACACTGGTCGCGCTGCTCACCGACCGGCTATTCCAGAATCCGGCCATGGTCGGCTCGTCTATTTCCCTGCTCAATGCCTTCGCAGTCGCACTCACCCTGCTCTTGCTGATCAAGGGTTGCCGACACTTCCGCGAGAGCCTCAAACACGAAGGCCTGGCCTGACGTCCTTACCTGAGGCACGCTACGGCGTGTCTGCTGGTTTTTTACCGCGGGCGGCGCGACAATGACGCCCGCGATCAAACCCGCTCACTTGAAAGACTACGCCAACCTTTATGACCACCCCGAAAAAGCGCCTGAGCCGATATAACCCCGCCAGCGAAGACTTCAAGAAGGAAGAGTTCCCCTTCTACTGGCTGGCTCGCCTGCACGGCCGCTACTCCATGGCCATGGAGAAAGCGCTGAAAAAAATCGATATGGACATACCGCGCTGGCGGATTCTGTTCATCCTCAAGGAAAATGGCGAGTCGAGCATTTCGGAAATCTCCATCCATGCCATCGCGAAGCTCTCGACCATCACCAAAATTGTCTATCGCATGAAAGCGGACGGCCTGGTAGAGACCAACACCAGCGCCAGCGACGGGCGCGTGACTCAGGTTTCACTCACCGATGTCGGCCGCCATACCATCGAAGAAATCCAGCACGGCACCAGCGATATCTTCCGTACAAGTTTCAAAGGCCTGACCGAGGCCCAGATCACCAAACTGAACGGAACACTGGAAAAAATATTCAATAACCTGCCGGAAGACTGACCCGCAACGACCAACGCTGCGGGATCGCCTACTCATGACTGAATCGATGATCGGCACGTTCCAGCGCGCCGGGGAAACCACATGGCAGGTTCGCCATGGCTATGACTTTGCGAAGATCAGGATTCCCGGCCTGACTAACCCATCTCAAAATCGGCACTGATCCAGAACAGGCATCGGTGCGAGGAATCAGGTCAATGCGATGTCGGCGCCAACACCCGGGCCTCGCCTATAGCCTGTGACTTGCCCCCCGATCTCTCATGCCAGTGATCAGCGCCAATCAGCGCCGCTAAACACTTAGCTTTTTTATATACTATAATTTAGCAAACTGACGAATTAGCGATCAATCGTATGCCCGAATCAGATCTCCAGCAGCTACACGCCAATGCCGATGCTGCCAGCCAATTCCTTAAAGCCCTGGCCAATCCGGATCGCTTGATCCTCCTGTGCCAGCTATCCCAAGGCGAGCGCAATGTCAGCGATCTCGAGTCACTGCTGGGGATACAGCAACCGACGCTCTCTCAACAGCTGGCAGTGCTTCGTCGCGAAGGACTGGTGGAGACCCGCCGTGACGGAAAGCAGGTGTTCTATCGCATCAGCAGTCCCGCAGCATTGGCAGTCATCCAAACCCTGTATCAACATTTTTGCGCCGGAGAAATTTCATGAGTATCGACTGGCTCAACTTCACCCCCTGGTCATCCCTTGCCGGTGGCGCATTGATTGGCCTGGCGGCCAGTCTATTCGTCGTCGCCAACGGGCGTATCGCAGGCATCAGCGGCCTGATTGGCAGTCTTTTACAGCGTGGGAGCGAGGGGGTGAGTGAGAAAGCGCTTTTTCTCCTGGGTCTGCTCATCGCGCCGCTTCTGTGGGGCTTGTTCACCACGCTGCCACAGATCGAGTTCAAAAGTGGCTGGTTCGGACTGATCGTCGCCGGTGTCTTGGTGGGCATCGGCACCCGATACGGATCAGGTTGCACCAGTGGCCATGGGGTATGCGGCATATCGCGCCTTTCGCCACGATCGATGGTCGCCACCGCGTGTTTTATGTTCAGTGGTTTTGCCACGGTGTTTGTCTTGCGTCATCTGCTGGGGGGTTGAACATGACCAAACTGACCGCATTCATTGCTGGCCTGCTGTTCGGCCTGGGCCTGCTTCTGGCAGGCATGGCCAACCCCGGCAAAGTACTCGCTTTCCTGGATTTAGCCGGCGCCTGGGACCCTTCCTTGGCGTTGGTCATGGTCGGGGCAATTGGCATAGCCATTGGCCCGCTAACCTGGGCGCGACAACAATCCAGTTCGCTGCTGGGAAGGCCAATGCAGCTACCGGTCAAACGCGAGTTGGACCCGCGCTTGATTGGTGGGAGCCTGTTGTTCGGCATCGGCTGGGGAATAGCGGGGATCTGTCCTGGCCCCGCAGTGGCAATTCTGCTGACAGGGCACTGGCAAATAATCGTGTTCATGTTGGCCATGCTGGCCGGCATGTTGTTGTTTACTGTGCTGGAGAGCCGGCGCAGCCATTGATCGGGAGATCGCCATGAAAACGATTTCAGTCTGTCCGGTGTGATCGGTGCTCGACTACGATCGCGCATCAGGCCACACCTCTTGCAGACGGTGAGCGCTTTTTGGTCGGAGGAATCGAAGCGCACGCCATCCACACACCGGGACCTACACCGGCCTGCATGACCTATCTAATCGGGGACGCTGGTTTTTCAGTTCACGCGCCGCCCGAGTGCATTCTCCTCGGGTGGACATCCACCCTCCTGATTTACCGGCCATTTGTACACGTGATATCCACAACCCACGATGCAGATTTGAACACCTTTTGCCCTGGGTCATAGGCAACCGGACAGCCCATGTGCGTGCATAGCGTGCTGTAGGCGACGATATCGCGCTTGGGGCCGACGTCGATAGACGGAACGACCAGTGAATTTCAATTACTGCCATTGACGCTTTATGTCCTGCCATTGGTTATCTGATAACCACTTATCTGCCGCCGGAAAGAAGATATTTTCTTCAGATTCCATATGATCGTAATATTTTTGGATGAAATCATCGATGGTGTCAGCAATTACGCTTGTGTCCTTTGTTGTACCCGCCAACATTTTCAGCTGTCCAGCAATACGCCCAAATGCCTGATGATCTCGCTCTATATCTTTGACCCGTTGGTGGATTGGTGCCTCAGTGGCTAGCAACGCTCGCCGGATCAGTTCTTCATTTTCATGGTGGTGCCGCTCTGCATCACCATGCAAGGATTCAAGCATCTCGAACATCCGCTTACTGTCGGCAGCGCCATCGGACTCATGCCTCATTTTCCTCAGCAACTCTTTGATCTGACTGATTTTTTTTGACACGTCATGATGATAGGCGTGAAGTTCGTTTAATAAGACGTTCATAAAAAACCCTCTTCACGGCACCAAACAAAACAGAAGATATTATTGCCAGCAGCGTCCAAGGATATCGATACCGTTAAACTTCCTTAGTTTTCAATGTTTTACCAATGCGTTCACCAGCATTACTTTACTTTTTCAGTATAGGGCGAGCACTAAGCGTTCATCCCAAAAAAATGAGCCGCTTTTGGAAAAAATTGAAATATCAAGCGAGCATTCACACCATCATTTGATCTACGGGATGTCGGTAAACTTTCGTTGAACATCCTTAGGTAATTAAACAGGTCGCTGCGGCGGTAGCCGCACCGAATACAGCAATGACACGGGCTAATGCCGTCTCGATACCGGCGCGCATGTCCATCGGCTCGTTGGCGAGCCCAATGGCGTCGATGCGAATCATCGCAACAGGCCTCGCAGAAAGGTGGCGCGGGCGGCAGCGCTTTCGGTCGAGCCGTTCACTTTGACGGTGCCACGCGGGTGCGGGATTTCAACGCAGATGCTCGACGAAGGCGCCTGGGAATGCTCCAAACTTTTTTACACAGCCTCGGCCATTTGCCGTCCCTCATAACACGCAAAAATTGCTCAGAAGTGTGCATTCCGCGTTAAAGGAATTTTATGAACGAATCGAAATGTCGATCGAGAGAAGCACGCAAGTCTGATTTTTCATATCGTTAGCTAGGTCTGGCAGTTATTTTCTGACACTCACCTATTAGTCTCAATTCAATCTGACCCGCTGTAAAATACGTCGAAACAGCGTCTCCCAATTCAGCCGGAAGATCTTAAGAATCCTCTCGCACCACAATCGACGTCAGCCGCCCTATCAGCGGTGTCGCAAGTAACACGAATGGTACGATCGTTATCCAGGCAATCAACCAGGCTTTGAATCCATACGAAAATAACTGGCTGGCCGAAAGGTTTGATGGACTGGCTATGGCGGTAGCAATAGCGCATGTAATTGCGGATTGAATGACCGCAGAAGTTCGCTGGCGAAATCGCCGATGGAGCTTGGGCATTTCCGATACTCCCAGACGGCTGCGTCGCAAGTAGCGAGCAGCCGGCTCGTATGGACCTTACTTGGCTTGAAGCAACTCGACAGTTTCCGCCGTCGTCAACAGAGCGTTGGCTATGTAGCGGAAGTTGATCAGAGCGGCCAGATAACCGTCCCCTTCCGGGGTGGTAGGGCCAGCGGTAGCATCACGGACCACGGCCACTTCGAAACCCTGCTCTAGCAATTCCCGCAGGTGGGACTCGATGCAAAGGTTGGCCGCCATGCCTGCCAAAATGATCTGCGACACACCGTGCTTGCGCAGTTGCAGTGCCAGGTCGTTGGTTTCCGGTCCGTAGACCTTGTGCGGTGAGGCAATGATGGTTTTGCCGTCGAGGATGTACGGCTTGAACTCCGGCATGAAATCGGCACCGGAGTTTTCAAAACCGTCGAGGGTCAGCGGCCCCTTGCGATCGAACATGCAGATGCTGTGCATGACCTTTTCCAGCGGCCCGCCAAATTGCCATTTGTGGTCGCACGGGTAGTAGTAATGCGGCGAAACAGCCACGGTAATGCCCGCATCTTTAGCCGCGGCGAACAACTGGCCGAGGTGATTGACCACGTCGTGCTCGACGATGCTCTTGCCGAATACCCCCCAGCTCACACCTTCGGGACTCAGGAAATCGATTTGTGGGTCGATGACCACCAGAGCAGTCCGGGAAAGGTCAATTTTCATACCTGGATTTGGCAGCGCAGGGTTGGCTGGATCTGCGTAATGTGCGAGGCGTGGTGTGTCGTTGCTCATGACAATTGACTCCGATCGTAGGTAAGAAAAGTCGCTCTATGCCATGGCGCCCCATCGGGCCGTTGTTTACCATCGGCGAGAACTTCATCCTATCTCCACGTTCTGATCCGGTTTTGTCAGCACGTACACAGTCTTTATCTGGTCGTCGCTATCATGGATATCCTGTCCGAATTCTTCGAACGCACGAACCTTCAGGGCAGGCTTTTCTTCTCTGGTCGGGTCGATGGCACCCTTGTCCTCGATAAGCCGCCGGGTATGGCGTTTATCCATGTCATCAGTCAGGGCGGTATCGACATGGTTCAGCCTGGGTTGCCAAAGATTTCCATTGCCGAGCCCAGCGTGCTGTTCTGTCCGAGCAGTTGTCGCTATCAACTGCGCTCCAATACGGTTGAGGGATCTGAGTTAATTTGCGCCTCGTTTCAATTTGGACGAAACACACTGCAACCCTTCCCTCTCGGGCTCAAAGAAACACTCATTTTTCCAATCAGGGAGCTAGTGAATCTAAGCCCGGTGATTGGCGCGCTACTCGCAGAATTCCAGGACTGCAGTGCAGGAAGAACCAAAGCGCTGAACCTGCTGCTGGAATACATATTTGTCCTGATCGTGAGGCGTGCCGTTGCAGACGGGCTGATATCCAGTGGATTGCTCTTTGCCCTTCAGGACGGGCGCCTCGGCGCGGTGTTCAACCAAATCCATTTACGACCGGATGCGCTTTGGAGCGTCGAGAAACTGGCCGGCCTGGCGAACATGTCCAGGTCGAAGTTTTCTGCCTGTTTCACCCAGATTATGGGGATATCGCCAATGGGGTACGTCACCGCATGGAGGATGAAGGTGGCGCAGGACATGCTTCGTGAGGGAGTTCAGATCAAGGTGATTGCTGAGTCAGTCGGCTACAGTTCCCAGGCGTCTTTTTCAAAGAGCTTTCTGAACGTGATTGGTTACCCTCCCGCTGAGTGGCTGAAACGCGACGCCAATGCAGTACAGCCGTCAGTGACGGCACACGTGCAAGCGGCACAAAACCACGCAGAATCTACGGCCTACGATATTTAGTCGACCGAGATCGAATGAGTGTGGGCTTTTGCGCTGGTTTTGGGAAAATCTCATCCGTTGATCGCTGCCAGCCAATGCCTGCTGTGAGGTCGTTTATCGCCCAGAGTGAGAGGCAGCAATCGGCTGAAGCGGTCATTCACAAGACGCATGGCGAGGCAATGCGATTGAAATCAAAGCTGCCAGCAGAACGAATGCGCTCGATATCCATAAGCACGCGCCCAGCCCAAACACCTGATAAACCCAACCGGAAAGCACCGTGCCGATCAGCCGCCCCATGGCATTCGACATGTAATAGAACCCTACGTCCAGCGACACGCCGTCTTCCTTGGCATAGGACACGATCAAGTAACTGTGCAGCGACGAATTCACTGCGAACAACGCGCCAAAGACCATTAATCCTCCGAGCAATACCACCTGTTGTGACAGCCCGGTGTTCAGTCCAAGAGCAATGGCCGCAGGCAGCCCTGCCAGTGCAAGTGCCCACAGAAATGCCGCACGACCATCCGGTACGTGCCCACGTTTCTTTCCGGTGATGTTAGGCGCGAAGGACTGCACGATGCCGTAGCCAATCACCCAGGCCGCAAGGAAGCCGCCAACCTCCCAGAAGTCCCAGCCGAACACGCTGCTCAGGTACACCGGCAAGGCCACCACAAACCAGACATCTCGGGCGCCGAACAGGAACATTCGGGCCGCTGAGAGGATATTGATCGCCCGACTCTTGGAGAGGATGTCGCGAAATTTTGGCTTGGCTTTGGCCTTGCCCAGGTCCCTCTTCAACAGGATCAAGCTGCTGATCCAGATCAGCGCCAGGACTCCCGCCATGGCCAGCAAGGCACCTTTGAATCCGATCAGAGCCAACAAGGCCCCGCCAAGAAAGAAGCCGACACCCTTGAGTGCATTCTTCGAGCCGGTGAGGATAGCCACCCACTGGTAGAGCTTGCCTTGCTGCCCACCTGGCACCAGAAGCTTGATGGAGCTTTTGGCACTCATCTTGTTCAGGTCTTTGGCAATCCCCGACAGCGCCTGGGCGCCCATCACCCACGGGATGGTTAGCCAGGCTACCGGAACCGTCAGCATCAGCAGTGCCGCGACCTGGAGGCCCAACCCGATGTTCATGGTTCGGTTCAGACCCAGCCGAGCGCCGAGGTAGCCCCCCACCAGGTTAGTGATCACGCCAAAGAGTTCGTAGAACAGAAATAATGCCGCGATTTGCAGTGGGCTGTAGCCCAACGCGTGAAAGTGCAACACCACCAACATGCGCAAGGCGCCGTCGGTGAGGGTGAAGGCCCAGTAATTGCCCGTAACGAGCAGGTACTGCCGCACTTCCGGCGCAAGGGCTGACAACGCTTTCATGACCGCTCCCTAGTCTGCCAGACCGACCATTTTGGCCAGTTCGACGGTGCGGTTGGCATAGCCCCACTCATTGTCGTACCAAGCATAGAGTTTGACCTGGGTGCCATTAATGACCATGGTCGACAGCGCGTCGATAATCGATGAGCGCGGGTCGGTACGGTAGTCGATGGACACCAGTGGACGTTCCTCGAAACCCAGGATGTCTTTCAGCTCGTTCTCTGAGGCTTCCTTGAGGAACTGATTCACTTCTTCAACAGTGGTGGCCCGCTCGACCTCGAAGACACAATCGGTCAGCGAAGCGTTGGCCAGCGGCACGCGTACCGCGTGACCATTCAGGCGTCCACGCAGTTCCGGGAAGATTTCAGCAATAGCAGTGGCTGAGCCTGTGCTGGTCGGAATCAAACTCATCCCGCAAGCACGCGCACGGCGCAGATCCTTGTGCGGCTGATCGAGAATGCTTTGGGTGTTGGTCAGGTCGTGGATGGTGGTGATCGAGCCGTGACGAATGCCCAGCTTTTCGTGGATGACTTTCACCACTGGCGCCAGACAGTTGGTGGTGCAAGAAGCCGCGGTGACGATGCGATGTTCAGCCGATTTGAACAACTGATGGTTGACGCCCATGACGACGTTCAACGCGCCTTTTTCCTTCACGGGGGCGCAGACCACCACACGCTTAACGCCCTGATCCAGGTAAGCCTGCAACACCGCCACGGTCTTCATCTTGCCGCTGGCCTCGATCACCAGATCGCAACCCGACCAGTCGGTGTCGGCAATCGCTTTGTTCGCGGTCACCTTGATGCGCTTGCCGCCAATCACCACTTGATTGCCTTCTGCGCTGGCTTCGTTGTGCCAACGACCATGCACAGAGTCGAAGTTGATCAGGTGCGCATGGGTTACTGCATCACCAGCTGGATCATTGATCTGCACGAATTCAAACTCTGGCCAGTTCCAGGATGCTCGCAGAGCGAGGCGACCGATCCGACCGAAACCATTGATGCCAACTTTGATAGTCATGTTGTTGTGCTCTGTGTCTGTTGTCAGTGGGAGTTCGACGGGGTGTCGAACTGGCCGATGTATTCGATATGGGCGGGATGTTGAATGGCGCGTGGTCGCAACGACTGAACATCGCGGAGGGCATCGCTGAATGGCACACCGCTCTCGATCAACAGTTGAGCGGCGACCAAACCAGTACGCCCTGAGCCGCCCTTGCAATGGATGGCAATGGCTTTCCCTTCGATCGGCAGCTGATGTTGTTGCACGGTGAAAAATCCTCAGATGGAGCGCTGATTGACACGTTTCATGAGTTCTTCCGCCGACTCCTTGCGTTCGGAATAACGATCCACCAGATAGTCCTGACGGTCGCGAAGCAGCAGCGTGAATTTCACCAACTCTTCCATCACATCAACGACGCGGTCGTAGAAAGGAGAAGGTTTCATCCGGCCGTTATCATCGAATTCCATATAGGCCTTCGGCACGGAGGATTGATTGGGGATGGTGAACATGCGCATCCAACGTCCCAGCACTCGCAGCTGATTGACCACGTTGAATGACTGGGAACCGCCGCACACCTGCATGACCGCGAGGGTTTTGCCCTGGGTCGGGCGTACCGCGCCCATCGCCAATGGCACCCAATCGATCTGCGCCTTGAACACTGCACTCATATTTCCGTGACGCTCTGGAGAGCACCAGACCTGTCCCTCGGACCACAATACCAAGTCGCGCAGCGCCTTCACGCGTGGATGATCGTCGGGTGCATCATCTGGCAGCGGCAAACCGGACGGATTAAAAATCCGCGTCTCGGCACCGAAGTGTTCCAGCAGTCGAGCGGCTTCCTCTACCAGCAGACGGCTGAAGGAGCGCTCCCGGGTCGATCCGTACAACAGCAAAATGCGCGGCTTATGGGTCGAGGTCTTTTCGATACCGAGCTTGTCAGTCGATGGGAGATCAACCAGTTCGGTTTCGAGTTGGGGAAGATGATCATCAAACATAGTCTTTGTCCTGCGCAACGGCGCTCTTGGATTCATCAAACCAGCGGCGTTTCAACCAAAGGGCCACACCAACCAGAGAAATCAGTACCGGTACTTCCACCAGCGGACCAATCACCGCGGCAAAGGCGACCGGGGATGCCAGGCCGAAGGTGGCAATAGCCACGGCGGATACATCATCACGATCAAGCCAATAGCAATCGGGATGTTGGCTGTACCCACAGAAAGACTGTTGAGCCACCGCGGCCAGCCTTCGAACAAGCTCCCTAATCCAATGCCCAAGGCCATGGCGAGAAAAATCCACAGGGTCAGCGGCTTTTGCTCATGATCATTGCTCCTGTGATTACAACGTACCAATCAGGGCCAGCTCTGCCTTGAGCTGTTCGGCGCCCAGTTGGGAAAGCGGTAAGGCCAGGAAGGCTTCAATACGGGTTTTGATCTGCTCCAAAGTGGCTTCGAAAGCCGCCTCGATCGCGGCTTGAGTCCCGTGGTATTCCGAAGGATCAGCCAGCCCCCAGTGGGCTTTGGTGGCAGGTCCAAAAAATACCGGGCAAGCTTCACCGGCCGCCTTGTCGCACACCGTGATGACGAAATCGGGAGCCAGATTCACATGGACATCACTGGACTTACTGAACAGCCCGACCGTAGAAATACCAGCTTTCTCCAACGTCTTGAGACTCAGTGGATGCACCTCGCCTTTAGGCTGACTGCCAGCGCTGCAGGCTTTCATGCCTTGCGGTGCCAAGTGATTGAAGGCTGCCTCACAAAGGATGCTGCGACAGCTGTTGGCAGTGCAGAGGAACAAGATTTTCATCGAACGATCTCGTAGTCGAAGGCGGAATCAGACGATCCAGCGTTAACAGCACACGGCTGCACGTTCAGGACGGTCACCCATTTCATCAAGCCGTTTGGCATCGGGACTCAACCAGTGCTTGTTGCTTTGAAGCACGGTGGTCAGCACTTGATGAACCCAGTCAGGAAGATTCGGGTGCAGCCGGTAATAAACCCATTGGCCTTGCCGACGGTCTAACAACAGGCCACAAGTTCGCAGTTGTGCGAGGTGCCTGGAGATTTTGGGCTGACTCTCGTTCAATGCGCAGGTCAGCTCGCAAACACACAGCTCTTCTTCGCGGGTGATGAGCAACATCGTGCGCACCCGAGTGTCGTCAGCCAGGCATTTGAAAACAGTGGTCGGTGTCAGATGGTCAGCCATATCGGTTCTCAATGTTTGTTTTTGACCAAGACGAACATTTTGATGCGCTCATGAATCTCGTGGAGGGTGTGGCGGAAGGCATCGGGTTTGGTGCTGGTCACCGGGTCCTCAAAACTCCAGGCCAATGCTTCACCTGATCCAGGTAAAGACAGGCATTCGGCTGCGGATTTATCACACAAGGCAATGACGTAATCGAAACGCTCACCACGGAATTCGTCTATCGACTTGCTGCGTAACCCTTCGCCGCTCACACCGATGTGTGAGAGCGCCTCAAAGGTACGCGGATCTACCTGAGTCGGAGTTGTGCCGGCACTGAATGCCTCGAAATGCTCTGAGTCGGTATGTCTCAACAACGCTTGGGCCAACTGGGAGCGAGCAGCGTTGGCGGTGCAGACGAACAGGACACGGGCTTTGCTGGTCATTGTGAAGCCTCGGCTGATATATGGCTTAGCGAATATATGTTTTTCCGTATACGAGGTAAAGAGTCAACGACGGATTAATCCATCAAAACGATTGGATTCCGCCGACCACCTTCAATGAAAGCTCTGTATTTAGGCGCCAGCCACGTCAATCGCTTGCCGGGTCTTTTCGGATAACCTCGGCGGTGCATATATGGTTTTTGTAATGAATCTGTCACTTACGCAGAAATAGGTCGCTCCTGGGTTCAAGGACGACCTGGACATGCAGAAGAAACAGGAAGCCCCCTCCGAACCCGTCCCTGTCGTCTAGAACGAGTTCGGTGGTTGGGCACTAGGGTTTGCAACAACCCGGCGAGCTACGAGGTACGACCTCAGGGATTGCTCCTCCCGCGCCACAACAGGACGCCTGACTGGCAGAAGCCTTCGAGCGATCATCGGCTTCATCGAAATCCGAGTTGCATACGCCGGTCTCCGGGAGGACCAGATCCACCCTTTTGGCGGCATCCCAATCGCCCGCCAATGCCGCAACGACAGACCGAACCTGCTCATACCCCGTCATCAACAAGAACGTAGGCGCCCGGCCATAGCTCTTCATCCCCACAACGAACAAGCCTTGCTCGGGATGGGCCAACTCTATCGCGCCGTGGGGTCTGACCGTACCGCAACTGTGCTCGTTGGGGTCAATCATTGGAGCCAGCTGCACTGCGCTTTGGGTCGCTGGATCAAGTGCGATACGCAGCTCGGCGAGAAGGCTCATGTCAGGGCGAAATCCAGTCGCCACAATGATTTCGTCCACCGGTGGAAGTAACTGCTCTCCCGCCTTCACGGCCAGTCCTTCGCCATCGCCAACAACCTGATCGATAGCGACGTTTTTGAACAACTCGATCACGCCGTCACTCAGCAACTGGCGAATCTTCAGACCGAGCTTTCCGCGCTCTTCCAACTGATCATTTGCACCACCACCCAGAATGCGCTCAAGGGAATTACCCCGGATCACCCAGAACACTTTGGTTTGCGGCGCCTCTTGGGTCAGGCGCACCAGGTCCTGGAGAGTATTGAACGCGGAGTGACCACCACCTACCACCAACACTCTTTTGTTGGCATAACGATTCCGGGCACGACCCAGCACCTGCGGAATGCCGTACGCAATGTGCGCTGCATGTTCGATCTCGCCCAAGGCCGGGATGCCATGGGCACCCATCCAGTTTGGTGTCCGGTAGGTGCCCGAGGCATCAATGACAGCGCTGGCCAACACATCCCGCTCACCCGATGGCCCTGCGACACGCAGCAAAAAAGGAGCTGTCGATCTGCCTTGGGTCTTCATCACATCCTGTCCGACCCGGGTGACTGCCAGAACACGGGAATCAAGCTGCAAGTGACGCTTGATCTGTTCGAGGTCCGCGAGAGGTCGAACAAACCGGTCCAGCAGTTCACGACCCGTTGGGTACTCGTTCTCCGGTGGTGGAGTCCAACCATCGGCCAGCAGAAGTTTGGCCGCCTCCTTGTCCACATTGAACTGCCACGGAGAGAACATCTTCACATGCGCCCATTCTTCAATGCTCGCCCCAGCTTCCGGACCCGCTTCCAGAATCAGCGGAGTGAGCCCTCGGGCCAGCAGGTGGGCAGCGCTGGCGAGGCCCACCGGACCCGCTCCAATGATGGCAACTGGTAGGCGAGTGCTTTCCATGATCGACTCCTTTTTCAGGCTGGCTGATTGTTCGGAAACAGGTGCTCGACAATCGCGCAGTCGAGCCAGCGTCCTTCCAGGCAGGCGTGTTTTTCATACACACCCACTTGGCGGAAACCGCAGGCTTTGCACAATGCAATGCTGGCGTGATTGAAGGTAAAAATGCGTGAAAGGACTTTCCAGAATCCGCGAGCTTCGGCTTCCTCCAGCAGCGATTGAAGCAACTGCTTGCCGAGCCCCTGGCCGCGAACACTGCGGTCCAGGTAAATGGAAAAATCCGCAATACCGTCGTAACAGGCACGAGCGCGATAACTACTGAGTCCTGCCCATCCCACAACCTGATCCGCCTCATCGACCAAGACCAATACTGGATAACGCTCCATTGAGCGGATGCGATCAAGCATATCTGCCGAAGTTCGAGGGTGCGTTTCAAACGTAGAGCTACGTTCCTCGATCCCTTGGTTGTAGATGGCCGCTATTGAAACGGCATCCCTGGGCCCAGCTAAACGAACTCGCATTATTGGAGCTCCACTACGTTGGTAGTAACAACATTATTGGCAAAAAAAGGGAACTTCTTCCCTTTTCAATCCTTGTTCTTCACGGCTGGGCAGCACTCGCTCACAAGCCCGCAGCGAATCTCTGTGGCCCGCGTAATCTGCCTGAGCAAACTCAACGCTCCCTGCCTGGCCTCGGCCGAGAGGTTCTCGATCATCGCTCGCTCCTCGGCAATCAGATCAGCCCTGATTTTCGCGTATAGCTCACGTCCAGCATCCGTTGCCTGAATTCGCACCGCTCGCCGATCCTCATCATCCTCAACGCGGGACACATACCCTTTGCGTTCCAGGGTATCGATCACGCGACTCGCCGTGCTCTTGTCCAAGAACATTTCTTCCGCCAAGAGCTGAAGGCGCAATGCCCCCCTTTTGACCAGCGTTTCGACCGCATAGCACTGGGTTACCGATACGTCGTAACAGCAGATCCGATCTCGATCACGGAACTGATGGACGCGAACGAGCTGGTTCAACGCCTCGTACAAGTCTTCAGAATCCTGAGTTAACTGCTCGTTTTTACCCTTTGCCATAACCGTCACAATTTAGTTGTTAGCTGCAACAATAATCCCGGCATCCCAGAATCGTCAACACCGACCTCCGGTTGACGTTAGTCAAACGAAGGCTCCAGATTGTTGTAGATGACAACAGTACTTGCGTCTCCGATAGCCAAAGAGACGGGATAGCCCATCACCCGTGTGGTAGGCGGCCTGTCCTGGGGACTGCTGGTAGCGGGAGCGTCCTCGCCGGCAGTCATTCGAAACATTTAATCAATGTCGATCAGCCTCCTCAACCTATGAGCTAGATCAGTTGGATTCAAACTTGGGTCGCTATACTGGCTACCGCCCAGCATCGACTTTAGGTTTCCACCATGACTCCTTCGCCCAGCGACCAACGAGATGTAGTCATTATCGGTGGAGGTCAGTCAGCCTTGGCGGTAGCGTATTTCCTGCGCCGAACTCGACTTTCGTTCGTCATCCTCGACGCAGAGGAAGAGCCCGGTGGTGCCTGGCGGCATGGCTGGAACTCGCTGCGCTTATTCTCTCCGGCCACCTGGAGTTCAATACCCGGCTGGATGATGCCGCCCGCGCAAGAAGGCTATCCCACACGAAATCATGTAATCGACTATCTCAACCAATATGAGCAGCGCTACCAATTTCCGGTGGAACGCCCGGTTCGGGTCGTTTCCGTGGAACGTTTAGAGTCTGGCTTACGAGTAAGTTCTGACGGCAAGTATTGGGATGCCAAGGTTGTAATCAGCGCTACCGGCACCTGGAGCAATCCGTATATCCCTCACTACCCTGATGCCGAGTTATTCGCCGGTCGGCAATTGCATTCCGCGAACTATGTCGATGCACAAGCGTTTGCTGGCAAGAAGGTTTTGGTGGTGGGTGGTGGCAATTCAGGAGCGCAGATTCTGGCAGAAGTATCCAAGGTCGCCGAGACCACTTGGGTAACCGCCACTGAACCGGTCTTTTTGCCTGACGATGTGGATGGACGGGTGCTGTTCGAGCGCGCCACTCAGCGCTTGAAGGCCCAGCAAGAGGGACGAGTCATTGACCAGCCGGTCGGCGGGTTGGGAGACATCGTCATGGTGCCACCCGTTGTAGAAGCCCGTGAGCGTGATGCTCTCAAGTCTGTACGCCCATTTGAACGTTTCACTCGCGATGGCGTGATGTGGGCCGATGGATCTGAATCTGCAGTGGACGCGGTCATTTGGTGTACCGGGTTCAGGCCCGCACTTCAGCATCTGGATACGTTGGGGGTGATCGACACTGAAGGTCGCGTTAAGGTCGACGGCACTCACTCGATCCAGGAACCAAGACTATGGCTGGTGGGCTATGGCGAGTGGACAGGTTCGGCTTCCGCCACGCTGATCGGTGTAACACGCACAGCACGCAGCACAGTCAATGAGATCGCCGCCTATCTTGGCGATCCGTCCGTGCACTAGTGCGCCTACACCCCAGGAGTAGAGGACACGAATGAAATGAGCCTGTGGACGCGCCGAACTCAACTTTCGCTCGTTATTCTCGACGCTGAGAAAAAGCCAAGTGGCGCCTGACGACCTGATTGGAACTAGGCAAGCGGTAACCAGACGCACACTTCGAACCCCTCCTTTCGACCTGTTGCAGGGGAAAACAATTTCATTCTCGCGTTGACCCCCTGCACGATGGTTTTGGTAATCGCCAACCCCAGCCCTGAACCACTGATTTCACTGTGACCGCGCACAAAGCGCTCTGTCAGGTGCTGCAATACCGACTGCGGCACCGCCGGGCCGCTATTGACCACCCGTAGCTGTGCCTGTTCGGTGAGACTGACACCGATCGGTTGATCCGCTGCCCCGTACTTCAGCGCATTTTCGATCAGGTTGCGCAACAGGATGCCAAAGGCGTCCGGATCAATGGTCGAGTACACGCAGGTCTGGTTTGGCAGCTGCAACTTGATCCGGTGCCCACTGCGGTTGTTCCACTCATCAACCACATGGGCAAGCAAAGGAATGAGGTCCTGAGGCGTTTCGGACAACAGGCCACCGCCTTCGGCCTTGGCCAGTTGCATGAGTTTTTCCGAGAGCCGCGCCAGCTCGCGTAACGCGTTTTCGATTTTCGCCGCACGTACTCGCAACGGGCCCTCGGGCGCCTCTTGGTGGAGTCGCTGGATTTGCGCCAGGGTTGCCGCCAGTGGCGTACGCAGTTCATGGGCGCTGTTGGCAGTAAAGCTGCGTTCGCTCTCCAAAGCCTTGCGCAAGCGCTCCAGCAGATGATTGACCGCCTCCGCCAGTGGTGCGATTTCCGCCGGCAATCGCGCCCCGCTGATCGGCGACAGATCACCCACCCCACGAGTCTCCACGGCACGACGATAGGCCAATACACTGCGCAAGCTGATGCGCACAAACAACCACGTGCCTAACAGACTGATGGGAATCAGCGCCAATAATGGCAACAACAAGGCAAGCAACGCTTCACGTGCCGCTTCACGGCGGTGTTCCAGAGGTTCGGCAATCTCGATAAACACTGTTTCACGTAGCGCACTGGCGCCGTACAGACGGTATTTTTTTGTGGTTGAAAAGCCTTCGGCCGGTTGTTGGCTGAAGATCTTCGGGTTGGCGTCGTGGGACTGCATCAGGATCTCGCCCTTGGCATCGCGCACCAGATACGTCAGGTATTCCTTGTGCATTTTCAGGGTGGCGACATGTTGTGCCTCACTGGGGTTTTCCCGGTTGCTGATTTCCAGCACGGCCAGGGGCAGGATGCGCTGCGCGGTCTCTTCCAGCGCGCTGTCGAACGCCTCGTTCAATTCATGTTGCACCACCAGCCAGGCGCCAACGGTGGCCGCCAGCCATAGTAAGGTCGTGCCCAACGTCAGCCCCAGGCCGAGGCGTTTTTGAAGGCTTGACGACGGCTTCATGCGGACATCAACCGGTAGCCCATGCCCCGCACGGTTTCAATCAGGTCGCGCCCGAGTTTTTTACGCAGCCGACTGATGTAGACCTCGATGGTGTTGCTCTCGATTTCGGCACCGAAGGCATACAACCGCTCTTCTAGTTGCGACTTGGACAGCAGCGCGCTTGGGCGCTGCACAAACGCTTCGAACAGCGCCCACTCCCGCGCGGTCAGGTCCACCGTCGCACCGGCCCGCAACACCGTGCGGGCACTCATGTCGACCTGCAAGTCGCCGAGTCTGATCTGTGGATTGGGGTTGCCGCTGTAGCGCCGGGCCACCGCCGCCACACGGGCCGAGAGCTCGAACAGGTCGAACGGTTTGACCAGGTAGTCGTCGGCGCCCGCGTTGAGGCCAGCGATACGATCGGAAATCTGATCCTGGGCGGTCAGGATAATCACCGGGGTCACGTCCCCTGCCGAACGTTGCTGACGCAGAAAATCCAGCCCCCGACCGTCCGGGAGCATCAGGTCCAGCAGGATCAGGTCGTAAGGCGTGGTGCGCACGCTGTTGCGCGCATGGTCCAGGCGCTGCACCCAATCGACGGCGTGGCCGTCATCGGCGATCTGCTCGCGCACCGCCTCCCCCAACCCGGGTGCGTCCTCGACCAATAAAACCCGCATCTGGCAGCTCCTGTGATGGTTGTCGTGCAGCACCTTAAACGCCTTACCTGACGTGAATCTGAAGATTCAGCTGGTTGTCAGGAATGCACCTTAGGGTATGCCACAGACGCCGACCTCGGCAGGAGACAGATCATGAAAACAGGTTTTATTGCCAATGCCACGCTGTTGAGCCTGCTGCTCAGTGGTTACGCCCTGGCCGATGACGATTGCAGCGACCCGGTGAGCGACTGGCAACCGCGCGAAACCTTGCGTCAGCAGGTCGAGCGGCAATACGGCTGGAGCGTGCAACGCATCAAGGTCGACGACGGTTGTTACGAGCTCAAGGGGCTGGATCGAAAAGGCAACGCCATCGAAGCCAGCTACTCACCCGCCTCGCTGCGTTTGCGCACACTCGAGATCCATTTCCGCGACGACGGCGATGCCAGGGATTACCTCGGCAGCCCGCTCACCGAATGACGCCTCACCTGTCGATGAGTTTTCCCTGCGCTTCAGGTTGCTGTCAGCAAGCAGGTCCAGGCTCTCGACCTAACGATCAAAAGGACACCCTCATGAAAAAGATCATCGCAGCCACCTGCCTTGCCGGCGCCATTGCCCTGCCGGGTCTGGCCCAGGCTCGTGAAGTGACCTTGACCACGCAGCTCAAGGACTACAACGGCAATGATGCCTATCTGGCGATCTATGTCACCGACGCCAACGGCCAATACCAGAAAACCCTTTGGGTGGCCGGCAAGAAAGCCAAGTACTACAAGCACCTGGGCGACTGGGCCCGTGGCAGCGGAATGAACCCGAGCGAGTTTGACGGGGTCAGCGGCGCCAGTGTCGGCAGTGGGCGCACGCTCAAAGTCAGCGTCGAACTGGCAGACACCCTGATTGATGCCGGGTATCAGATCCGCATCGACAGCGCCGTCGAGGACAAACGCGACGCTCGTGCCGATGTCAGCGTGCCGTTGACATCCAACGGCGCCGGCAAGCCGGCGACCGGCAGTACCTACGTCGAGTCCTTTACTTACGATCTGTAGCACCCGCCATTTCTGGAGGCTGAACATGCTTCGTCAGTTCCATTCCCTACCTGGCCTGATCGCCGCCCTGCTGGTCATGTTGTTGGCCATCAGCGGCGCGATTCTGTCTGTCGACCCGGCCCTGGAACGCCTGCACAGCACGTCCACTCCTGCCGGACAACTGAACGTCGGTCAACTGGCCGGGCGCGTTGCCAGCCACTTTTCGGGCGTGGAGCAGATCCAGCGCACAGCGTCCGGTTCGGTGATCGTTTACTACAACCAGAACGGCCAGGCCGAGGCGGAACAGGTCGACCCACTGACCGGCAAAGGCCTCGCACCTCACGAACCCTCCTCGTTCACACGCTGGGTGAAAGACCTGCATCGCTCGCTGTTTCTTGGCACGCCGGGCTATGGGGTGGCGGGTGTCGGCGCGCTGTTCATGCTGATGCTGTCGGTGTCCGGTACGCTATTGCTGGCCCGGCGCCTGGGCGGCTGGCGTAACCTGCTGCGGCCGTTGCGGGGCACCTTCAGCCAGCGCTGGCATGCGGAAGTCGGGCGACTGACACTGCTCGGGCTGCTGCTGTCGGCATTGAGCGGGCTCTACATGTCAGCCACCACTTTCGGCTTTATCAACGACGGCAGTCAAAGTGAGCCTGCCTTCCCCGCCCACGTCAGCGCCGGCCCGGCCTTGCCGGTGGCGACGCTGCAAGCCTTGCAGGCCACCGACCTCAACGATCTGCGCGAGCTGGTTTACCCGAGCCCTGGCAACCCGAACGATGTGTTTTCCCTGCGCACGGCCCAGGGCGACGGCTACGTGGATCAGGCCAGCGGCGCCTTGTTGTCCTATCAAGCCCATGACTCGATGCACAACCTCTACGAATGGATCTATCAGTTGCACACCGGCGAAGGCCTCTGGTGGCTGGGCCTGCCGCTTGGACTCTGCGCCCTCTGCGTGCCGTTGATGAGCGTGACCGGCATCCTGTTGTGGTGGCGCCGCCGTAAGGCTGGCCCGAATATCCGCCACAACAGCCCTGCCCACTCCGCCGACAGCGTGATTCTGGTGGGCAGTGAAAATAACAGCACCTGGGGCTTTGCCAAAACCTTGCACGACGCCTTGCACCAGAGTGGTCATCAGGTGCACAGCGCGGCGATGAATGATTGGGTGGGTGATTACCGCAAAGCCCAACGGGTGTTCATCCTCACCGCGACCCACGGTGACGGCGATGCGCCGGCCTCGGCTTCGCAGTTCCTGGCGCGGCTGGCCAAAACCGGCCTCAAGCCCGGTCTGCCTTTTGCGGTGCTGGGCCTGGGCGACCGTCAGTTTGCGCAGTTCTGTCAGTACGCCCATCAGGTGCAGGACGCGATGTTGCAGGCCGGTGGCTCGCCATTGCTGGGGTTGGAAACCGTCAACCGCCAGTCCTCTCAGGAGTTTGCCCGCTGGGGTCATGCGTTGGGCGAAGTATTGGGGCAGGATCTGGTGCTGGTTCACACCCCGCAGCAGCCGCGTACCCATCAATTGCAGCTGACAGATAGGATTGCCTATGGCGAACAGGTGAATGCACCGACCCACATCCTGCGCTTCAAAGCCTGCGGCGAGCTGCCGGGTTTTCTGGCCGGTGACCTGGTCGGGATTGTGCCCCCCGGCAGCCCGATCCCGCGTTTCTACTCGCTGGCCAGCGGCTCCCAGGACGGCGTGCTGGAGATCTGTGTGCGTAAACACAACGGTGGCATGTGCTCGGAATTCCTTCATGGCCTGAACATCGGCGCGCAGATCGAAGCTTTTATCCAGCCCAACCCGCAATTTCGTCCGGCGTCAGGCGCGCACCCGGTGATCCTGATCGGCGCCGGTACCGGCATCGGTCCTCTGGCCGGTTTTATCCGCAACAATAAGGCCAGGCACCCGATGCACTTGTATTGGGGCGGGCGCAACCCGACCTCGGACTTTCTCTATGAACCGGAGCTCAACCAATACTTGTCAGACCGTCGCCTCACGGCACTGCGCGCGGCGTTCTCTCAGGCTCAGGACCGCTGCTACGTTCAGGACCGGCTGATCGGCGATGCCTTGGCTTTGCGCCGACTGATTGAAAAAGGTGCCCAGGTGCTGGTGTGTGGCAGCCGCGAAATGGCCAAAGGCGTGATGCAGGCCTTCGATGAAGTGTTGGCGCCTCTCAACCTGAGTGTGCTGACCCTCAAGGCACAAGGACGCTACCGTGAAGACGTCTACTGAGTTGCAGTGCTATAGCCTGAACGGCGAAACCATGGGCACTCGCTACACCGCCTTGTTTTATGCCGGGGCCGGGATCGATGCCGACAACGTTGGCCATCGCCTGGCGCACGCCGTGGCCCGAGTGGACCAGCAAATGTCCACCTGGAAACCCGACTCGGACATCAACCGCCTCAACGCCGCCCCCGAGCAGGAATGGGTGTCCGTGCCCAAGGAACTGGCCACGGTGCTGTCTGCTGCACTGCGCGTCAGTCAGCAATCGGGCGGCGCCTTCGACATCGCTGTCGGAGACCTGGTGAACGCCTGGGGGTTCGGCCCCGGGGAACAGACAATCACAGAGCAGGCGATCGGCACGATGCCGCTGCGCGCACGGCTGTTGGCCAGCGCCGCATTGGTGGTTGACCCGCAACGCAATCAGGCGCGCAAGCGCGTGCCGCTGAACCTTGACTTGAGTGGCATCGCCAAAGGTTTCGGCGTGGATGAACTGGCCGGTTGCCTGGAGGGTTTGGGCATCACCCGCTACCTGGTCGGCATCGATGGCGAAATGCGCGCCAGGGGCGTCAAACCTGACGGCCAATGCTGGGTCGTGGCCCTGGAAAAGCCCCACCGGGGCGTGCGTGAAGTCATGGGCGTGATGGAACTTGGCGATGCCGCTATCGCGACCTCCGGGGACTATCGACATTGGGTGGACGTGGCCAGTCAGTCCTATGCTCATACCATGAACCCGGCCACCGGCGCGCCGCTGTGCAACCCGCTCGCCGCCGTCACCGTGGTGGCGGCCTCGTGCATGCTCGCCGATGCCTGGGCCACGGCGTTGATGGTCCTGGGCGAAACCGAGGGCCCACGTCTGGCTCAGGAACGCGGCATGGACGCGTTGTTCGTGCTGCGCGAGGGTGAACAATTCAAAGAAATATCCATTGTCGGCGGCCAGTTGCAGGCGCAAATTGAAACTCGCTGACACCGATTGCCGGCCCGCTCGGAACCCGTCCGACGTGAACCGCCGAATGACAGGGAGTCCTGTTAAACAATGAAATTCATGCACAGGCACACCGAGGCACACCGAAGCGATCGTATCGGCTGGCTGCGCGCCGCCGTCCTGGGCGCCAACGACGGGATTGTCTCTACCGCCAGCCTGTTGATGGGCGTCGCGGCCGCCAATGCCAGCCACGCCACATTGCTGGTCACCGGAATGGCGGGCCTGATGGCCGGAGCCATGTCCATGGCCGCTGGCGAGTACATCTCCGTACATTCCCAGGCCGATACCGAGCGGGCCGATCTGTCCCGCGAACGGGCAGAACTGTCGAGCGACCCGAAAGCCGAGCACATCGAGCTCGCCAACATCTACATGCATCGCGGCGTATCACCCGAACTGGCCCATCAAGTGGCCGATCAATTGATGGCCCATGACGCACTGGGCTCTCACGCCCGGGACGAGCTGGGCATCAGCGCCACCCTCACCGCCAAACCCTTGCAAGCCGCCCTCGCCTCCGCCGCCAGTTTCGTGGTGGGTGCCGCGTTACCGCTGGCGGTGACGTTTGTCGCGCCGGAGCACAGCGTGGTGCCCTGGATATCAGGCATGTCCTTGGTGTTTCTCGGGACACTAGGCGCCATCGCCGCCAAGGCCGGCGGAGCCAAGGTCATCACCGGGGCCTGGCGGGTGACATTCTGGGGTGCGCTGGCTATGGGCATTACTGCAATGGTGGGATCGCTTTTCGGAGCGGTGGTTTAGTAAGGCGTACGCTCTCGAAACGCAAAGGGGGAGGCGGAGGTTGTTGGTTCTTGCCAATCAGCGCCCCCCTTGTACAGCCTTTACAGAAACAACGCGCGACCTAAGATTTGAGCAACTGGAAACTGAAAATACCAAGGCCCCCAGAAGGAACACATACGTACTCCACGCATCACAGATTGAGTTCAGACCAACTATCCACAATTAGGGATACCTTCACGCCCCCCCTTCCTTCTCGCTACTCCCTCGTTTGTCGTATGGCCTTCTCTACAAATCTCCGTCGCCCCGTTTACCCCGGCTTGGCCCGCACAATTCTTCCCATCTTCATCTCATAAGCATAAGCATAAGCATAAGCATAAGCATAAGCATAAGCATAAGCATAAGCATAAGCATAAGCAGTCAGCCTGCCATCACGATTCTCAGCGCTACCGCAGCCTCAAGCAGCTTATTCGCCTGGTTCGAGACAGCCGTCGCCAAGACATCATTTCCAGCGTCCTTCAGCATTGTTGCCAAATCGAGCAGTTTACCCACCTCGATCTCAACGACGCGAACTGATTCGGTTATCTGGTATTGAAGTGAGTGAGCCATGTCATCAATCCTCGATCCAGATGGGCCTAGGCGCCCTCCCCCCCAGATTGGGTGATCCGCTGCGCCTTTAATGGTTGTCGCGACAACTATTAACCGGGTTAAGCCTTAGCTCCATCGCTTTACAAATTTCCGTCTCACCAGATGTCGCTAAGGCAGTTCGCCCGTCGCGATCAATCTCAGAAACTGCTCTGAATCAATGATAAAAGCTCCAGCCTCCAGCGCTTTCGCAACCTTTGTCGGCCCTGCATTGTCGCCATAACAGAGAAAAGTCAGTGTTTTACCTGGAGTGCTCATGACCTTCAGCCCGAAACCCAAGGCCTTCTCCTCCAGCTCAGCTCGATACGCAGCCACGAAGCCAGTGAAAAGAATTTGATTGATTCCGCCAGGTGGCGTCTTCGGCTGTGGAGCGCTCAAGGCGGCTTCCAATGCTGCGAGGGCAGACGCTTTGGGCTTTGGCTGGAGCTTCGGGGCAGGAGGTGCGGCATCGTGCAGTAGTAACTCCGCTCCAAACAAGACCTTGATGATGCGATCCTTCCGAAACGTTTTTGGGAATGAATCGCTGGCGGATCGCCCCTGGATATAAATAGAGTTCTCCGACCACTGAATCAGCTCCCGCTCACTCACGTCACCTTTTGAATCTTTGTAACTGAACTTGATGCTTGTCACCTGCTCCACTCCCCTGTGAAGGTCATATGACCCGATCCCTTGCATTTCCTACTCGGCCTTGTCCCGCACAATCCTTCCAGCCTTAACCTCGTCAGCGTGGCTGCGGATTTTTTCTTGCTGAGCCTTCAGTAGAGCCGAGATCTTCATAAGCGCAATGGCTTCATCAGGCGATTTACCGCTGGCAGCCATGCTGTTCAATTCAGCCACTGACCAGCCGATAACTGCGGTCGCATCCTCAAGGTCGTAAAACAGCTCCTGCTGGGCTGTTCTGGGACCATCGAGCCCATGGATGATATCTGCCATCTATTTAAGCGTCCTGGTTGTTGCGTCACTTTGATCTCATCGGCGTATGCAGTCAGCCGATCCTTTATTTATTGCTTACCGGTGCCGAGCCCAAGCCGACAAAATCGCAATTTCAAAGACAGCCACCAGGATGAGGAAAATAACAAATCCGCGTGAAAACACGCGCTTTCTGCGCGAAGGGGTGTAATCGTTGCTGAGCTGAAATAATTGGCACAGCAGATCAAATAGCTTGTACATGAACTCAAATAATTCGGACATGACGCTATGCGCTAGAGATCGTCACGATGAAGTTCGCTTGTGAAGGCATGGTGCACTTCCGGTCCATCCCGTGCTAAGGGCAGGGGTTGAAGAATTCAAGAATGGGTGTTCTGGAGATGACGGGGATGGTAGTGCCAGGAACCGTACCAGCACCGAAAGCCACGCGGTCTGTCCCCTTGATAAAACCACCCTCAATGCCGGTGAATGATTTCCGACCGGACACTACCATCCGATTCAGGATCAGTTTCTTTTTCGCGAAATCGGTTTTTACGTCGGGCCATTGGAGCCAGAATTCGTACGCCTTCTCTCGGGTGAATAGAAGAAAATTCGGCGCTTTTTCTATGCCTTCACTTAAGTGAGCGCACATTACTTCCGTTGGTTTGATACGCATGAGGGGGCGATATTTTTTCCCTGCGTACTCGGTAACCAGAAGGTCAGTTTGTGTTAGTACCACCAAAGCATCCGAGCGGCGGCAAGGTACAGAATCTCCGTAGAGGCGCTCGCACCAGGCCATTTCAACGATCGTAACGATATCGCTTGGATTGAGACGAAGGTCGCGCTCAAGGTTGGCTCGGTCTGCCGGTTGTTCGTAAGGAATATGGCCGCAGCCAGTGAGAGCCAAGCAGATCGTGGCGATTGTTATTGCGAACCGCATTTGTGCGTCCTTGCCTTAGGAAAAAATTGGTTTCGCGCCCGCTCAGCACGAATACATCACTGGCCAGAAAAAGTGCTGGTCTGAGGTTCGGTGAAGCTGATGCCGCCGCGCCCAGGACTACACGCGCCCTTATCGCCCGTACAGCTTGCTAGCGGCGCGGAATTTATCACCATTAAATCGCCACTACGAGTAGCACTGCATCGATTTCGCCGCGTCCTCCAAAAATTAGCAAAAAGTCATTTAGCAAAATGTATTAACTAGCTATTTAGCAATTGCTAAATTTACATCACTTCTCCTTTGCCTCACGGCAAACCCAAAGCCTGCACCAAATTTGCGAGAGCCGACAACGCGGCGGGTCTTTGCTCGCCTGGAGAAACTGAGTGGTTGGCAACCCTTAACCCGAGAGGAAACGCAGTGAGTACTCACACATTCGTGAGTTCCCCATTGGAAAACAAGGTGTTGGGTTTGATCGCTTCGAGTTGGATGCCTGGGCCGACGCCTACGTCGCGCGCAAGTCGATTGAAAAGGTCGCCAATCAAGACAACAATCAGCCCCGCAGCGAGCGCCGTGGTGGAGCAAAAGGAGAAACGCCATGGCCCAAAAAGCAATCTCAGGCCTACAGCAAATGCCGAGTGGCATCTGGAAAATCGACAAAATCTACCGAGGAGAGCGAATTCAAACGAGTACTGGCACTCGTGACCGGGCGGAAGCAGAACAGTTCCTGATTCATTTGCTCGAAAACCTGCGCCAACAGAAGATCTACGGGGTAAAGCAGGTCAGGACTTGGCGGGAGGCTTCCACCAAGTTCCTGCTGGAAGTAAAGGACCAGGCTTCCATCCACATTTCAGCGACGTACATGGCTCAGCTCGATCCAACGCCACCTGCAGGAAGTACTCGGCCTGGTCGTTCGCGATATCGATAACATCAGTCATCTTGGCGAACCGGGACGAACGCTTGGTGATATTGAACAGTGTTGCCAAGTCGATCATCGAAAAGCAGCGCGGACAGCACAAGCTTTTCGTTTTCCCATTTGGGATGCCGAACGAACATGGTGAGCCCACCATGATTCACCGGATGAACGACTCGGCCTGGAAGAGAGCTAGGATCAGGGCGACCAAGAAGTGGCTCGAAAAGCATCTTCGAGCACCGCATGACGGGTTCACCAGGATCCGGGTTCACGACTTGAAGCACACCTTTGGCAGAAGGCTACGGGCAGCAGGCGTGACCGAAGAGGATCGAAAGGCATTGCTCGGACACAAGAACGGCAGCATCACCAGTCACTACTCGGCAGCAGAGCTGGACCAACTGATTGAAGCTGCGAATAAGGTATCAGTACTCACCAGATGTGAGTACGCGAAACCACGCAAGCCGATCTGCGAAGAACACCGGGCACGAAATGTGTGACGCGGATTAGAGATATGAATCGGGCGATGCGCGTGGTGGAGATGAAACACCCACAGACTTACTGATGCCGCTTCGACGAGGCGGCATTGGAAATTAACGGGAGATACGAAATGCCCAAGTTCATAAAGGAATACATCGAGCTTTGCTTCAACTGCAGTTTCGATATCAGCACGGTCGGCAACATGCGCCATCTGGTAATACCGCGCTTGCAGCTCGAGGCCGAAGAGCTTCGAGCGGCTGTAGAAATGATCCCCTCAGTCTTCCCGTGCCGGCAGGTGCTTGAGGACGACGTAGAGGAACTTGAGTTGGCTGTGCGCTCCGGCCTTCAGCGGTGCACGACGCGACCGGTGCAGCATGAGCTCTTCGCAGCATGAAGCATCACCTCTGTCCATTCGATGAGTGGGCTTTGGGATGTTGACCAGGTGCTATCGATTTTGCCGAGACCTGATCAGCTGCTGGCACTTCTCAGCCACCTGCGGATGGGCTTCAGCCACACGGGATAGCACTCGATACATCTGGCGCTCGTCCCGAAACGGGTAGACGTCTAGATTGAGAGCGATCTGAACCTTGCGCAGATTGGTACCTTCAGCAAGCCAACGCTCAATAGTGCGAGTCATCGCCGAGCCGTTGTCGTCTGTTTGCCAAGCCAGCAAGTCAAAGAGTTTGGCCACCAGTAGAGATGGAATCGACTCAGGGATATTGGCAAAAAGTCGATCAGCCAAATCTAGCTCGCCAAACTCGGTCACAACTGCCTGCACAGCATTGAAAGCCTCTGTGTACTCCGGTTCGTGGCTTTCTAATGCGATCACGTCCAGCGCTCTAGCAACAACTTGGTGCATAGAAATCCCATGCTCTGAAGAGAGTTGCTGATGCTACCAGCCTCTTGCGTGACGGGCTCAACAACCAGCGCCAGGTCGGCCTGACTTTAACTGCCCGATCTCTCGATGAGAGCGTATTGGGGGTGTGATCTGAATCTTCAAACGGCCTCTCTGTTGCACCAGAAGCATGCTGCCGACGCCATCACGATGACGATCACACCCCGATGCGGACGAAACTGCGGCCTATAACCGCCCACCTGCACCCAACTGCCAGAGCACGCTGCCGCAGTTGAAACCCAGCACGGAGGATTTGCAGCCATGCACCAGTAAGCACTCGCTGCCGCGCAGCAGTAGTCCCAGCCACTACAGCGCTGGGCGCTTGGGACGACGAGAGAATATCGGCCCCGGAGAGCGCGCTTTGTCAGCGCCCCGCAGCGGGTATAGCCCACAGGATCTGCTGATGACATCAGCGCCGGACAAGTAACCGGCCCCCTCCCCCGACACCACCCGCATGCACTCCCCTCCGCGCCCAACGGCAACCAGCGGAATGGATGAGTGCAGCCGAGTTTTGTTGGATCAACATCCGCCACCCTGGAGGCGAACATGCACCTAAGCATTCAGACCCGTCGCGATATCGTCGATGTCCTGCATCAGCGTTCCCTTCTCGCCACAGCTGAGTTCTACCGGCTGATCAATAGGAAGTTGCCGGTGACCATACTTCGCTTGACGGTGAAACCTGCGGGACGTGAGTTCTTCCATGTGGTGGATAGCCAGACTGGCAAGGTGCTGGGCTTCCGCCGCGACCACAACGAAGCCTGCGCCCTGGCGCGCCGACTTGAAACGGAGACAAGGCCATGACCGACTTTCTCGATACTCCAGAGGGACCTGATTGGCTCCATGACGCAATCAACGCGCTGATCTGCGGCGACAACGTCACAGCGCCGCGAGCTCACGGCAAGTCGGTAGCGCTGGACCAAGTCGACACCACCGACCCCAGCGCAACTAAAAACTTCACCGGTATGGGGGGCTTCAAAGGCACAGCCATCAAGCCGACCTACCTCATGCGCAAGGCAACAGAGGTTTTCGGCCCATGCGGAGAAGGTTGGGGCTGGACTGTACTTGAGGACCGGTTTGATGAGGGTGGGCCTCTCCAAGCGCCCACAAAGGAATGGCCGGAGGCACCGCGCATCAACGCGAAGCTACACACGTTGAAAATCGAACTGTGGTACCTGGGCAAGGACGGACAGAAGTGCACGGTCCAGCATTATGGGCACACGCCGTTCGTACTGCTCCAGCAGGGCAAGATCATCACCGACTGGGAGGCGGCGAAAAAGTCACTCACCGATGCAATTGGGAAATGCCTACAAGGCCAGCGACGCGGCATGGATTCGCTTTCGGGTGACGCCGGAACTTCAAGCAGTCATCAGTCGGTGCCGTGACGATGTTGTCTCGCCGTACCTAGTGCACCGCAAGCCCGATCGCCTGAAACAGAAACAGGCACAGACCAAGGACCACTGGACGAAGGTTGAAGAGCGATATTTGACTCGAGCGTTCAAGGAAGCCCGTGAGGCGGCGGAATGCTACAAGGGATGGAAGGAAGAAGAAATGCCGGGCTTCCACGAAGTGCGAGCGCTGTCGCTGCATCTCTACAAGAAAGCCGGAAAGGATGGGCAGAAAATCGCAGGGCATGCGAGCGAGGGCATGACCAAAAACTACCAGCGAGACCACGAGGAAATCATCTGGTCCGAGGCAATTCCGGACCTGAATATCAACGAAATCACCGGATAGTTTTGCGCCAGTTTTGCGCGGGTTTTGCGCAGGCACAAAAAAGCCGATCTCTGATCGGCTTAACTGTCTGATTTTACTCAGGAAATATGGTCGGGACGGAGTGATTCGAACACTCGACCCCTAGCACCCCATCTCCTTTTTCATACTTCTTGAAAGCTTCCAAAATTTTACTCTGGATTTTTCTAAGCTAGTATTTACTTGAGCTCCAGCGGTGTTCTGCTCTACGAGAGTCCAGTAACGTCCATCAAGAGCCGACGTTTTTGTGGGGGGAAAAGTAGGGGGAGTCTATTTCATGGCTAAAATTACCATCAAAGAACTCGAGTCGCTGACCGCCAATGATGCAGGCCGAATCCTCAGGGAGGATGGCAATCTCGCCGGTCGAATCTCAGTCCGCAAGGACGGTGTGTCGGTCAGCTTTTTCTATCGTTACCGGTGGGGCGACCAGAACAAAGAGTACGCCTGCGGAACCTGGCCGCGCAAATCCCTGACAGACATCCGCAAGGCGCGTAATCAGGCCAGAGCGCTCATTGACGAGCAGATCAATCCCAACGAACACAAGAAAACCGCCAAGGCACAGGCATACGCCGCGGCTAACGTAGAGACCGAACAAGTAAAAACGACAAAGGTGCAAACGCTGACCGTCCAGGATCTGGCCAAGGCCTGGCTGTTGGATGGCGTCGCGCGTAAAGACGGCAATGCCGAGTTGCAACGACGCTTTAACAAGGACCTTTTTCCGGCACTCGGTAAGACCGCAGTGAGCAGCGTCTCCGAACACGATGTTCGGGCGCTGATCCGTTCCGTGGTCAACCGCGGCGCTCACCGGCAAGCCATCAGCTTCTTCGCGGACCTCACTCAGATGTTCAGTTGGGCCAGAAAGCGCCAACCTTGGCGGGCGTTACTGGTTGAGGGTGATCCGACTGAACTGGTCGACATCTCCCCATTGATCCCTGCCGACTACGAAGCGGAAAGAAGCCGCATCCTTTCCCCGGCGGAGTTGTTGGAATTGCACAACCGCTTCCAGCAAATGACCGTCGATTACAACGCCCTCCCCGTCGGACAAAAGTACGAAGGCATTCGGCCGTTAAAGAAAGAAACTCAACTCGCGCTCTGGATCAGCCTGGGCACCTTGTGCCGGATTGGCGAGTTGCTGCAGGCCGAATGGAAAAATGTCGATCTGGACCAGCAGACCTGGTTCCTCCCCAGTGAAAACGTCAAGGGCACCCGGGGCAAGAAGCAGGACCACCATGTCTTCCTCTCCCCCTTTGCCCTGCATTTCTTTCAGGAACTCAAAACCCTGACGGGAGACTCCCAATGGTGCTTTCCGAACAAGCAGGATGATGGGCATGTGGACGTGAAAGTGGTGAGCAAACAGGTCGGCGATCGCCAGGCCCGGTTCAAAAACCGCAAGGCCCTCTCCAGACGGTGCCATGACGATACCCTGGTCCTTGCCGACGGCCAAAACGGCGACTGGACGCCGCATGACCTGCGCCGCACGGGCGCGACCATGATGCAGGCTTTGGGTGTCAGCCTGGACGTCATCGATCGCTGCCAAAATCATGTACTGGCCGGCTCTCGGGTGAGGCGCCACTACCTGCATCACGACTATGCCGAAGAGAAGAAGTGTGCCTGGAACCTGTTGGGCGATCGACTCAGTGCCGTTCTTTCCTCAACCTACGAGCACCCACCGACCGAGTCGATGCTGTCTTTTCCAGCGTACGCCGCCACTGGTTCTCTACATCCTTCATAAGTCAGAAACTTTACTACAGCTCCCCGATCTGCGAAACGACCTCGAATGCGTCAGCACTGCTGCTCCTTGTTACTCGGCAAATCATTCTGCCAAAAGGTAGCAGCGAAGCTAGCTCCAACCCTCCTCCTGCCCCGCATTACCAAAATTGTCCTTTGTCTTACCGCTCCTCAAATAACGCTTACACTGGATTTTCAAACCCACGATTAATCCGGTAAAGGAGCGCCCTGTGAACATGAATTGGGATGAGCGTATGCGTTCGCATCACACCTTGCGTGATTAGGCAGGCTGCCAGCTATGCGGCAGCAATTGCAATGTCTCGCTCATCCTCTGTGTGGGTAATGGTAGCCGTTCAAGTAGTGTGATTGTGTTGCCAGAACCCACTCATTTCTATGGCAGGCCCAGTACCAAGGCTTGACGTTGCGGCATCCAATTCCATTTCAAAGCAGAACGCCTAGCCAGTGAAATCTATGGTCACCCCCATTTTTGCAATACTGATTACCGGTTGAAGTGGTTGGCTTGCTTAAATCTATCCGGCGACTAATTCGGGTATGCCCCGCGCCACGATGAGAGTCGCGCCTGACGAACCTTAAAAACTTGCTTGGCTTTTCTAGCTAGCCGATTTCACTGTCAGGATCTTCGCCAGGCCGGTAGGCCGTTCATTTCATCTGTTGCAAAACCTGAAAGGTGAACGCAGAGTCAGGCAGCCATGGTGCTTGGTCCTGCTTCATATTCGGTATGGTTGGTCGCTATTGCCCAGGCGATGCGCGCCAGTTTGTTGGGCAGCGCCCATTGCCACAGCCAGCAGGCTGGCGGTGATTGGCCCAACACACGGTATGCCCAGCAAACACTTGCCCAAATCATCGTCGGCAAGCTGGCCAAACCAGCTCTTTATCCAGCGCCTTGATCTGTTCATCCAGGTAGACAGAGTGATCGTGCAGACGCTGTAACAGCAGCGTCAGCCGCACGGGCAGTTCGTGCTGCGCCAGAACGCTGGCTAAGCGCTTCATCATTGCCAACCCTTGCGGAAGGCTGACGCCGAACGCCAGCACAAACCATGCATCTGGTTGACTGCCTTGCTGCGCTCACCCACCAGCGATTCCCGCAGACGGTGCAAAACAGAAAGCGTCTGCTGGGCCTCGGTCTTAGGCGAAACAAAGCGGCATCGATGGTCGCGACGCGGCTTCACAGATCGCTTCGGCATCGACGAAATCGTTTTTGTTGCCCTTCACGAAAGGTTTAATAAACTGCAGGGAAATCAGCTTGGCTTGATGGTCCATGGCTGTCACCTATCGCTGACACTTCAGCAGTGGCGCTCGACCCTCGACGACAACGACTTTCGTATCCGCCTTGGCTACCAGACATTCACGTACCGCGTGCTGACTGACCAGGGCTCGCAGCACATCTTCCTGAATCGCCTCGCCGATCATTCAGCCCCCCCGAGACTGACAGCTCGCCCGGCGGATCGTTACGCGTCAGGGTCAGCCCCTCCAGCTTGCCGCCCGGCTCGCCGTTGTAATGGAACACCTCGCCTTCGATCATGCCCACTTCCCTGGCTCCCTCGAAATAGCGGCCCTGGCGCAGCTCGCCAAGCTTGATGCCCTCGGGATCGATTACGTCATAGCGGTGAACTCGCGCACTGCCCTAAGTCTCCTGCAGCGACTTTGCTGGAAACGTTAACCTGAGTGACAATCCGTCGGGCTTCCAATCGCGAAAAATCTCGCCATCAAGGTGCCCGCGCACTGTAGCTTTCGCCAAAAAAGTCCCGAAACCGCTTGCCTTAGGCTCACACTCAATCGGTGGCCCATTACTTTCGTTCCAGTCGATGGTGAAAAAATCACCTATGTTGCTGCAGGAGACGTCCAACCGCCCTTCAGGTATTGAGAGGGCTCCATATTTGGCGGCATTGGTGGCAAATTCATGGAGCAATAGTGCGAAGCTGGTTACAGCATTCCCCGCAATGGAAATGTCGGGGCCGGTCACGACAGCGCGCGATTCGCTGTGGCCAGTAGCATAAGGTGCAAGAATCGTATTGATGAGCGTATGCAACGTAGTAGGCTGCTGCTTCCTGGCACCGTATGGGATGGTCAAGGTATGCGCGCGCGCCAAGGCGTTCAGTCGTTCAGAAATGGCGGATGCGAGCCCCGCGGATGTCGTTGCTGTACGAGCACTCAACACCACAACACTACTCGCCAGTGTGAACAAGTTTTTCACTCGGTGATCCATCTCCCGGATGAGTAGATTTTTCTGCTCTTCTGCCTGGCGGCGTTCGGTAATGTCGCGGGCGATCTTCGCCGCGCCTACAATAAAGCCTTGTTTATTTCGGATTGGGGAGATCGATAGGGAGATCTCGACGAGGCTGCCGTCTTTGCGTCTTCTGATGGTTTCATAATGTTCGATGCGTTCGCCGCGACGGATGCGCTCCAAAATGCCTGGCTCTTCATTGGCTCGATCCTGGGGAATGAGCATGGCAATCGGTTTACCAATGGCTTCCTCGGCGGTGTAACCGAAGAGTCTTTGGGCGCCTTTGTTCCAGTTGATGATCCTACCCATCAAGTCCTTAGCAATAATGGCGTCGTCTGAAGACTCGACAATGGCGTCATGTCTCAGTGCTGCTTCATCGGCTTTCGTTTGCTCCGTAAGATCGACCAGCATATTGACGGCGCCAATCATTGTCCCATTTGCATTGAAAATCGGTGAGGGGAACGCGAGAAAGCGGATGCGCGTGCCATCCGGCCGCTCGGCAATGGCTTCTAGCCCTCTGATGGGACGCTGTTCTTTCAAGGCAATGGCCATGGGGCATTGGTCATGAGGTAAAGGGGTGCCATCGGGCCAGTAGAGTTTCCAGGAGCCGCAAAACTCGCTGTGGCCGAGTTGTGGTTCGATGCCCCAGAAAACAGCTGCCGCCTTATTATAAAAGGTGATGAGGCCGTTTATATCAGTGGTGTAAACAGCTTCGGGGAGCGCATCGAGAACGTCGGCTAAATCCAGATGATCAGGCACCGAGGGCAGTGGTCCCCCACTCTCGGAGGAGACGTGCGACTTAGCAGCGGCGGCGTCATCACGGTGACTTGACTTACGGCTCATTCTGACTCCAATGCTAATAACGTATGCCCTGCCGTTTAGGCAATGAAAGCATGTCAATAATTCGCGCGAAGACAAGGTCTACTTCTGCTGAACCCCGCTTCTCCACCCAGAGCATCAGCTCCATCACGGCCACCTCAGGGCCAGTTGATCATGGTAGATCCTATTCAGTACATCCGGCAGCGAATAATCACCTGACAGGATCACTTTTTCATCAGAAACGGCCAGAAGCGAAAACTCATAGTGTAGGTTGCAGAAAACATAAAGGAATGAAAACAACTACTCTGTATCCTCGGGGCCGTTTAAATACGGTTAGAGCGCAACTTAGCATAGGGTGATCACCATGAATCCCTCAGACGTCGACAGACTATTCGCCGAGTCGATTCCGCAGCTCTATGAACAATACATGGTACCGCTCATCTTCGAGCCCTACGCTGCTGACCTGGCTTCTCGTATCGCACTTCGCCAACCTTCTCGCGTGCTAGAAATTGCGGCGGGTACCGGTGTCGTGACGCGCCATCTTGCGGATACTTTGCCGCCGGAAGTAGCGATAGTCGCAACGGACCTGAATCAACCCATGCTCGATCAGGCCGCTGCGAGAGGCTCGAGCCGCCCCGTAGAGTGGCGCCAAGCCAACGCGATGCAACTACCGTATCCCGATGAGGCCTTTGACGTGGTCGTTTGCCAGTTCGGGGTTATGTTCTTCCCTGACAAGTTAAAAGCTTTCTCCGAGGCAAGGCGTGTCCTTCAACCCGGTGGGCTATTCATATTTAACGTGTGGGATCGAATTGACCAGAACGAGTTCGCCGACACTGTGACTCAGGCGCTCGAAACTCTCTTCCCGGACGATCCACCGCGATTTATGGCTCGAGTTCCGCACGGCTACCATTCTACTTCTGTTTGCGCTCAGGATCTTGCACGCAGTGGATTTACTCATTTGCCCGGGATCACCACGCTGGCCGCACACAGTCGCGCGGACTCGCCGCGTATTCCTGCGGTGGCGTACTGCCAAGGCACACCTCTTCGTAACGAAATCGAGACGCGCGGTCCTTCACTCTTGCTCCAGGCCACCGACATCGTGACAACAGCTATAACAAGTCGGTTCGGCTCTGGCGTTGTGGACGGCAAGATTCAAGCTCACATAATTACCGTCGAACGGTAGTGTCTTCAGTCATCCGGCCCCCACCCATTCAACGGTAGCCTTGTGCCAACTCAGGCCGGGAAAAACTTAACGTCGTGTTCGGGATTAGTTGGCCACTACAAATTACCACCCTTGGTTTCGATCAACCCACCGGAATTCGGGTTCTTGTAGATCTTCACATTGCGAGCTTTGTGGACCACCTTCGCTGCGGCTTCACCTCTGGAACGCCTACTGGCGTGAGGATCAAGTAAGTTGATGACGTTACGCAGACTGAAGCCGTACCCACCCAGCAGGCTCGGAGCTTGTTTTCAAAGTCCATTTCTCGCTGCAGGCCTGAATCGCCTTTCATCGACTCAAGCTCGGCCAACTGATCAGTCAGTTGTTGTTCAAGCTTGCGAAATTCAGCCAAACGAGACATAGGAAACGTTCCTTTTAGGATTTAGGGTGAGGCGGAATACATATTCCTCATGCAAAGTGAGGATTTGATTTCGTCACCCATGCCCCGTTTAAACTGGCCAGTGGAGACCGAAAACGTGCGTGATACGACTCATAGGTGTGAAGCTCAATATCTCCAGAAAACAGGAGTTACGAGCACCAACACTGTCAGGATTTCCAGCCTCCCAAGGAGCATGCCTACGGTCAGTAACCATTTGGCAGTATCAGGTAATGATGAAAAATTACCTGCCGGACCAATGATCGTGCCAAGCCCTGGCCCGACGTTACACACCGCCGTAGCGGCACCACTCAAAGCTGTCGTCCAATCAAGCCCAGTGAGAGCCAAACCCATGGCGATAGCGGCAATAGTGATGGTGAAGAAAAATGAGAAGGTCGCTTGACCCGACCCTGCCTGCACCGCCTCTAACCTTCCCTGTGCCTACCGTCGGCCCGTCGCCGCAGCAGGACCCGGACAACGTCGCCCGCAGCGGCCCGTCAAGTTCGCCACTGGAAGCCTTCATGCGCCAGCCCGGGATTTACCCGTTTCCGTCGCAGTTTTCCAACGTTCTGGACCGCAACCCGTGGAAAGCGCAGATCGAAACCTTCCTCAACCGCCATCCGGTCGGCTCGCCGGCGGAGGGTCGTCCGCGCTGAACGGCCTGCGGCGCGGGACAGACCGCCAGTGAGGGCAATCAACTGTCTGTGCACAGGAGACGCCGTCCGTGCACTGGAGGCAGACACCACCCTTGGCACGATGACCTGCATTCTGCACTCGGTTCCGAGCCAAAATCTCGTCCTGGTCGCGTCAAGGTATTCATGCGGACGCGCTGCGTAGACGGGGACGACGTTGTAGCGCTCGAACCGCTGGTCGCCGGTATAGTAGATTAAAGCGCTAGGGATGCTGGGCGCTGCGACAAGTCGTGAATACCCCGGTACTGGGAAAGGTGTCCGCACCGGGGAACCTGATACGTCTGGGTGGTTTTCGATTGGCAGTATGCCGTCTATGGCGGCAAGCCCTCAAGCGACGCAGCCAGCGTCACCGGCTTCAAAGGTCATGCTACGGACACCTTGCCGACCTCTACATACCAAAACCTGGAATTGCACATCCTTATCCTGAGAATCGCTTCGCGTCACGAACCAAGTCAGGAGCCGTATGCGGTAGTTCCGCACGTACGGAACTGGGCGGGCGGCGGCAGGTAACTGCCTTCCCTACCGCAACCATTCGTTGAAGGTTTCTGGGATGTGCAAGGCTGTGATCTTCGCGTTTGAGTGCGTGAAGCCGATCCCTGTAGGAACCGATCCACGCTGTTCAAAAATCGAAGTTCGATTACTTCACCAACTCGACCTCGCTCGGACGCCAGGTTTTGGTGAAGAAGGGCTCTAGCGGGCTATAGAGGCGCAGACATGGGAAGAAGCCTTTGCCGGGCATGGTTTGGATCCAGTTGCCGCGTGCCACTCCTTTAGGTTGCTGCGGCCCGAAGTAGACCGTCGTCGTCCCGTCAGCGTTTGGCTCCGCAGCCGGTGATGGGAAGCTTTGGCTGCCGGAGCGCGGATAGCGCTGTGGTGTGTCGAGCATTGACCGAGTCATGTTGTCGTAAAGCGTGAACGACCAGAATTTTTCTGCGGGGATGTCCTTCGGCAGGCTGACCTTGTAGGTCTTGGCGCCATCGAAGTAGTTATTCTGAGCGTCGACCATGGTCCACAAATACGTGGAACCAGCGCCGGGTAGTCGCATGGCCATCGCGGGTGTAATGCCGGTGACGCCGTAGAAGAAGGCTGAACGCGCATCCAGTTGGCGGTAACCGGTCGCAGGGAAAGGCTTCACTCCCTCCGGCGTGATCTGCGGAATCGGCGTTTCGAACTCGTGGCCGGTGGCGAACAGCATGTTCTGCCAATTCGCATTGTCGTAGTAATACCATGACCTATCGCGCGGACTCATGAACAGGCTGCGTGACGTCGCATTGGCTACCACCAGCGCTTCCATGAGAATTTTCTTCATTCGCGCATCAAGTGCAAAGGGCTTGCCCTTAACGATCCCGATGGCGGCGATTGGCCCCATCAACTCGGGGTCGAGGCTGGTGGCCGGTTCCTGCTGCACCACTTCGTTCAACATTTCGAAATATGAAAAGTCGTTCGGCGGAATGGTGTTCATCACCTTGCCGCTGCCTTCATGGAACGCGGTCGGCGGTGGCGGGGTGACCGCGCTAAGCTTGGCCTTGCCCGCCAAGAATTCGGCGATTGGTGTGCCGACACCGCCAGCCTTGTAGGGATAGACCTTGGTGAGTTTCTTGATCTGTTCCACCACCGGCTTGGGATCGTTGCCGTTCTCGATGAACGCGCGCGCGAACCACACGCCGTGTGTGGTCTTGGAGTGGGCGACGTTAAACTCCCCTTCTGGCAATGGGCCTTCGTAGTCCGGCGGCACAATCAGATATTTCCCTCCTTGGCCGCGGTCAGGACCTGGCACACCCATGTCAATAATCCAGCGGAACCAAGCATCCTGGACGGTACCGAGGACTCCCGGCGGGACTTCCACCACCATCGGCCCCTTCGAGAGATCGAATCCGGAGATGATATAGATCGTGTCGGCGTTGGGCGTCAGGAACAGCGATTTGGAATCCATCAGCTCCGAGAAAACGATTACCTCGTTGTCTTTCACGCCGATATCCTGCAGACCCTTGCGGATAGCGTGGATGCTGACGCCTTGCAGAGTGTCCGAAAACGCGCGAGTCGCGTGCGAGAAGTACAGTTGCTCATAGACTTTGTCGAGCGTCGCCTCGCTCGGCTGGCCGTCCAGGAATTCCAGCGTACCGAGGCGGGTTTCGCTCTTGGCGGGCGTCGTGAGCGACTCAGGGATCGTCTCGGCCCATGCGCAGGTAGCGAACAACAGGCTGGCAATCACAGCGCTGCCCTGTCCGATGGTGGTGCGGGGGAACGTTTTCATGGATACCACTCCTTGTGTGTATTTTTTGCTTGTGTGTTTACGAAGCCTCACATAGCTCTTAATCCGGGGCAGTCTCAACATACGGGGCGATTGCTGGCCCGTAACTCTTCCTTTGGCCAAGCTCTTTGGCTGACAGGTTATTTCGAACAAAGTAAAGCACTGAATGAAGGTGTGTAAAAAATATAATTGAACAATTAACGGGACTTGCATTCCAAACACCAATCCCGGTGAACCAGAACTTTCATTCTATTCGCGCGTCGATTGACAAAGAGATAAGCGCAGTGCGGCTTCGCCGCACAAAATACGGCAATGACTCTGGCAAGCGCGGTCTCGGTACCGGCGCGCATATCCATGGGCTCGGTGGCTAGCCAGATGGCCTCGATACTAATCATTGTGTGAGTCCACAGACAAAGCGAACACAACCTTCGGGATCGGAAGTTGGCCGTTTCACTATAAATTGATGCTCGCCAAGCGAAGCTAGATAGTCGCCAGCGCTTCCTCTGCTCGCTTGGGCGTAGCTCTCAGAGGAGAAAAAGCCGGCAAGGCCGCTGCTAGTTGATCTCGGTAAAGCGGCAGGCATTTACGGATCACGTTGACGTTGACCCCGTGGCGGACGGCAACGTTGGAAACGGTCGCCCCAGGTCGCAGTGCCCTTCCACATGCCGAAGCGGACTGCGTGGGTTACGTCGTGTGATTTCGCGAGGTGGATAGGCAGCCCCTTTCCATTGAACTCACTCCAGAGCCCAATCGTAACTATCGCCGCTATTGGGCGAGCGCGGGCCGCCTTTGGGAACTTAACTTAACTTTTCCGCTACTATGTTTGGCATATCCCAGTGCAGAAATCGGCGGGAAGAATCGAGGGCGAATCTGCAGAAGCGCAACGCTAGCAGCTTCGTCGTGATCCGTCGCTTAGAGCGGATGAAGATGTCCCAAGATCGGCACGTTGGCTGATTAAACGCGGTTAAGGTTGCTTCGTCGATATGAGAAATCAGTTTATAGTTGCACTTTGTATAAATTACACAGCATCGCCGCGTGCGCTCTAGGATGGAAGTTCATGCTTCTCAGCAGCTACAACAGTATATTCGTCACATTTTCTGTGATTGTCGCCATTCTCGCCTCGTATACGGCCCTTAACATGGCCAGTCGGGTATCCAGCTCGACCGGAAGAGCATCAGCGTTATGGCTGATAGGTGGCTCGTTTGCCATGGGGTTCGGCATCTGGTCGATGCACTTTATCGGCATGCTCGCCTTCAACCTACCTATCTCTCTGGGCTATGACGTACCGCTCACTATTCTGTCGTTATTGATCGCAATCACTGCTTCGGCTTTTGCCCTCTGGTTGGTCTGCCAAAAAGAGTTGCCTTGGCCGCGTCTGGCCCTAGGCGGCCTGTTGATGGGTGCGGGTGTTGCCGCCATGCACTACACCGGCATGAGCGCCATGTTGATGACTCCGAGCGTCATCTACATTCCCTGGATCTTTGCCCTGTCGATTGTCATCGCGGTGCTTGCCTCGGGAGCCGCGCTGTGGATCGCTTTCCGCCTGCGTCGGGACTCAAAAAGAGCGACGTATGCCCGTATCGGTGCGTCGCTGGTAATGGGGTGTGCCATCGTCGGCATGCATTACACCGGAATGGCGGCGGCGCAGTTTCCCGTTGGAAGTTTCTGCGGCGCGGCCAACAGCGGTATCGATACCAAGTGGCTGGCCGTATTGGTGATCGTGGTGAGCCTTGCGGTATTCGCCATTGCCTTGATCATTTCCATGCTCGACGTACGTACTAACCTTCTGGCGGCATCACTCGACGAGGCCACAAGCGAACTGGTGCAGTTGGCGCTGCATGACAATCTGACCAAACTGCCAAACCGCGCTCTGCTGAATGATCGTCTTGACCAGGCCATTCAGAAAGCTAAGCGGGAAAAACGCCATTTTGCATTATTGTTCATGGACTTGGACGGATTCAAGGCCATCAACGATGCCTATGGGCACCACGCAGGCGATCTTTTGTTGATTGAGGTCTCGCGACGAATTCTCGACACAAAACGCTGCGAGGACACCGCCGCGCGTCTGGGTGGCGACGAGTTCGTTCTGCTGATCGATCCGGGCGAGCCCGAAGATGCCGCAGCACTAGCTCAACGGCTGATCGAAAGCATTGGAAATGTCTACAACATCACCCGCAATACCCTATACGTGTCGGCCAGCATCGGCATTGCCTTGTTTCCCAACGATGGCCTTACTGCGGATGAACTCATGGTCAACGCAGATGCCGCGATGTACCACGCCAAGGAACTGGGGCGCAACGGTTACTGTTTCTTTGAAAGTGCAATGAATGCCAATGCCCATCAACAGATGCAATTGCAACAGGACCTACGTCAGGCGCTGGCTCGAAGCGAATTTCTCCTGCACTACCAGCCTAAACTGCTTGCCCCCAATGGCCCGATGATCGGAGTCGAGGCCCTGATTCGCTGGGAAAATCCGCAGCTGGGCCTGGTCCCGCCTGATCGTTTTCTACCACTGGCCGAAAGGACCGGTCTTATCATTCCGATTGGTAACTGGGTGATCGACGAAGCGTGCCGGCAAATGAGCCAATGGCACGCTGAAGGACACCGGGACTGGAGCATTGCGGTCAATCTGTCCACCGTTCAACTAGGGCATGCCAGCTTGGTCAATGTCGTACGCTCGGCATTGGAGCGTCATGCGCTGGAAGCGCGCTTTCTGGTTCTGGAAGTCACTGAATCCACGGCCATGCGCGATGCCGAAGCCAGCCTGGTGATTCTTGAGCAACTGGCGGGACTGGGAGTCAGCATCTCCATTGACGACTTTGGGACGGGCTACTCCAGTCTGCTCTACCTGAAACGCCTACCCGCCAATGAACTGAAGATTGACCGTGGCTTTATCACCGAGTTGGCACAAGGCAATGATGATGCGGCGATCGTTTCGGCGATCGTTGCACTGGGTCAAACCCTGGGGCTCAAAATTGTTGCCGAGGGCGTGGAGACCGCCGAACAGCAAAACCTGCTCACGCAACTAGGCTGTCACACCTTGCAGGGCTTTTTACTTGGCAGCCCTATGACGGCAGAGCAATTGGTAAAAAGCCTGACGGCAACCGCGATTGACGAGGCGCCAGCGTCTGCTTGATGCATTCTAACCCTACCGATAGATACCGGCGGAGCTGTGTATAAACTTTTGGAGTCAATTTCTTGGTCTGAACCGGAATAAAAAACTCGCTGTGCGGCAAGTTTTAGGTCTGCTGATCGCTAATGTAAATAGGTTTGATTGCTGACCGTAATCAATCAAAGTGGAAGTTTTCGAGCTAGCGGCAATACTCCAGTTCGCATCAAAAACCATTTGATTGAATGTGGGGCGACAAATGACTTCTACCGATTATGGGCCAGATCAACCGCGATTACCGTTCATCAAGCGCTGCTTGCGTGAACCGTTACTGCACTTTCTCATCGCCAGTTTCGTACTCTTTGGGATTTAGGGTGGTTTGCACAGCTCCACCGTCAACCAAGATCCCCCAACAGATAGTGATTACCCCGAACGCCATTCAGCGCATCGAGCTATCCTGCCCCCCCTTTGGATTACCTGTAAGTGCCTGAGGTGTAGCACATCGATGATGCCGTGCGTTCATCGAACTCAGACCAGATGAAGTTACTGCTTTGCTCTGCGATCAAGTCTTCGTAGCAAACCAAACCAGGCACCTCAATCGCCGGCATTTGCTCCCGGTTACACAGCGCAATGAAAGCTTTGACGGTTTTCAACTTATGCGCCAACTGTTCGACCAGTGCGTCGAACGACAAGTCGAAAAACAGATATAGATCCTCGGCGTGATTGGCGATGAGCTCGATTTACTCGGCGAATAGCCGGGGGTTGATCGTGTGCAACACCGCGCCGATAAGCGGATGGCGTCAGAAAGGCGTGTTTGCCGGACGCTTACGGATGGCGCAGCGCCGATAGATAAACAATAGAGGTCGCCATACCGGACGCTAAACTGATTGTCGACGTTAACAAAAAGAGCCCACGCAGGGCTCTTTCTACTCAAAACGATCTTATTGAGTGCGCCATGACTCGACAACATCTGCGCCAAACTCAGTTTTCCATTCTTTCAATTGGCGATGATTACCACCCTAATGAGATGGTCAGTTTCCCATAGACTTGTCGGATTTTTCATTCGATTTCTAATGTTTCCACCACCTAATGTGCGATAGGTCATCCGAGATCAAAGCTTTTAAGGAAGATCTGAAGCACCTATAATTTTTTATACCCTCGTGTTTGAAGCTCAAAGATTCATGAGTTGGTCAAAAAAACGACGCTTCCTGCTCTTAATTCTTGATAAATACAGCCGAGCCAGCGTCATCTATTTGGGTAGCTTTTATTCGCCAGGATAACGATGCCAATGTCCTCGGAGGGGACAAAAGCCACATAGCTACCAAAGCCCTCGGTCGAACCGGTTTTGTTGACCCAGCATCTTATCTTGAGGTGCTTGCGGCGGGTCGAGCCAGCTGACTTTATGGGGCTTAAAGGCCATAGGCGTTGAGTTGCCCTCAATCCTCTCGCCGTTGATGCATGGGCACATGCCATACCAGGAATGTCGTACTCCTGCATGAGCGGTCGGATTTTTGCCTTTATCGCAGCTTCTATTCCGCCATTTGTAAGCGGCTGGGGAAGTCACCTTCCGAACTCCAGCATTAAGGGCGATGGTGTCCGCGTATTTTTAAGCGGACGCGATCGCCCTTAACGTCAG
>NZ_VIUK01000029.1:0-83978 GCF_007828295.1 Pseudomonas sp. SJZ080
AACTGGATTAGACCGCACCAATTCAACAACGGACTGGCCCCAGCTCAGGCCGAGAAAAAACTTAACGTCGTGTCCGGGATTAGTTGACCACTACAGACGGATGTCCACAGAGCGCTTGTGAAGGCGAAGGTAAGCGGAAAACTTAGACATAGGCCGCAACTCGTAGTCAACGCGATGGCAGAAAATTACCGATCTGCTTCAGGTAAACCACATAGCGCCATGGCCTTAACTCTGTATCTGGCCGAGAATCTGAATGGCGGTAACGAAGTGAACTAGGTTTGTCTGAAGCCAACTCAAACGGGGAGGATGAATGCTTTGGCTAGAAGGAGTCGTGCCGCCGTTGAGCGAATAATCCTCCAAGCTCGGATATGGGGGTGGGATATGTCCTGGTCGTTCAGCATGGCCACGCCTACCGATACCAGGCCAATCGGTCACCATTATTCAGAGCATATTGCGCTCAAGCTTTACGGCTCCGTCCGATACCCTGAAGCATTCAAATACCTAACCTTAGAATGCTACCTACACGTTGACCCACTACTCCTAAGCGACAAGTCGGTTCCTCGCTGCATCGGCTCAATGCAGGCGACTGGCAAAAAACTCATCGCTTATGTCGCCGTTCACAACGACCGCTTTAACAGCTTAGTCATCGCTGCAAGTCGACTTGTTGCCCTGGAGATTAATGCGGAGCCCCTGAGGTACCGCAAGGCTAAGGTGATGGGTATCCACCTAAGCACCGAGCTGGAGTCTGACTGGTAATGGTTCTTTTGATCATAGGGCGCTAGTGTCCAGTGCTCGCTTACTAGACCTCCCCGGTGCCGAGCAACAAATGACGAGGCTCAAAACCCTAATTCCTCATCGAAGTAATCGCTGTCCAGTTTCGGTAGTTTTAGAAGCCGGGACGTTACCCCGACCTCGTGGTCCATCATCAGGTTGACTAGTCGGATGCCATCCACCAGCACCATGCCTTCCACTGAGCGGACAAAGTCGATGCCTTGGGCAGTGAAACCCGACGTAGTGATAAATACCCCTCGCTTGGCCTTTTGCCCAGCAAGTGCTCCATAGAACGCTTGCAACTCAGGACGGCCTACAGTGCTTTGCCAGCGTTTTGCTTGGACATAAACTTTTTCCAGTCCGAGCTTATCAAGCGAAATTACCCCATCAATTCCGCCATCTCCGCTTCCACCAACACGCTGCAAATCGTTTCGGCTAGCCCCGTAGCCAAGGCTGTGCAAGACGTCGAGCACAATGACTTCGAAGCGGTTGGGACTGACTTGTAGCAGGTTATCCAGCAGATCGGCAGCTGTTGCATCGCGTAGTTCACGCAGAGCCTGCTCCAACCGATCGTCTGGGCTCACAGTTGCTGATATAGGTGTAGCTGCGTCTTGCTCTCGCCCATCTAGCGGGACGGCATCTGTGGGGTTCCTAAGCTTCACGTCCATGAAGCCGATGGCGAGTTGCTCAACCTGACTCGCAGTTAGCGGTGACGGGTGCTCTGTGGAATAAGCAGTGCCAGCTTCGGTTAGCTTCCAGTAGCCTCGTTTGGCGCTGGAGGATAATCCTGCGCGCTTGAGACGGTCGTGAGCCCATCCAGAACGGTTCTTATAGGTCGCTTGCCCACTCGCAATCAGCTCTTGCCGCTGTGGTTCGGATAAATTCAAAGCCCGGGCCGCAGCTTCATGCGCGTCGCGTGCTGTCGCACCTTCCGGATTAGCGGCAAGGTAACGCAAGATCGGCTCAATGAATTTGTCGTATGTTGGAACGGACATTAGGATTCCTTTCGCAAGATTGCCAGCGTGGGCAAATGTTGTAAGCCGCATGTTATTCGGAGCAATCGGTTACCTCGAGGCCTAATGAGCTTGCTAGCTCTCGCGCTTCTGAATCGACCCGTAAGCGGCTGACCACTGCTTGCGCTCGCTCCTTCTCTTTGGCCAGATACTCCTCGGTAAAACACTCGACAATCTGCCCCTGACTCAAGCTTGGCGCCGATACCTGACGCTTGAGTCTGTTCAGAATTTTGCGGGCGCTGAGTTGGGCCGCCTCCCGCAGATATGCCCCCAATAGAAGATCGCGAAAAACCCATTCAGAGATCCATCCCTTCGCGAATGCCCAAAACAACAACCGATGGTAGGTATCCCAAGCCATGCGCGAATGGCCACTCAGATAACGGCGCAGGATTCGACCGTCGGCGTCCCTAAAACCATAAATCCCAAGCTCAGTAAGCAATCGCTCCAGCTTGACCTTGGACATGCCCGACTTCAGAGCAATACCAGAGAACAGGTACTCGACCATATCCACAGGCACGCGGACAACGAAATTTTTCCTACCAGTGCCCTCATGACGCTTGATCTCACGAAAGACGAACTGGAAAGCTTCTGTTGGGTCGATGTCCGGATGAGATAGCTGCATCTAGCTATTCTTTGGCTAATGGGTGCAGCTGTCAAAGGAGTACCCAACAGGTCAGCCAATACAAGTATCGGCATTGGAGACGCGAAGCCCGCGAAATTTGGAAGCTCACCAAAATGTTGTGTCGCACGTTTGATACTTTGAGCGCCGCCCAAAATGAGCCCGGTAAATCATTCGAGCACAGCATCCGAGGTGAATTGATGCACATCGCTCCACAACGATTCCGGTGCGGAAAAAACATAGTGGAATGAATCCAAAGGACAACTGCTGCCTACTACCGCCCATGCAGAGCCTGGGCAATAGCAGGCAGCCTGATCATTAACTGATTATGACCTCGAGCTACTCTATGAAACGTACGATCTCCGCGATGAAAACGGCGACCCGCATGCCCCTTTTCTCGCGAAAATCGTTCAACAAGTGAGGAGCTATTTGCCCCTCACGAACGCTGGCGGGGCAATGCGCTGTCGGCACTGGCTAGGATCGGCAGAGTCACGCAGAACGTCCTTGATGCGCTGAGCAGAAATCTCGAGTTCTTCGGGGGAGGCGTTCTGGATAGCACAAATCAACCGCTCACGATTGGAGCGCTTCAGATCCATAATCTCGGCGAAGCTACTTTCATCGTCACTGGATTGTTCCATAACAACCTCCAAGGCATCTTGAGAGCATCACCGGAGAACTACACGGCAGTGTCAAATAGCTCTCTCAGATTCGTCACTTTAGTCTTTGTGCTTCCGCATCACCACAACCGCCCAAAAATCGTCTCACGCCTATCAACGTCAAGTGTGCACGCGTGCTGCTTATCCCCCAGCTTTGTATCGGAATGCCACTCAAGGCTAGGGCAATTCGGTAAATCCTAGCTATCGCTCTACCGTCTTTCTCGCCGTCCAATCGTCGTATCCTCAAACGCTGATGGATGATGCATTTTTCGCTTATGTAAACGTATTGAATTCGTCTTTTTTTCGTACCCATGGCGTTCCCCTCAATGCCAACGCCTCTTACTTCCCGGATGTAACCAGGTAGTGCAAAACTCATCTAAATTCTGAGAGGAAAGACTAGGACAAGGTAGGGTTTGCTATACCGCCAGTACCTGGCGCATCACAACCGGCGCGCACCAGTCGTTCCACTCCCTCTGCTTTGCCTACCTTCCCTGCTCAGGGCAAGCCCCGAGACCCCAACACCTTGAAAAGGAAAGCTCATGAGCTGTAGCAACACAGGATGGCTACCGGCAATTCGTCAATTCGAGGAAGAAGAAGCACTGGTACGCGAGAAAGCCCACGACAGCGGAATGAACGTTGGTTAGTTCGTGCTGGCCGCCGCATTGAAGCGACTGACCAGAAGCAAAATTGACTCCTATGTAATCAATGAACTGCGGCGCCTAGGTGGCCTTCGGAAGCATCTTTTCACAGAGGGCAACGGCGAGCTTTCCAAGCAGTACGCAAATGTCTTGGTTGAGATAGCCGAGGCCATTAAGCGTATCGGGTGTTGAAAAAACGTTAACACCCTGCTGGTTTAAAGCTGCATGTCTACGTCATGTAACGCGAGTACTTCATGCTCTGCAAGGCCACGGCTACGCAGTTCCAACCCAACAGTTGAGCTCACCATCTGATGTTCGATGCCTTGCTGCTCCAACAGCCTTCCCAACAGAAGTATTTCGCCCTCCGCTTCCAGGCTACGAAGCCGCTCGGGACAGTTGAACGCCCAGCGGTCGAGTATCTGCCAGCCGCGGGCGTGATAAGACGGAGAGCGGAGAACAGATTCAATAGTCGCTCGCGTCAACACGTTGGCAGCGATCCATAGCGGCGGGTTGTCACTGAACATATCCGTCCCCCATCTGGCGAAGACGTGTAATCATTCTAGTGTTTTGCGCGATAGAGGAAGGCCGGAAGCCGCCTTTTTGCTTAAGCTCTCCGATGTGCTGATGGGAGAATCCGAGAGTAGAAAGGGTGGCAAAATCATCGCGGGCAAGGGCCAGATTAGCCCCGCGCATCATCGCATTCGCCTGTTCCAGTCGAATGATATCTGTAAGCGCAGGAATGCTTCTGATGGGATTGCTCATAGATTGCTCCTACTGAATGATGAGCTGACGCTCAAAAATGGTTGTACAACGCCGCCACTACTTACTAAGCAACGCAACGAGTCGAGCCTCAGTATTGAGTACCTCTGTCGACTTCAAAACGAGGCTGAACACGGGAACATCAAGATTGCTGGTCAATACCTCCAACCGATGATTGTGCTTCCCTACCGGGACGATCCGCCAAGCATTAATTTCATCGAACCTGAAAAAATGCTCAGCTCCTTTGACTGGGTACGCCAACAGCCTACGTGCAGATCCATCGATCCCCAGGTAGGCATCGTTAATCTTTGCGAATACTTCGAGCTGCGGTTGAAAACCTGCGTTCTGGAAACCTGCTACCAGTCGCTTCAGCTTCTCTGCGTAGCGTTGGTTAACAAGCCAAAACAACCAGCCCCCACCGACGAAGTAGAAAGCCAAAACCCAGAACAACCATCGAATGGCAGGATCAGCACCGCCAGCAAACCCCAAAAAGAACGGAAGGTTGAAGCCGCACAAAACCACCACAATCAGCAGCAACACTCCAACCGGCAGACTTCCAACAATCCATAGCACCCGGAATAGCTCCCAAATCTGCCTCATCACTTTTACTCACGCCAATGTTCAGCACAAAATATCTGATAATCAGATATCTTAAAAGCAGATATAGCTTGGTCAGCCGACCCTACAGATACGCGGCAATGACCAAAGCAATCTATCGACGTGAGCACGAGATTCTTCTTCAAGTGCTCAAACGCATGCGCGTCGAGTCCGGAATGACTCAAGCACAGTGCTCTGCTGCCCTATGTAGACCGCAGTCATTCATGAGTGATGTGGAGAGAGGAGTCAGAAGGCTCGATGTTGTTCAGCTTCGAGATCTTTGTCTGGTCCTCAAGACTGATCTCTCAAGCTTTTCCAAGACGTATGAGCAAGCCCTTATCGAGGGGTAATGCACGCATCCCAATCCTGCCTGCATCCGGCAGGGCATGACTGGCAGAGATCGGCCAAAAGCGGACGTCAGCTATGAACAAATCCGTCTACTTTTGCACGTCCCCGCGCAGCAACTACAGGTCCTTTTCCAGTTGACCCGTGGAGGCTCACAATAGTCATGTTTTACTATCAGGCATACGAAGACCGCAGAGCACCCTCAATGAGTGAGCAAAAAATCGAACAGGGCTTCATCGACAAGCTAGTTGAGCTGAAATACACCTACCGCTCCGACATCACTGACCGCACCTCGCTAGAGCAAAACTTTCGCGAGAAGTTCGAGGCCCTCAACCGCGTTCGCCTCACTGATGCCGAATTCGCCCGTCTTCTAGATGAGATCGTCACCCCTGATGTGTTTGCGGCGGCGCGCACCCTGCGCGAGCGCAATGCCTTCACCCGCGAAGACGGGACTCCGCTGAACTACACGCTGGTCAACATCAAAGACTGGTGTAAAAACAGCTTCGAGGTGGTTAACCAGCTGCGCATCAATACCGACAACAGTCACCATCGCTTCGATGTGCTCATCCTCATTAACGGTGTGCCGTGCGTCCAAATAGAGCTGAAAACGCTGGGCGTCAACCCTCGCCGCGCCATGGAGCAAATCGTCGAATACAAAAACGTCCCCGGTAACGGCTACACCAAAACCCTGCTGTGTTTCCTGCAGTTGTTCATCGTCAGCAATCGCGACAACACCTACTACTTTGCCAACAATAACGCCCGTCACTTCTCTTTCAACGCCGATGAGCGCTTCCTGCCCATCTATCAGTTTGCGGACGAGGCGAACAAAAAAATTACCTACCTGGACAGATTCGCCGAGACCTTCCTCGTCAAATGCACGCTTGGCCAAGCACTCAGCCGCTACATGGTGCTTATCGCTACTGAGCAGAAGATCATGATGATGCGCCCGTATCAGGTCTACGCCGTCAAAGCCATTGTCGACTGCATCGAACAAAACTGCGGCAACGGCTATATCTGGCACACCACTGGCAGCGGCAAAACACTTACGTCCTTCAAAACCTCCACCTTGCTCAAGGACAACCCAGAGATCGAAAAATGCCTCTTCGTGGTCGACCGCAAAGACCTCGACCGCCAGACCCGCGAAGAATTCAACAAGTTCCAGGAAGGGTGCGTCGAAGAAAACACCAACACCGCTGCGCTGGTGCGTCGTCTGCTGTCCGAGGACTACGCCGACAAAGTGATCGTCACCACCATCCAGAAGCTCGGCCTCGCCCTAGATGAAAGCAGCAAACGTAACAAGCAGCGCAAACGGAATGACCAGCTCACCTACAAAGAGCAGTTGGCCCCGCTGCGCGACAAACGCATTGTGTTCATCTTTGATGAATGCCACCGCTCCCAGTTTGGCGAGAACCACAAAGCCATCAAAGAGTTCTTCCCCAAAGCCCAGCTCTTTGGTTTTACCGGTACCCCCATCTTTGATGAGAACGCCTCACAGATAAAAGTGGAAGATCAGCAAGCTTCTAATCAAACCACAGATGAGCTATTTCAGAAGCAGTTACACGCTTACACCATTACCCACGCGATTGAAGACGCTAACGTGCTGCGGTTCCATATCGACTACTTCAAACCAGATGGCAAAAAAACACCCAAGCCTGGGGAGGGCTTGGCTAAACGAGCTGTGATCGAAGCCATCCTAGCCAAGCACGATACGGCCACCGCCCAGCGCCGTTTCAATGCCATTTTGGCGACGGCCAGCATTAACGACGCCATTGAATACCACAGCTTGTTTGCCGAGCTGCAACACGCCAAACAACTGTCAGACCCAGACTACCAGCCGCTGAATATCGCCTGCGTCTTCTCACCACCTGCTGAAAGCAATGCGGACGTAAAGCAGATTCAGGAAGACTTGCCGCAAGAAAAGCAGGACAACGAAGAAGACCCTGAAGGCAAAAAAGCGGCGCTCAAAGCCATCCTAGAGAAATACAACACACGCTACGGCAGCAACCACAGCATCAGCGAGTTCGACCTCTACTACCAGGACGTGCAAAAGCGCATTAAAGACCAACAGTGGCCCAATGCCGACCACCCACATACGCAGAAAATCGATATCACCATCGTGGTCGATATGCTGCTGACCGGCTTCGACTCTAAGTACCTGAACACCCTGTACGTGGATAAAAAACTTAAGTACCACGGTTTGATCCAGGCCTTCTCGCGCACCAACCGTATACTTAACAGCACCAAGCCCTACGGCAACATTCTTGACTTCCGCCAGCAGCAGGACGCGGTAGATATCGCCATTTCCCGCTTCTCCGGCGATCAGTCTGGCAAGCCGGCCCGCGAAATCTGGCTGGTGGACAAGGCCCCGGTGGTTATTGAAAAACTACAGGCTGCCGTACAAGAGCTGGATGACTTTATGCAATCTCAAGGCCTGGCCTGCGCACCGGAGGCCGTGAATAACCTGAAAGGCGACGATGCTCGGGTTACTTTTATCAGCCGCTTCAAGGAAGTGCAGCGCCTCAAAACCCAGCTTGACCAGTACACCGACCTCACTGAAGACAACGCCGCTGCCATCGAGCAAATCCTGCCCAAAGAAAACCTACTCGGTTTTCGCGGCGCTTACCTGGAAACGGCCCAGCGCCTCAAGGCCCAGCAAGATAAGAATGGTAAAGGTACAGATGGCAAAACCGAAGCAGTTGATCAGCTCGACTTCGAGTTCGTGCTCTTCGCCTCCGCCGTTATTGACTACGACTACATCGTGGGGCTGATGTCACGCTTCTCGCAGCAAGAGCCCAGCAAACAGAAGATGAGTCGCGATCAGCTTATTGGCCTCATCCAAGCCGATGCCAAGTTTATGAACGAGCGTGAGAACATTGCCGCCTACATATCCACCCTCAAAGCCGGCGAGGGGCTGAACGAAACGGCTATCCGCGAGGGCTATAGCCGCTTCAAACAACAAAAAGACGTCACAGAGCTGGCGGAGATTGCTAACAGACACCAGCTAGCCCCAGCAGCCTTACAAGACTTTGTGGATGGCATTCTGCAACGAATGATCTTCGACGGTGAACAGCTCAGCGACCTGATGGCCCCGCTTGACCTTGGCTGGAAAGCCCGTGCCCAAGCAGAGCTGGCGTTGATGAAAGAACTGCACGACCTACTTATAAAACGCGCCCAAGGCCGCGAAATATCAGGACTTAGCGCGTATGAACAGTAAGACCAACACGACCGGCGCGAAGGCAGACACCAAGCCCGCGCTGGTGCCGAAACTGCGGTTTCCCCAGTTTCGGGAGGCGGAGGGGTGGAGATCTACCCCTCTAAATCGTTTAGCGATTCGTGTTAAACAGAAAAACCGAGACGAAAAAATTGATCGTGTGCTGACCAACTCTGCTGAGTTTGGTGTAGTAAATCAGCGAGATTTTTTTGATAAGGACATCGCTACACAAGGAAAGCTTGAGGGCTATTTTATTGTTGAGCTGGGCAGCTACGTCTACAACCCACGCATATCGTCAACAGCCCCCGTAGGCCCCATATCAAAGAATAAAATTGGCACAGGAGTAATGTCTCCTCTGTATACAGTCTTTAAATTCAAAGACGACAGGAACGATTTTTACGAATATTTTTTCAAGACTACCGGCTGGCATACCTACATGCGGCAAGCATCTAGCACAGGTGCACGCCACGATAGGATGGCTATATCAAGCGACGACTTTATGGCGATGCCTTTGCCTGTGTCGTCACCAGATGAACAACAAAAAATCGCAGATTGCCTAATTTCATTAGACGAACTTATCGTCGCTCAAGGCTGCAAAGTGGATGCGCTCAAGACCCATAAAAAAGGACTGATGCAGCAGCTTTTCCCCCGCGAAGGCGAAACCCAACCCGATCTCCGCTTCCCCGAATTCCAAAACACAGGAGAGTGGGAGCGCGAAGAGTTATCTAACTGCCTTAAAAAAGTTATCGATTACAGAGGGAAAGCTCCGCCAAAATCTGAATCAGGTGTCCCGCTGATCACCGCGAAAAACGTGAGGTTCGGCTGGCTCGACATGACAAATGACGAATACATCGAAGAGAATAAATACGAAGAATGGATGACCAGAGGCATACCTCAGGCAGGAGATATTCTTTTTACTACCGAGGCACCACTAGGTAACGTGGCGTTGTTTCCTTGTGCTGGGAAATTTGCCTTGGGGCAGCGTCTTCTCACTCTCCGTTCCAAGTCTGAAAGATGTCTTCCTGAATTCCTCCTCCACTCCTTGCTTAGTCCAACGATGCAGGAAGATATCGATTTTCACAGCACCGGCTCAACGGCTAAGGGCATCAAGTCAGCGGTGTTTGTGAAACTCAACTTTTGCTATCCGAAGGACATAGACGAACAACAACGCATCGCCAACTGCCTCACCAGTCTCGACGATTTTATTGCCGCGCAAATCCATAAGCTCGAATCCCTCAAGGCTCACAAGAAAGCGCTAATGCAGCAGCTTTTCCCATTCCTAGAGGGGGCTGAGGTATGAACAACAAGCCAAAGATCAATAAATATGCCAACCTCAAAACACTCGCGAGGAAGCTGCGCGACGATCTAGGGGGGGCAGATCTCATTCTTCTCTATGCCTACAATCGCACCGGCAAGACGCGGCTCTCTATGGAGTTCAAGAACATTGGAAGGCGTAAGGCGAAAGAGAATCCGGATGGCATCGCAGATACCCTTTACTTCAACGCCTACACCGAAGATCTGTTTACTTGGGACAATGACATTGAAAACGACACTGCTCGCGGCCTGGAAATAAACCAGGCATCGCGATTCTTTGATGGATTCAAGAACGAGCCTCTGGAGCCGGCTATTGATGAATACTTAAAGCGCTATGCAGACTTTGACTTTGATTTCACGTTTCAAGAAGTGCAGCAGGGCATCGAATCCTTTTCCAGACCTGTGTTCGTTAGCTTCCGCAAAGGCGAAGAGTCGCACATCAAAATCTCCCGTGGTGAGCAGAACATATTCATCTGGTGCGTCTTCATGGCCATCTGTGAACAGCTTTTGAAATATCCCGACGCTTATCCGGCAGTGAAGCACGTATATATCGACGACCCTATTTCATCACTGGACGACAACAACGCCATCTCCGTCGCCTGCGACCTCGCCAAACTCCTGCGCCGGGCCGCCAGTCGGACAGGCCAGAACGGCACTCCCGCGCCTATCAAGGTGATTTTCTCCTCCCACCACGCCCTCTTTTTCAACGTAATGTGCAATGAGATTGGTAGGGCGAAGGAAGGGAAGCCGAAGGTGTCTCACAAACGCTACTTTCTGCAACGTCCGAATGGTGAGGGCGCCTTTGCCCTACGGGCCACCGATGACACGCCGTTTTTCCATCACGTAGCGGCCCTCGCCGAACTACAGACGGCCGCCGATCACAACAACGGCAAGCTCTACACCTTTCACTTCAACGCGCTGCGCAGCATCATGGAAAAAACGGCCTCGTTCTTTGGCCATGCCGACATTTCGTTCTGCCTTAAAGCGCTCGTGAATGAGGAGGACACAGCGCTTTACAACCGTGCCCTCCAGCTGCTGAGTCATGGCAAATACGCCATCCATGAGCCGACCGAAATGGGTGAGGACAATAAAGACCTGTTCCGCCGCATTCTGAAGGACTTCATCAGCACATTTAAATTTTCCGTGCCTGACTTATCGGGAGCTAAACCAGCCGCACCGGCTGCCGCACTCACTCCAGGCCCATAAGCGACCTACATACATGAATGACACCAATAGAAAAAAGCTTGGCCAAACCCTTTGGGCCATTGCCGATCAATTGCGCGGCGCTATGGATGCGGATGATTTCCGCGACTACATGCTGTCCTTTCTCTTCCTGCGCTACCTCTCAGATAACTATGAAACAGCGGCAAAGAAGGAACTTGGTAAAGACTATCCAGAGCTGCCCATTGACGTTTTGATAAAAACGGGGGCATCGACTCCTCTACAAGTCTGGTATGAGGAGAACAAAACGGACATTCCGGCCTTCGAGAGGCAGATGCGCCGCAAGGTGCATTACATCATTGAGCCAGTACACCTGTGGAACAGCATCGCCAATATGGCCCGCACCCAGGACGATGAACTGCTCACTACGCTACAAGCGGGCTTTAAATACATCGAAACCGAATCCTTTGAGAGCACCTTTCAAGGCCTTTTCTCGGAAATCGATCTGGGGTCCCCCAAGCTGGGCAGGAGCTATACGGAGCGCAATACTAAGCTCTGCACCATCATCCAGAAGATCGCCGAGGGTCTAGCAGACTTCTCCACAGATAGTGATGCACTGGGCGATGCCTACGAATACCTGATTGGCCAGTTTGCCGCTGGTTCAGGCAAGAAAGCGGGCGAGTTCTACACGCCCCAACAAATTTCCGACATCCTGTCCGCCATAGTTACCCTTGACAGCCAAGACCCCAAAACCGGCCCCAAAAAGCGCTTGGAAAGTGTGTTGGACTTCACCTGCGGGTCCGGATCGCTGCTGCTAAACGTGCGCAAGCGCATGGGGCCGCATGGCATTGGCAAGATTTATGGCCAGGAAAAGAACATCACCACCTACAACTTGGCCCGCATGAACATGCTGCTGCACGGGGTGAAGGACACCGAGTTCGAGATTTACCACGGTGACACTTTGAGCAACGACTGGGACATTCTGCGCGAGCTAAACCCTGCTAAAAAACCTACATTCGATGCCATAGTCGCTAATCCGCCCTTCAGCTACCGCTGGGACCCAACAGAAGCCATGGCCGATGACGTGCGCTTCAAAAACCACGGTTTGGCCCCTAAATCGGCTGCCGACCTTGCCTTTCTGTTGCACGGCTTTCACTTCCTGAAAGATGAGGGCGTGATGGCCATCATCCTGCCTCACGGCGTTCTGTTCCGTGGCGGCGCTGAGGAGCGCATCCGCACCAAACTGCTAAAAGATGGCCATATCGACACCGTGATCGGCTTGCCATCCAACCTGTTTTATTCCACGGGAATCCCGGTGTGCATTCTTGTGCTCAAGAAGTGCAAGCAGCCGGAAGACGTGCTGTTTATCAATGCGACTGAGCACTTTGCTAAAGGTAAACGCCAAAATCAGCTAACGGACGAGCATATCGCCCAGATCATCGATACCTACCAATTCCGCAAGGAAGAGCCCCGCTATGCCCGCCGGGTAGAAATGAAGGAGATCGAGAAGAACGGCTATAACCTGAATATTTCTCGCTACATCAGCACGGCAGGCGCAGAGGCAGAGATTGACTTACAAGCCGTGAATACCGAACTGGTCACACTGGAAAAAAACATTCAGGCGGCTAGGGACAAACACAATGCCTTCCTGAATGAGCTGGGACTGCCACCCTTAGTGTGAACCGCACAGCGATTTAATGAAGCCGTATAAAAAGGCACTGCACGGATAGCAATGCCTTGTTATGCGTCTATGCCGAGCGTAATTATGGCGATCTGTGAGGTTGTGAACCCCATGAAAAAGCCCCGCTATTCGCGAGGCTTTTTCGTTACGCCGCTGGATCTGGTTCAGGCGGCTCTACTATAGGTGGAAGTGGTGGCGGCGGCGGTGGCCGAGGCGCGGAAGGAACCGGCGGTGGTGGCTGAGGTCCGTTTGCCGATTGATGCCCTAAAGGGAAAGCATTAGATGGTCCGCTTGGCGTGGCTGGGGTCGGCCATGCTGGAGTTGCCAGAGGAATGCTTCCGGGATTTGATGGTGGCGGCGGTGTGAACGCACCTACCTTGCTCAGTAAGTCCTGAACAACTTTTCCTTCGATAGTCTGGTACGGGTCTAGATATTGAGTTCCAATATGTAGGGCATCCGTCTTGATAATGTCGACGGCCTGACCAGTCTTGTCTTTTTTATCGCCTCTAGACATAAAGAAAGCTGCGTATTTGCTAGGCGGTACGCCAGAAAACGTCTCGAATAATGTTTTATCTGGGGTCCAGGCATCGGTGGTGATGGCGTCTTCATGCAGGTCCAGTGCGAGACTTTTTTCATACGGCTCGATATAGACAACACGCTTGATGCCAGCGGCGATGATGTGCCGAGCGCAGTTATGGCAAGGGAATGTTGTCGTGTACAGGACACAAGAATCTGTCGAGTTCCCGTGAGATCGCGCCAGACCGAGAATTGCTTCCATCTCCGCATGGATGGCGCGGGAGAATTCGATGATTGACCCAGCTCTTGTCTCTTTCTGGATCAGCCGAGCAAGCTCGTCTTTGACCTCTTGCGTAACAGCCACTTTCTGACTGACGATATTCACAATATCTTCAATGAGATGAGATTTGTGTATGTCGTTGTAGCATTTGCCGCCGTGAAAAATGCACCGCTGATCATTCGTACTGTCCGATGTGTATAGTCCACCGCCAAATTTCGGCACATCGTTCCAGCCAAGAGAAATAACATTTCCTTCTTTGTTGACGATGGCTGCGCCGACCTGCCTGCTAAGGCATGCGGACTTCAATGAGGCGGAATAGGCAGCGTACATGCCCGATTCATCTGCGGTTGGTGTAATGCCATTTTTTCCATGGACCAGCGCAGCAAATCGTTGACAGGGAGCGGTAAGGTTCGATACCGAGTCCTGATTGTTGCGAATGAAGAAGTCAGCAAGCTGTAGCGTTTTTTCTAGTTTTTGCCCGTGGGTTGCATTCAATTCGTTTCGATCACGGTCAATCAGATACTGCGCTTCGTGCTTAGGAATTCTTTCCGAGCGAGTCAGATAGTTGAATCTGATTTTTTCAGGGCTCAGGACGCCTATTAAATAAAAAATGTCTCCATAGACAAGCTTGAAGAGTTCAACCTCTTCTGGGTGTTTGAGCTGGTCAATTATGTAAACAGTTTTAGGGGCCTTGCCATCTGCGCCTTTTGCGATGGTGCGCTTGACTGCGATTTCCTGCATAGCCAAGGCTGCCAGGATCGGCGGGTCATACTTTTTTCTAAGCTCGTTGCCTAGGTCTTGAAGCGTTGTGTACCGCTCCTTACCTGAGGAAACATCTAATGAGAGAGTCTTCAGCTCGGGCGGAAGCCCGTGAGTTTTAAAATAACCCCTGATGATATCGCTGACTTTCACATGTTCAGTGATATATCCGTATTCCTCGAACTGAAGACGGATGGAGCGAATGACGTCTGCCAAATTGCAGCCAACCGGGCCGCAGAAAGCGATGACGATTTCATCGGTACGTCGACCTTCGATTCGTTGACGCATGCTCATAGTGGAGGATTTAGCATCCGCACTTCTAGCAACTCGTTCCTTGGGAGCAGGCGCGGCCATGTTCAGATCCTTGAAACATTATTGAAATATTTCGGAATTACCAATCAGCCTTTTGAGCGTTGGCGACAACCACCTCAAGTGCCTTTCTGTACTCCTCAGTGGCCTGCCGTTCCTTGAACTGAGCGATTCCGATCACATTCGAGCGCCGATCCGTAGCGCCCTTAGCGAGCTTCTCGGAGTGTTGCACGTTTGACTCCTCAGTTTTTTTCATCTCGGCTTCATCCCCTAGGTGGTGACGGTCAAAAACAGGTCCGCATTCTACAGGCGCATATGCTCAAGTTAAACCTCCGATTGGGGATTAGCATAGCTCTATTTGCCTACACGACAAGCGGTATAAACGTCTGCTTTAGCGGGCGTGATGTCCGAATTTTAATTTAGTATATGGCTTGCTAAGCGCGGTGAAGGAAAGCAAGGACCGGGTGCGCAACGCCATCATCAACTCGGGTCTGCAATTCCCGATACGGCGGATCACGTTGAACGTCTCGCCCCGGCGGATTTGCCGAAGGACGGTGCGCGGTTCGACCTGGCGATTGCCTTGGGGATTCTGTCGGCCAGTGTCCAGGTACCAACGTTGACGCTGGACGACGTGGAATGCCTCGGGGAATTGGCGCTGTCAGGCGCAGTGTGGGCAGTCCATGGATTAGTCGGATCGTCAACAGGTGACATACGCTGGACGGGCCACAAACCGGACGTTTGACATAGATTGTCCCGTCGGCAACGGATCTATGCTTAGAAAGCCACGTTTTTGACTGATCCCGAGACGCTAAATGCGACAAATACTGGGGCATACGCCGTAACCCAGCGCTTGGCGCTGGGATGCATAGACACGCATAACCTACGTTGGTAGTGTCTATCGGAACAACTTCTCAGGCTGGATAGCTATGAATTGTTACCTCAACATTAGCGCAATCTTGCTGAACTACTCCAAAGCTGTCGTTCTTAATTTCTTCACCACTGTAGCCATATGATCATATTCGTGGCGGGGGTTTATGGCGTCGGGAAAACGACCATTTGCGAACTGTTGGCAAGGGAGCTCGACTACACCACTGCCAGCGCTAGCGCATTGATTCGCCAGCGTCGAGGCCAGACAACTTGGAATAAAACTAAGAAAACCCATGAAATAGTTCAGAATCAACAGCATTTAATAGAATCACTGAATGAGCTTAAAGCTCTTAACCGAAGCGTGATTTTAGATGGACATTTCGCGCTTCTAGATGGTGAGGGAAAGGTAGTCAAAATAGAGAAAACCGTTTTTTTTGATTTAAATATTGATGCCATTGTCCTAATCGAAGGTGATGCAAAAGATATTGCCTCACGCTTGAGTGCCCGAGATACAAGTCAGTGGAATTACTCGACAATAGTGACCCTTATGGCCGCCGAACGTGAAAATGCCTTAGAATTTCATGAGGGTAGTGGCGTTCCACTAAAGATCTTCGACAGTAGCGCAAAGCAAGACATACTAGATTACCTAGCAGCCTTTGAAAACGGCAAAAATAATGATCCAAGGATCAAGGAGAATTAATTGAACGGCTTGCAGTATAAGAAATTTTCTGACGTCGATGAAAATGATGTATTTTTCGACTCACTTAAAGAAGACTACAGCGAATTCACCACTTGGTTCGCAAAGAAATCTGCAGCTGCCGAAGAAGCATATGTATTTTACAACTCTCGCCGGAGAATGGATGGCTTCCTTTATCTAAAAGTGGAGGATACTGCAGATACCGCCATTGTTCCGCCGCTTCCAGAAGGGAAAGCACTCAAAGTAGGAACACTGAAAATCAACGCTCACGGTACTAAGCTCGGCGAGCGGTTTGTTAAGAAAATATTTGATCATGCGATGAACTCGGGCGCTGATTATATTTATGTCACTGTATTCGAGAAGCATGAAGGCTTGATTACTTTATTGGAGCGCTACGGCTTCGAAAAACGAGCAACGAAGGTTACCCCCAATGGCTCGGAACACGTTTTGGTCCGAAATCTGAATGTAGTAACGGGCAATGTGGTTAAGGATTTTCCGCATTTCGAAACTACTGACAAGAAATATTATCTGTTGGCAATTTACCCAGAATATCACTCTGCTTTTTTGCCAGACTCAATCCTCAATGGCGAAAGCCACGACATTCTCGAGGACGTTTCTCATACAAACAGCATACACAAAATTTATATCTCAGGCATCAACCGGACTAAGTGTTTGGTGCCAGGGGATATTGTAGCAATCTATCGAACGAATGATGGAAAAGGGAAAGCTTATTATCGCTCTGTAGTTTCGTCTCTTGGTGTCGTAGAAGAAGTACGTCAAATCAAGTCCTTTCAAAGTGAATCTCAGTTCATTAAATATGCAAAGCCTTATAGTATTTTTACGATTGAACAGCTTAAAGAGTATTTTACTAATAAACAAAAATCATATATAATAAAGTTTACATATAATGCCGCCTTAAAGAAAAGAATTATCCGCAAGCGGCTGATTGAAGAATGCCTAATTAGCACTCGTTCTCGATGGGACTTTACCCAGCTTACGGAGACCCAGCTAAAATGGATTGCAGATGAAGGTGAAATAAATGAAAGTCTTATTGTCCATCAAGCCTGAGTACGCGAATAAGATTCTAAGCGGCGAAAAGAAATTTGAGTTTCGAAAAGTATCATTTACCAATACCAAGGTTAACACCGTCGTAATTTATGCTACGAAACCAGTAGGAAAAGTAGTAGGTGAATTTGAGATACTGCATATTTATAGCGACTCCCCTTCAAATATTTGGGAGCGAACTAAAAAATTCGCAGGCATTGAAAAGAAATATTTTGACAGCTACTACGAAGGTAAGGACTTAGCTGTGGCGATTGCGGTTGGGGCAGTTCACGAATATGAAAAGCCCAAAAACCTGTCAGATATCGGAGCAGGAGTATCTGCACCCCAGTCCTTCTGCTATATTAAACCCACTGACAATGAGCTGCAGCGAGAACTGGAGCTTAAACTTGGATAAGAGGCATTTTCAGTGATGGCTAATCCAGCGCTAAAGCAAGGGCTAGGGGTTGAAATGGAATGGGATTCGGGCTCTTTAAAGGTCGTTGATCGGAAATTTCTTATCGCCAACCCTTGGGCGTACGACGAAGTGCTGCCTCTTATCCTTAATCATCTCTACGAACTGTCTGGATATTATCCGGGCTTTAGTGAGTGGTTAAATCAAAAAGTTGTCCCTGGATTAGTCACCGGTGAACGAGCGATTCTGCTAGAGCACAGTCGTGGAAAACTATCTGGCTTAGCCATTATTAAAGATGATGCGATCGAGAAAAAGTTGTGCTGCCTACGTGTCTTACCGCCCTTCCAAGGCACAGGCGTGGGGCTGAAGTTGTTTGAGCGCTCATTTGATGAATTGAAAAATGACGCCCCATTACTGTCCATTGCCGAGGAACAAAAACACGTATTTGAAAAACTTTTCAAATATTACGGTTTTGAACTGGCCAAAAAATACCACAGCTACTATAGGCCGAAAAAAGACGAGCTCAGCTTCAACGGATTAATTGAACCTGAACCATTATTTAAACGTAGCGTGGGTGGACCGAGGAATTTACTACTTTCCACCTAAACGTCTAAGGGCTCTCTTTTTTAAGTTTTCGTATAACGGTTTTGCTCCGATCAATAGGAGCCCTATACTAAGGTACGTGAGCAGCCAGCTGACCTTCGCCCCGCATCCAGTGATCGACTTCGGTATCACACAGGTGGTAGTGATATCCCACACAGCGCTGCCCGAAACACCAAAAATTACCACCAAGGAAATAAACCGCGCTATTGATACATAATCGGATCTGACCTTAGAAAATCTACCGAGGACAATAAGGTCTTTGACAGTTTCACCCTCACGGCTCGCAGTCCATTGATATCCAAGGTAGTTCCTAACACTACTTTCATCAGAAACCCCCACGCTGCTGTCCAGACGAATGTACTCGTTCCAGACCTCTTCATCCATAAGGGATCGGTAGCCCTTATAGTCCTCAGTGTCGGACACACACACTTCGTCGCGAATGGTCGTCAAGAAGCAATGTATGCGTTTGAACTTAGGAAATTTTAATCTTCCATTTCCACTTAAAAGTTCTTCAGGCACACCTCGCAAGACATTGATTCGGAAATCAATGATTCTAGTCTCAGTGTTTGAACTAATAAGTGCACGGTCCTTTTGTAGGAAATTCATACTATAAACAGTAGGAGGGATATTCCTAATTCTGAATCTAATATAAGCCGAATTACGCTTATCCTCTTCTTTGACCAAAGGGGGCCTGCCAGGCAGCGTGATAGTAAGCCGAGTGCATTGGCTTTCATCACTCAAAAATATCGGATCGACTTTGAAAAGCTGTGTGTTCAATCTTATTAGAGAAAATGGCTTCTCATCCCTACCATCTTTTCGAAAACTAATATTGGCAAAATTCCCTTCTGCAAATCCATCGTAGTGTACAACCTCGTTGAATATTGCTGCGACGCTCTTTTCGCCATTAAGCCTCGTGCCAAGATCGCTTACATCCTTGAGTTCGACCTTCCAAGGGAAGTCAACAACAACTGCGCAATATTCATCACGCTGTCCAATCATCACACCGACATCCATAAACGGAGAGATACGATCTCTACCCGTCTCCCAGAGGTTTACGTGGAGCTCATCCTCCAGCTCTCTTTCCCAAAGTTCACCAGTTTTTTTGCGAGCAGCTTCACTGCTTGACCTACGCCCGCGCATGGCGGCATGGCGTACATTGCGGAGCGTGGTGTCGGTGTCGGGGGCTGCGGCGGGCGCTACGGCTGCGGCCGCGGCTGCTGGACTAGCAGTCGAAGTCCCTAACTGCTCTGCAGGGGTAGGGGCCTTTTGAGTGCAGTCGCATTGTGCGGAGTGCTCGGCTTTGGATAGAAACCGGACGATTATCCCTGAAAAAGCGTGGGGCATGGAGAGCTATCCTTGAAATGCGGCTGAGATGCACAAATCATTTCAACCCCTTTTTTCGTGTATGTCAATATGACATCAAATTACTCAGATAAAGGGATTAATAATAAACTCTAATTAAGTCTCTGAAGTTACTCGCAGGAATCAAAGCTCGGGAATGCCAGCGAAATAGCCATACTTTTGCCTCATCTGCACAATCGATAACATATTTAATATTATACTTTCCAAGGCAAGTTAAAGCTTCCCCCCGTGTATTATCCTGGGGACCTGTGAACTATCCCCAGGTCTTCCGCTAGCAATACTGTAATAATCAACTTGAGTTTCGTTCAGAACTTCCGCCGAGCAGTAAGTTTCAGATTCGAGCGGAGCTCTAAATCTACATATTAATTCCATAATTTGCCATAAATACTCGTTACCTTCATTTCTTAATTTATCGATTAGCAACTCTTTATATTGCTCAAAGGTCATATCCTCCCCGGCGTTCAGCTTCGCTCTAATTTCCCGATCAAACTCTCGAGACGCGAGCTTATCTTCAATGTGAATCGCCCCTAGTTTCGTAGGCACCTCCAAGCCTTAAAATGAGGCCCATTAGGAGGTGCTTTATCTGCTGGAGTTGTGGTGCGGCTAGGTGAGCGGAAAGACTTACCTACTGATCGCAATGCCACAAATTTGCCACACTCGCCCCGCTAACCAAGGCGAAAACCCGCTAACCCCAGCTAACACAACCCGTTGATTTCCCAGCTAATCCCCGCTAACGTATTGATTCTAAACGTCGACTTTTAGGACTCCGAAGGCAGGGGTCGTGGGTTCGAATCCCGCCTGGTGCACCATATGTAGAAACGAGAAAGCCTCAGGCCGTAGGGTCTGGGGCTTTTTTGTGGGTGCAGTGGTCTAGGCTGTTTATCTAGTTTTCTATTGTTGCCTATGACAAAGAAAGCGATCGTCATGCTTGGGCCGCACATTATTTGCCGACGCCGAGTAAGGCGCTGTGATGACGTGGTGAAGTGCTGACGCGAGACCAACCTTTGCAGAAGGGCAAAGCCAAGGAATAGCGGCAACCCACCACTCAAATTGCGGATTATGATTCGAACGGATCTGCAATTTGAAAGAGCCGAGCTTACTGACGACCGCTCTCACTCGGTCGTCCAATCAAACTTGTCGTACTCATCACCCTCTTCGTCACCAAAAACGTCTTTCTCCAGCGCTCTTTCGCCTGCTTTGCCAGAAGAAACTCCTTACGACTCCCCGTCACTGCTCGCTGTTTTTGCTTGATCGATACCTAAATCAACCTTATCCACCAGTTTCCTACTTCGGCGGGTGGGCTTTAATGCTTGCCGCCAGAGGGAACCTTGAGTGACGAGCGAAATAAGTACGATCCGAATGATCCGGTGGTTCATGACTTACAAAGGGTAGCTGGAGTCAGAACGCGGCCGTCGAAGCAAATAGACCGCAAAGGATGACAGCCCGCGATACGTGAGCTGTAGGAATATTCTTGTTTTAAGCTACGGTATTGAATATCGCCATTCAGCAAGGCATTTTGAATGCCGAGTTGTTGAGTGGTTTGTGCTGATTGAACTTACATCGGTATCAACAATTAATGACCGAATTGAATACTGCGAGCCACCTGGGCTATCCGCGCTCTGGGTCGTAAATTCGTCGATATCGACTTAACTGGACATGAGAAATATTTGACCAGCTATGCTTTTTTGTGAATCATAGTTAGCGCCAAATATTCTATAAAACTGTTCTTTTTAACAGAGCCTAACTCGCCGAAACTGGCGCATTATACAACTGTCAACAGCTGTTCCACCTAATGGATCTTACCTAATAGCAGAGGTAGAAGATCTTGAAAGCAATCGACGCGACCCATTGAATATCTCGTCAAGTCACATCGACGAGGCTCTCCTTGATCGTGTTTATTCGGAAGTTTTTAATATTATCGCTGGATAAAAATAATGAAGCAGCGCTCATTTTTCGACCATGCATTTGATCTGACCACAAAGCACATTTTAAACAGGACGCGCAGTGCAAACGGTGAAACATCTCACCAAGAGAGTAAAGTTATTTTATTTTCCATTCCGTTCTTTTTGCTTTTACCGCTTTTTTTCCAGATATCGAATGGTGTATTCAAGGACACCTCATTTTATTTCAATAGTGGCGGGAAGTTGGTGTTGTTGCCCATCCCGCTATTAGCGATCGCGTGTTGTATGGGCATAGCATTTCTGGGCAACCTGACCAAAGCACGATTAACCATGGCCGTAATCCTCCTCACGAGCTTGGGTATGTTGGCGGCCACTGCATTACTTTCGATAGAACACGGGGGCGTAACAAAATCAAAACTCATACTGTTAGCGCAGTACATCCTGCCGATGTCCGCCCTCGTCCTTGGACAGCAGTATGGGGCCAGACCTGGCGCTATGAACCTTATGGCCAAGGCTTTCACTCTGGTTCTCGTGTTAGCCGTTCCCACTCAACTGGTTTCCACATTGACATCTGGTCTGAATATCCTTTCGCCATCCCTGTTTTTATTTAGTGCTTATCAACATCTGCAATACATCCCGGTAATCTTCGTCGGGGCATTTTTGGTGGCTATTTTTACGTTATGGGAATCTCATTCCTATCGGTTGCTGCTGACAATCCTGGCGGCTTTGATGGGCGCCTATGTTTCCTTTTCTCTGTCTATTCTTGCCATTGTTTTTTTGATTTCAGGAATGGTGTGTTTTTCCGGGCGTGCAATTTTACTGCGTAAAAAGGGTATTTATGCCTCCGTCGCAACGCTCCTGCTCATTTCCGTACTGGCATGCTCCCTCGCATCAAACGATTCAGAGGCTTTAAAAGAAAAGCTTGGTGACTATACGCCATCGAATATTTCACTGGAGATTGACGAAGTCAGAAGCATTATTACTCCACGAAACCTGACAGAGCGAGCGGTGTATTTAAAGTTTTACATGGAACAAATCGTTCAGAACTCGAGCTCCTTTCTTCTCGGACATTTTGAGCCGCCAGACAGAGGACGCTATCCGAGCGCGCATAATTATTATGTGGACTTTATTTATAATTTCGGGGCACTGGCTATTATTCCTTTATTGAGCCTCGCTGGCTTTACGGCCTATTCGGTAATTCGCAATTTCCCCAAAATATTTATATCACCAAAAACTTTAGGCATCGCAGGTGTTGTTTTGTTTTTACTGCTCGCAGACAACATGCTTAAAGTTGGCATGCGCCAGCCGTACTCAGGACTTATGACCTTCTACTTATGGGGGGTATTACTAGCACTTTTGATGAAATTGGAAAGACACAAATTGTAAATTTGTCCCTTGGCTCCTGACCAGGAGCCCAAGCGTCCAAAAAACCGCCGAAGCGGTTTTTTCATTCAGTCGTCCAATCAAACTCGTCGTAATCATCGTCCTCGTCGTCCTCAAACTCTTCCTCATCAAGGACGTCCTCCTCCAGCGCCTCTTCTGCCTGCTTCGCCAGTAGAAACTCCTTACGACTCTCGGTCACTGCTCGCCGCAGTTCCTCGCCCTTTTCCGGGCAGTTGAGCATTTGGGCGATGCGGTCGATTTTTTTTGCCACGGCATCCTCCAACGCATCGGCTATAGGCCGATAGTGCGCGCTTTCGGGTGTTGATGCCAAATCGCGGAGCATCGTTCTCCTCAGTTTTTCTTCAATTCCTTGAGTCGGGCGTCGAGGTTTTCCTTGGGAAAGCGTTTGTGCAAAGTCGCCATCAAATCATCCGCCGCACGTGTCTGACCGGCGTTCTGCAGGCTAATCACTTCAAGCAATTGCTCATCCAGGGTTTTCGCTGGGGCGGCTGTTCGCTTGCTAACTTTTGCTTCATCGGCCATTTCGGCATTTATCGACTCGCTCTGCGCAGGTGCCGCAAAATCTGCCATCGGTGCGGCCGGGACTGGGGCTGCCAGGGAGCGCGTAACTGAAGACGGCACTTGTGCGGCCTCTTTTTTGGCCGCCGGTGCGGATGCTTTGGGCGCGAAGTCGTAACTCGCGGGCTGTTCTGGAGTTCGCTGCACCAGCGCCAGCATAAATGCGACGCCGACAAGGCTGGCAAAAGCCACTTGCCAACGAGGCTTCTGGCAAGCCTGAACCCAGCGCTGCCACACGTTCGGTTTCGGCGCAGGCGCTTCACGCTGTGCAGTGGCGAGAATGAAGGCATCAAGATGGGCCGGTGGTTCGCCGGTCGAATGCTTGCGGAAATGCTGAAGCACTTCGTCTTCCGGAGTTTTTCGGGCGTCAGTCATGTCAGTACCTCCTCGGCCAGCAGCCGACGCAGTTTTTGCTGGGCATAGCGCAAGCGGCTTTTGACGGTTTCCAGCGGTGTTTCGGTGAGGGTGGCGATCTGCGGCAGGTCGAGATCTCCGTGGGCGCGCAGCAGGAACACTTCGCGCTGGTCGGTGGGCAAGGTTTGCAGGGCGGCCTCGAGACGTTGAGTATCGCGGCTCAGGCTCAGCAGCTGCTCAGGATCGGCGGTGTCATCGGCCAGGGCGTGGGTCTGTTCGTCATAGCTATCGTGCAAGGGGCTGCGAATTCCATGTTTGCGCCAGTGATCGATCAGGCGATTGCGGGCGATCTGGTAGAGCCAGGTACGAAAATTCGCCCGGCCTTGTGGCTGACTGGTGCTGCGGATCAGGCTCAGCCAGGTTTCCTGGTAAACCTCTTCGGCCAGTTCGGGCTTGCCGCTGAGGCCGACGAGGAACCGATAAAGACCTTGCCGGTGACGGGCGTACAGAATCTCGAACGCCGGCCCGTCGCCTGAGCGATAGCGGGCCAGCAGTGATTCGTCGCTCGATTCGGGAGCAGACATGTCAGTTGTAGCCTCCTTTGCTCGACTCACGGGTGGATGCTGTGGTGGTTCGCAGGCTCTGCGCCAGTTCCACCAGCTGAACGAACTCTGCGCGCAGACCGAATCGATCTTCGCCTCGCGCACCACGAGCCAAGGCTTCGGTGTCCTTCAGGCTGAAATCACCGGTGTAACGGCCGTCCTTGAGCTGCTGGGAAAACGCCGCCACGGCCGCCGCAAAACGCAGGTCGTCACTGGCCTTGCCTTCTGCCCCTCCTGCAATTGGACGCTCGATCAAGCGACTTTTCCCACCTTCGGGCGGTTGATAACGCACACGCAGCATTGCCAATTCTCCGTTAATCCCGGAAACAACCGAATCGGACCTGCCATACCGCAACGGCTCCAACCAACCCTTCTCCCCCTTCGGAACAATTTCGTACAGCGCCGTGACCGTATGCCCTGCGCCGATTTCACCGGCATCAACCTTGTCGTTGCTGAAATCTTCACGCTTCAACACGCGATTCTCATACCCCAACAACCGGTACTCGCTGACCTGCGCCGGGTTGAACTCCACTTGCAGCTTCACGTTTTTCGCCACCACGGCGAGGGTCGAGCCGAGCTGATCCACCAGCACCTTGCGCGCCTCACGCAGGTTGTCGATGTAGGCGTAGTTGCCGTCGCCAGCGTCGGCCAGTTGTTCCATCAGGTGTTCATTGTAGTTATCCACACCAAAACCCAGGGTGGTCAGGGAAACGCCGGTCTTGCGTTTATCCACAGCCATTTGCTTGAGGCTGTCGAAGTCGCTGATGCCGACGTTGAAGTCGCCGTCGGTGGCCAGCAGGATGCGGTTGATGCCTTTGGGGATAAAGGCTTGCTGCGCCATTTGATAGGCCAGCTCGATGCCCGACGCCCCGGCGGTGGAGCCGCCCGCAGTCAATTGATCAATGGCTGTGCGAATTTTCGCTTTTTCCCGTCCGGAAGTTGGCTCGAGCACCACACGCGAATCGCCAGCGTAGACCACCAGCGACACCCGATCCTGCTCGCGCAATTGATCGACCAGCAATTTAAGGGTGCTTTTGACCAACGGTAACCCCTCGCGCCGGTCCATCGAGCCAGACACGTCCACCAGAAACACCAGGTTCGCCGGGGCTAATTCAGCCACTGCGCGGTCCGACGCCTTGATGCCGATGCGCAGCAAGCGCGTATGCGGGTTCCACGGTGATGGCGCCAGTTCCGTGGTCACGCCAAACGGCGAACCATCGGTGGGCAGGGCGTAATCGTAGGGGAAGTAATTGACCATTTCCTCCAGTCGCACCGCACCCTCGGGCGGCAGGCGACCTTGATTGAGCAAGCGGCGAACGTTGGCGTAGGCGCCCGTGTCGACATCGGCGCTGAAGGTGGAGACTGGCGCTTCGGCCACGCTGTGAATTGGGTTATCTGCCAGCGCCTGATACTGCTCACGCTGTTCATCCTGATAGCCGGGAGGTGAAGATTCAGGCGCAAAACCCGCGATGGGTGCCGGACTTACACTGCGTTTGGCCATGGTCGCATCGACCATGACCGCCTCGCTGCGCACCAACGTACCTTGCGCGGGAGGCGAAACCACAATCGGAACGGCAGCGGCATCAGGTTTGGACGAAACACCGCAACCGGCAACGGCCAGCAGCAACCCGGCGGCGAAACCCTGGGCGGCCGGGCGGAAAACATGCAGAGGGAGGGACATGGGGGCTGACCTCAGGAGGAAATTGATCCATTCATCCTCTGAGACGGGCAGCCCGGTCGATTCGGGTTAAGCCGAAGTAAAAAAACTTCAGCGGTGATAACGCCGCACCACGCTGCTGTTTTTCAGCACATGACCTTTGATTTTTTCCAGCAGCTGCGCGCGGGTCAGGCCAGCGGGCAAGGCGTCCGGAGCAAGGTCGAGCGCGTAGAGCTGGATGATGTAGTGGTGAGAGCTGTCGCCGACCGGCGGGCAAGGCCCGATGTAGCCGATGGTGCCTTTGCTGTTGCTGCCACCCACGCCTTCGAGGGCGGATTTGGCGCCGACACCGGGCGGAATCTGGCGGGTTGCGGGCTTGATGCCGTAGTGAATCCAGTGATCGACACCCAGGCCTTTCTGACCATCCGGATCGTGCATGACGATCGCGTAGCTCAACGTGCCCGGCGGGGGCGCGGTCCAGCTCAGGGCCGGGGACTGGTTCTTGCCGCCGCAACCGGCCGCATCGCTGGCCGCCGCCGAGGTGAACAGGCGGTTGTCCGAAACGCCGGGGATGCTGACGGTGAAACGTTCCTGGGCCTGCGCCGGAAACTGCACGCAAAGGGCGACGGCAACGGCCGCCAGCCAAGGGTTCAGTGAGGTCAATCGGGTCATACCGGAGCACCTTGTGCGGGTGGGGCCGTGGTCGGCGTGCAAACTATAGCCAAACCGTTCGTGCGGTGGCAGTGGGAATTGGCTGAACCTCGGGATAAGCGCCAAACTCTTAAGTGAAACGCCTGCCTGGAGAACGATCATGGCACTGCACCGCGTTGCCCGTTTTGCCGATGTTCCCGATGACCGAGGCCTGGAAGTCCGGATTGGGGACACCAGAGTCGTCTTGCTGCGGGTCGGCGATCAACTGCGCGCCTATCAGGGTGAATGCCCGCACGCCGGGGCGCCGCTGGCCGAAGGGGCGCTGTGTCACGGGCGCCTGATTTGCCCGTGGCACAAGGCGGCGTACCGGATCGAGGACGGCGCGTTGTGTGAACCGCCGTCGCTGGACAGTCTCAAGCGTTACCCCCTGGAGCTGCGCGACGACGAAGTCTGGCTCGACGATCAGCCGCTGGACGATGCTCACACCCCACCGGCCGATGACGAACGTACGTTTGTGATCATCGGCGCCGGCGCCGCTGGTACGGCGGGTGCGGCGGCGCTGCGCGAAAAAGGTTTTGGCGGCCGCGTGCTGTTGATCGACCGCGAACCTGACGCAGGCTACGACCGCACCGTGTTGAGCAAATTCGTGATCGCCGGGGAGATGCCGCCAGGGGAAGTCCCACCGCTGCGTGATGACAACTTTTATCGCGAGCAGCGCATCGATCGCATAAACGGTGAAGTGACGAGCCTGGATGCCAAGGCCCGGACCGTGCAGCTCAAGGATGGCCAGACATTGACCTATGACGCCGCGCTGATCGCCACGGGCGGCACACCCAGATCTCTCGATTTACCTGGCGCCGACCTGCCGCAAGTGTTCTTGCTGCGCTCGAAAGACCAGGCACAAAAAATCCTGGCCGCGACCCAGCCAGGCCAACGGGCAGTGATTATCGGTGACAGCTTTATCGCGCTGGAATCCGCATCGGCGCTACGCAAATACGGCCTGGACGTCACCGTGCTGGCCCGCCACGAGGTGCCCTTCGCCAAACAGTTTGGCGAAACGGTCGGCAAAGCGATTCTTGCCCGCCATGTAGCCCACGGCGTGGTGTTTCACACCAACAGCGAAGCCGCGCAGATTGAGGGCACAGACAGGGTCGAAGCGGTGAAACTGAAGAACGGTCAGCGTTTGCCGGCGGACTTGGTATTGGTCGGCATTGGCGTCAGCCCGGCAACCGGCCCGTTTAAAGATTTACCCATGGATAAAGATCATTCCCTGAAGGTCGACGGCGGTATGCGCGTAACCGAAGGACTGTGGGCGGCCGGTGATATCGCGACCTTCCCGCTCAACGGCCAGCCGCAACGGATCGAGCATTGGCGCCTGGCACAACAGCACGCACGGATTGCGGCAGCGAATATGCTGGGCGGCGACGAGCATTACCTGGATGTGCCGTACTTCTGGACCTGGCACTTCGGTAAAAACTACGACTATCTCGGTCACGCCGAAACGTGGGACGAGGTCGAGTTCAAGGGCGATCCGTACCATCCACCCTTTATCGGCCTGTTCGGCAAGAACGGCGTGGTGACCGCCGCCGTCGCCTGCGATGAAGAGCGGGCGATGGCGATGCTGGCCGAGCGAATGAAACAGCCGCTGCCTGTCGACGAGGCGTGGCGGCTGATTCGCGATTGCTCTGAACATGGGTAGAAGCTGCCGCAGGTTGCGATCTTTTGCCTTTGGAGATCAAAAGATCGCAGCCTTCGGCAGGGCTTACTGGGCGACTTCGACACCACCGAGCTTGCTCATGACGAAGCCGACAAACTCTTCGACGGTCATTTTCTGGCCGTTGAATTCCACCTGTTTGTTGGCGTAGTGCAGTTTGGTGACGATGTTATTGCCGTCCAGTTTGGCGAACTGCGTGCCGACCGCCATGGCACCGAACATGTCAGCGGTGGCCGTGGCCTGATCGGCGATGACCTTGGCGTCGGTCTGACCGTCGATTTGCCCTTGGACGCTGAGCAAATCAACCAGCATCGGTTTGGACACCTGGACATTGAGGTCCAGCAAGGCGATCAGCTGTTGGGTCAGTTGATCTGGCGGCAGGTCCATGGATTGTGGCTTGGTCAGGTCGAGCACCAGGTTGGCGCGGCTTTCACCGTTGGCGGTGGTGAACGAAAGGTTCTCCAGAGCGACCTGCGGACCGGCTGCCAGCAGTTTCTCCAGACCGGTTTTCACCTGGGCCTCTTCGGCTGGGGTCAAGACCAGCTCGGGTGCCGGCTCGCCAGCGGCAGCCGCTTCGGCGGCGGCTTTTTCGTAGGGTTGCAGTTTGGTCTGATAGACCTGCATCAACGACATTGTCGCCGGGATGTCGAGGTTCTTCAGGCTCATGGCCATCTGCGCGGAACCGACCGTCTTGCCGTTCAGGGACACTTCGCCGATCTTGTAATCGGCACGCCCGGAAGCGCTGGTGCCCGACTCCTCGGTCTGGTTTTTCATTTCGAATTTCTTGATGCCCAACACCGACTGTTGCGCGCCGAACGTGGTTTTGCTGTCGGTCAGCTCGACGGTGTTCTCGCCGGTGTAGTAGCCGTAGGTACTTTTGACGAGATTGCTGGCCAGGGTCAGGCCGCTCAACTCGACTTTTACCGGTGTCTGGTCTTCAGCCACGGTGGTCAGTGTGAAGCTGTCCATGTAGCCGTTGGCTTTGACTTTCTGTGCCTGGGCGTTGGCCGAGACATCGAGGTTCAGGCCGGAAAATTTCAGGTGGGACTTGTCATCCAGCGCGACATCCAGCGGCAGCAATGCGAGGGTGCCGTTGGTGGCATTGTCGTAGCCGATGTTGACCACGCCAGTGAGCGGCGATTTGTCCTTGGCGGCGGCGAACCACTTCTCGGTGACCGGCGTCTTTTCCAGCTCGTAGTGACTGGTGGCCAGGACCGGCAGCCACTTCAGCGACACCAGACGCGAGAACGGCAGCGGGCCGTGTTCGATGTGATCGACGAAGAGCAATTCGACCGGTGCCTCGCCGAACATCTCGCCTTGGCCTTTGAGGCGGTAGTGCGCGGTGCTGCTGAACACGTGGCGCTCAAGCGACACCAGCTCCAGCGACGCGGTGCCATTGGAACCGACCAGCGCGGCTTGCAGTTCCTTGTTGGCGTCGGCGATCGAGGTGTTAAGCACCCCTTCGAGTTTGGTGCCGGTGAACCAGGCACCGCCAGCGCTGATTGCACCGATGGCCACGACAATTCCAAGAAGCACGCCTGCTGATTTATTCATGAATGACCCGTTCAATGTCCGTTGTCTGAGGTGTGGTCGTCTTCCCTGAACCCTTGATGGGCTACGGTCACGACTGCGTTTTAAAGTGCGATGGAGATTAGCATCAGGCGCACCGGGGGGCCCAATGTTTAAAGGTTAAAGAGTGTCTATGGACCTTATGCATTGGTCGAGAGTTTCGGCGGACATGAAATCGCCATCGCCAGCAAGCCGGCTCCTACAGGGTTAGCGTCGTGCGCGATATTCGTGAACGACACAAGCTCTGTAGGAGCCGGCTTGCTGGCGATGGCGTCAGCCCAGGCAACATCAATTCAGGAATACTGAACCTCAATCTCATCCAGCTGATGATCAAAACTTTTCAGCCGCGCGGTCCACGTATAAACCAGCACCTCAAAATCCCGATTGATCACCGCGCCGCCCGTCACGTCCGCGCGCGGGTCGCAGAAGTCCAACTGATAGCGTTCGCGGGCCATCGCGGAGGCGACATCGGAGAGTTCACGGGCGTTGTTCAACCAGTGCCAGCCGTCGTCGGACACTTGCTTGTCCAGCGCCAGGCATTGCTTCTTCAAGGTCTCGAGGCTTTTTTCCAGCGGTGTGCCGGTGAGTTCGCCCATGACTTCCTGGAACGTGCGCCCCGGTTGCCAGTAACTGCCCCAGAAATACCGGTCGAACACCGTTTCGACCCGGCGCAAAGCGACCTTGGTGTCCCAGATCAGTACCAGCGTCTTGCCTTGTTCCATTTGTCTTTTTTTGATGCGCTGGCCCTGGAGCGAAGCCCAGGCCACCACCACGATGGCCATTACGGCGATCAGCGCGGCGGCGCTGTCGAGGAACACCAGCGCCTTGTCGATCTGGTGGGCCAGCATGATGCCGTAGAAATAGGTGGCCGACAGCAACACCAATGCCGCAATAGCGCACCAGAAGCCGGGAGCATAAGGGTTTTTCATTATTAGAGTCCCCATGACCAACGCGAGCCTTGATTAATGAGTTCGACGCGCGACCTCATCAAGTCAAAGCATAGCAACGGCCTCAGGGTTTGCTGGTGTTCGTCGCTTGCGTTCGTCCGCTTTCCCAGCCACCGCCCAGCGCCAGGAACAAATCGATCTGACTCATGGCGACTTGCGTGTTGGCGGAAGCCAGTTGCGCCCGCACATCGGTGTAGGTGCGAGTCGCTTGCAGGTCTGCCAGGAACGATTCACGACCGGCCTGGAAGAAGCGGTGCGTCTGGTCGGCCGCCAGTTTTGCTGATTGTTCGGCATCCGCCAGGGCATCGCGACGTTGCAGCAACGCGGAGTACTGCGCCAGACCGGTCTGCGTCTCGCGAATGGCGTTGAGCACCACACCATCGAAGTGCGCCAGCGCGCCTTGGGTCGCCGCTTCGGCCTCGCGGATTCGCGCACGAGAGCCATTGGACGGCACGGTCCAGGTCAGCAACGGGCCGAAGCCCCAGCGGTTGGTCGCCGGTTTGCCAAGATTTTCCAGAATACCGACCGTGCCGACGGTCGCGCCGATGCTGATGTCCGGGTACAACTCGCCGGTGGCAATGCCGATACCCGCGGTGGCGGCGGCCAGGCGGCGTTCGGCCTGACGCACATCGGGGCGGCGCTTGAGCAACGTGGCGCCGTCACCGACCGGCAACAATTGCGCAATTTTCGGCAACTCGGCGCAGTCGCTGGTGCCGGCCGGCAATTGGTCGACCGGTTTGGCCAGCAACATCGACAAACGGAACAAGCCCGCCTGACGCGCCGCTTCATAACGCGGCATGTCGGCGCGCAGGGATTTGAATTGGGTTTGCGAGCGGGTGACCTGGGTTTCATCGCCACGCCCCGCATCGCGCAAACGCTGGATCAGCGTGGTGCCCTGGGCTTGCAGGTCGAGGGAATGCTGGGCGATTTCCCGTTCTTCGTTGGCCGCGCACACTTGGGTGTACGCCCGGACGACATCGGCCACCAAGGTGATTCGCGCCGTATCCGCCGCCGCTTGCGTCGCATCGGCATTGGCCTTGGCCGCCTCGATCCCGCGCTGCAAGGTGCCGAACAGGTCGAATTGATACGAGGTGGTGATGCCGATGTCACCGACGTTGGCCACGGGCACTTTTTCCGGAAGCAAGAAGGCTTCGCCGGATTCCTGCAAACGCTGGGCGCCGAGTTTCACGCCGCCACTCCAGCCACCTGCGGCCTGGGCTTCATCGACCTGAGCGCGGGCACGGGACAGGTTCGCGGCGGCCACGCGCAAGTCGGTATTGGAGGCCATGGCCTGCTGCACCAACTGGTCCAGACGCGGGTCGTGATACAGGCGCCACCAGTCGCTGGGCACCGGCGCCGAGACAACATTTTTGCCGTTTGCCGCCAGGTCGCCCTGAAAATCCTCACGGTGTACGGCGGCTTCGTCCGGCAGGTGATAATCCGGCCCGACCACCTGACACGCCGACAGCAGCAGACCTAACCCGGCAACCGCCAAACCCGAGGCCCTGCTCATTTTGCCGGCTCCTGCTGCTGGTCATCGATGATCGACACCGTCGCGGTGCGCCCGGCAATCATGCGGAAGTCAGCCGGCACGTCATCGAAGGCAATCCGCACCGGAATCCGCTGGGCCAGCCGCACCCAACTGAACGCCGGGTTGACGTTGGGCAACAGGTTGCTGCCACTGCTGCGGTCGCGGTCCTCGATGCCGGCGACGATGCTTTCCACGTGGCCGCGCAGGCGAGCGCGGTCGCCGATCACCCGAATGTCGACGCTCTGGCCAACATGAATGCCGTCGAGCTTGGTTTCCTCGAAATAGCCGTCGATGTGAAACGAATGGCTGTCCACCACCGACAACACCGGACGCCCGGCGGTGACGAATTCCTGCGCACGCGGTGCACGGTCGTTGACGTAGCCATCGACCGGGCTGCGGATGGTCGAGCGATCGAGGTTGAGCTGAGCGCTGTCCACCGCCACCTGCGCTTCCATCAACGCCACTTCGGCGCGGGCCACCCGCGATTGGCTCTCTTCCAGTTGCTCGCCCGGCACCAGGTTGCCGAGGCCGCGGTTACGCTTGGCTTCGCGTTGCGCCTGCGCCAGGGTTTCCTGACGGTCGGCGACCGCCGCTTTGGCCTGGCGCAGCGCGAGTTTGAAACGGTCCTGATCGATGCTGAACAGCACCTGGCCGCGTTTCACCAGCTGGTTGTCGTGCACCTCGACCTGCTGGATCAAGCCGGACACGTCCGGGGCGATCTGCACGATGTCGGCGCGGATATGCCCGTCGCGGGTCCACGGGGCGAACATGTAATACATCACCATGCGCCAGACCACGACGACGGCGAAGGTCACGATCAACAGGGTCAGGACCACACGGCCGAGGGTCAGAAAAGGTTTTTTCATGTCATCAGGTATCGACTGAGTGAGTCCACGGCGCCGAGCAGCAAAGCGTAGAGAGCCACGTTGAACAATGCCCGGTGCCAGACCAGACGGTAAAAGTGCAGGCGCGTCAGCAACCCGTGCACCAGCAGGTAAATCACATAGGTAATGCCCATCAGCACCAGCAGCGTGGGCAGGAACACCCCGCTGATATCCAGATCACCGATCATAAAGGCGCTCCATCGATGCCATGGGGAAGCGGTTCTTCGAGCTCGCCGGCGCCGACGAATTCAACGCCGGGAAGTAATGCCAGACGCAAACCGCTCAAGGCGTGCAGCAGGTTCAGGCGGGCACCGTCATCGCATTCGCGGTTGAGGGCGCGGCGCGTGCGGTCCATGGTCATCAACAACGCACTGGGCGCCGGCAACCGTTCGCCAGCCTTGAGGCAGGCTTTGAAATACTCGCCGACTTCGGCCACCACCTGATGCAGCAACACCTGCGGTACGCCGAGCACACGCGGTGTGTAGGCGAGCAGGTCGAGCAGGTTCAGCGCCACGCGCACTTCTCGCAGCGCGATGCCGGTGTCCTGGCCGGTCATGGCCAGACGCGGCAAATGCTGCATCAATCGGTCGAGGACCTGCACGCCCAACTGCCGGTGTTCGGCCAGCGAAGCCGGTTCGGTGAGGCTGACGATGTCGCGCCAGCTGAAACGGGTCAGGCGCTTGGCCGCCAGTTCCGCGCCGAAGGGCCGGGCGATCAGGGTCCAGACAAAGGCGAACAACAAACCGACCGGGCCGGCCAGGTTGGAGTTGGCGAAGCTGAGGAAATCCGCGTCGTAAGCGCCCTGGATACTGATGAAGGATGAAGTGTTGACCAGCGTCAGCAGCATGCCCAGGTAAAATTGCGGCTTGACCGTCAGGGTGCCGATGCAGATGAACGGCACGGCGAACGCCAGTACCAGCATCGGGAAATCGTGCAGGTTGGGCAGGACCAGAAACAGATAAAGACTGGCGAACAGCACCGACATTGCCGTCCAGAAAAAGAACCGGTAGATCTGCGGTGCCGGGTCGTCCATCGAGGCGAAAAAGCTGCACGCCACCGCCGCCAGAATCACCGCACTGCCACCGTCGGTCCAGCCGAGCAAAATCCACAGCACCGAGGCGACGATGATCGCGGTGACCGTGGACGCCGCTGAGTAAAGCATCAGCCCGTGGTCGAGAAACGGCGACAGGCGACCGAGGCGCCAGTGCCGATACACCGCGCGCCAACTGTCCTGGCTTTCGCACTGAATGGCGTATTGCAGGCTGCGGCAGTCTTGCCACAGATCGATCCATTCGCCGAGACGGTACAGGGCGTTGGAAAACAACAGTTGCTTGCGATCATCCAGCGCTTGGGCATCGGGTTGCAGCGCTACGAGTTGATCTTTCAGCGTTTGCCAGCGGTCGAGGTCGGCGTCTTTGTAGTCCAGCCATTCAGTGGTCGCCACCAACAACGGTGCGAACTTGTCCACAAGCTCCGGCGTGCGACGTTCGAGGGCATAAAGCGCATCGTCGAGGGCGTCGATCACCGGCAACAAATGAATCATTCGCCCGCGCAGTTCCTTGGTGTTGCGCACGGTTTGCGGGCGCGCGCCCTCGTGGGGCAACTGGCCGATCATCAATTCCAGGGTGTTGAAGGTTGCGACCATTGATGCACGCAGCGCGCTGACTTCGTCTGGCTGCACGTTGCGGTTGAGAAAACGCAAGCTGTAGGTCGAGGCATCGGCGAACCATTTGTTCACCGAATCGTTGAACACCGGCGCCAGCCGCCGGGGCCAGAACATCGCGCCGACCACTGCCGCGACGGCGATGCCGAGGAAGATCTCTTCAGTCCGCGCCTCGGCCACGTCCCACACTGCCAACGGGTTATCCACCACCGGCAAGGCGATCAGCGGCAAGGTGTATCCGGCAAGCATCAAGGCGTAACTGTTGGCGGTGCGCAGGTGCAGCGACAGGAACAGCAGAATCCCGGTCCACAACGCGATGACCACCACCAGCACATAGGGACTCTGAACAAACATCGGCACGAAAAAAACCGCCGCCGCCGCGCCGAGAAACGTACCGACTGCGCGGTACAACGCCTTGGAACTGGTCGGCCCGACGAAGGGGCTGGAAACGATATAGACCGTGGCCATCGCCCAATACGGACGCGGCATTTGCATGAGCATGGCGATGTACAACGCGATCATTGACGCCGCGAACGTCCGCACACCGTAGAACCAGTCTCGCGCCGGAGGAACGCCGGTAAAAAATCCGCTCAAGGGTTCACCACCGACGGTGCGTTGGCCGCCTCAAACGCTTTCAATACCCGCAACGCCGCTTCCAGATCACTCGGGGCGATACCTTCCAGCACTTCATTGCGCAAGCGCACCAGCTCGACTTCAACCGCCTGGACCAGCTCACGGCCAGTGTCAGTCAGGCTCAGGCACTTGGCGCGGCGGTCCTGCGCATCTTCGGTTCGACGAACGTAGCCGGCATGACACAGCTGATCGAGCAGACGCACCAGAGACGGACTCTCCATCCCGGCCGCCTGCGCCACCGTCACCTGCCGCACCCCCTCGCCCAGCCGACCGATCATCAACAGCGGGACGGCGCAGGCTTCGGAGATTCCATAGTTGACCAGCGTGGTCTGGCAGATCTTCCGCCAATGCCGGGCGGCCACCACCATGGAGCTGCTGATGTTCATCTGGAGAACGTCGAGGTTTTTTGACACGGAAGAAAAGACACACTGTTAGTTTGCTAACTATCAATATTGCATTTGAGAGGAAAGTTGGTCAAGTTTTGAAACAATTCTCCTTCTAACAGACCTCCGTTTGAAATCTTCCAAAAAACCTGTGACGAGGTTTTGCGCTCTTTACACCCCGCGCCCCTTCCTCAGCAGCACATCCAACTGATCCACCACCTCCGCCCAATCCGCGTCTTCCAGAATGTCGTCGCGCAAAAACTCTGCCTGGCTCTCGGTCCAGAAAAAGGCGTCGGCCAGGTGCAGTTCCGGTTTGAGCGGTGAGTGGGTGGCGATGAATTTATCGATGCTTTCGGCGTCATCTGGCAGGCCGAGTTGTTTGAACAGAGCGGGGAGGCTGTGGGTTGGGGATTCCATGTCGGCTTCCTTTTAGTGGCAAATGATGAGTGACTGCAGCGCAGTCAATCGCGGGCAAGCCTTGCTCCTACAGGATCACGCATTCCTATGCAGGAGCAAGGCTTCCCGCGAAAGCGGTGTACCTGACGACAGGTTACTCAATTACTCAACTCCCGCACCTCCGCATGCGGCACCAGTTTCAAGTACTCCGGCACGGTCATGTGCAGCAGATTGTTGTGGTTGCCGGCCTCCAGGTAGATGTCGTTCTGTCGGGTCAGCAAGGGGTCGATGACCATGTCCAGCCCATAGGCCTCGCCCAGGGCCGGCACCGCGCCACGTTCGCAATCATCGAACAGATGCGCCAGGGTGCTTTCCCGGGTGACTTGCCATTCGCCACTGCTGCGCACTTTGCTCAGATCCAGGTGACGACTCGCCGGCAGCACGGCCATCAGGTAATGACCATGGTTGTCGTCGAGGATCACCGACTTGGCCATCCGTTCGGCAGGAATGCCCGCAACCCGCGCGGTTTCAAGGCTGCTGGCCGAGTGTGGGTGGCTAACGATGTCAAATTCGCAGTGCGCCTTGTCCAGGCTGCTCTGCACGGTTTTTGCCATACGCATGATGCACCTCGGTGTCCGCAAACAGTGTGTGACGGACGATGGGTTAACACGTTTCTCTGTACTGAAAGTCTAGGCCTGCCGACGCATTCCGGCGGGAAATCTGCCCACTGGAACACGGTCGACAACTGAGCAAAATTCGCACAACTGATGGCTCGACTAGACTGTATTAAGCGATGGGCGTTAACGGTAATGCGGACAACATGAATGAACACGGTGCTCTCAGGCTCATCGTCGAACGCCGCCCGGAAGAAGCTCGCTCCTACAGGGAGGGTCACGTGAACACTCGTTGCTGTGCAGTGGCGTTGCTGTTGGCCTTGAGCGGATCGGCGTTCGCGGCAGACACCATCGTGCTGATTCCCAACCCCATCGGGATCTGGCTGATCACGTTCGGCATTGCGTTTCTGATCGCTGAGGCGGCCTTGCCCAATTACGGCGTGATCGGGTTGGGTGGGATTGTGATGTTCGTCATCGGTGCGGTGATCTTGAGCAATACCGAGTTGCCGGTCCCATTGATGATCGGCCTGGGCCTGATCAGTGCATTGTTGCTGATATTCCTGGTGATCCACGCCCTGAAAACCCGACCGCGTGAAACTGTCAGTGGCGATGCCGGGCTCGTGGGAAGCGAGGCTCCAGTAATGTCGCTGCAGCCCGGCAATGCCTGCAACGGCTGGGTGCACCTGCAAGGAGAACAGTGGCAAGTCCTCAGCGCCACGCCACTGAAAACCGGGCAACGGGTTCGGGTGGTGGCGCGCAAGGGATTACTGCTGCAAGTGGCCGCGGCTGACGCGGCGCCGGGTGGAGAATAACCATGGGTCTGCAACTGGGTTTTGCCGCGCTGCTGCTGTTGGTCATTGCGCTGGCGGGGTCGACTTTTCGCATCCTGCGTGAATACGAGCGCGGGGTGGTGTTCCAGCTCGGCCGTTTCTGGCAAGTCAAAGGCCCCGGCCTGATCCTGCTGATTCCCGTGGTGCAGCAAATGGTTCGCGTCGATTTGCGTACCGTGGTGCTCGACGTGCCGCCGCAAGACGTGATCACCCGTGACAACGTCTCGGTCAAGGTCAACGCGGTGCTGTACTTCCGCGTCCTCGACCCACAGAAGGCAATTATCCAGGTCGAAGATTTCCTCATGGCCACCAGTCAACTGGCCCAGACCACCTTGCGCGCAGTGCTCGGTAAACACGAACTCGATGAGCTACTGGCCGAGCGCGAACGGCTGAACATCGATATCCAGCAAGTGTTGGATGCCCAGACCGACGCCTGGGGCATCAAGGTCGCCAACGTCGAGATCAAACACGTGGACCTCAACGAATCGATGGTCCGCGCCATCGCCAAACAGGCTGAAGCCGAGCGGGAACGCCGAGCCAAAGTCATCCACGCCGAAGGTGAATTACAGGCCTCGGAAAAGCTCATGCAAGCCGCCGAAATGCTCGGCCGCCAGCCGGGCGCCATGCAGCTGCGCTACATGCAGACCCTGAGTTCGATTGCCGGGGACAAGAGTTCGACCATCGTCTTCCCGTTGCCGATCGAATTGCTCAAGGGCATGGCAGATCTGTCGCAGAAATCTTGAAGCTTTGATGACCTGTGGCGAGGGGGCTTGGCTTGGGTAAGACTGCGCACTCGCCGAGCCAGGTCAGCAAACGGTCGAGACAGGCCTCGACCGACTGCACGCCGGTGTCGAGTATCAGCGCAGCGGCTGGCGGCGGTTCATAAGGCGCACAAACCCCGGTAAATCCTGGCAGATCACCGCGATGGGCGCGGGCGTAATGACCTTTGGGGTCGCGCTGCTCACACACCGACAGGGAAGCGTTGCACCAGACCTCGCGGTAATCCTCGCCCAAACGCTTGGCGAACAGTTCACGCAACTCCAGCAACGGCGCGATCATCGCCAGAATCACCACCTGCCCGTTCTCCACCAGCAACGCCGCCAGTTCGCTGGCCCGGCGGATGTTTTCCTGGCGATCGCTGTCAGTAAAACCCAGGTCACGATTCAGCCCGATCCGCAGCCCATCACCGTCGAGCACGACACTCTGCACGCCGCGCTCGAACAATTGTGCGTGCAGTGCCTGGGCCAGGGTCGACTTGCCCGCCGCCGGCAAACCGGTCAACAGAATCGCCGTACCACGATGGCCGTTACGGGCTTCTCGCTGTGCGCGGCTGATGCTCGCCGTTGGCGCATGAAGGTTATTGAGTCTGGACATTAGCCACCGGCACTGTGATGTTGCCCGCCGCCCACGCCGCTTCGCGATTGGCCAATGCGGTGGCGATGGACTGGACTTCGGTGGACTGCACCTGATCCGGCAGCGGATCGAGCCCGGCACTGGCAAAGATCTGCCCGTAGGCATTGCGCAGGTCGGCGTACGACAGGTCGCGACGCAAATCGGCCTGCAAGGTGTTCAACTCGCCCTGAATCAAGTCCAGCTCGCCCAGCCCCGCCGCCTGATAGCGATTGCGCAACTGGCCGACAATCTGCCCGTCAATGTCCGACAGTTGCTGATTGGTCTTGAACTGCCGCAGCGCCTCGCGGTAGTTGGCGTTGGCCACATAGAGCTGCGCCAGCACCGCAATCGACATCGCCTGACGCCGCGCCGTGGCCACCTCTTCACCGGCCTTGGCGACGTTGATCGCTGCCGGTGCCGAGATCACGTTGAACAGGTTCCAGGTGACCTTCACGCCGTAGTCGGCCCAGCCCTGCTCCACCAGGAACGAGTTGCTGTCGTAATGCCCGCCGGCGGAAAATTCCAGCCCCGGCAGCAGGCGCAACATGGCTTTGCGGGTTTCGGCGGCGCTGATGCGAGCCTGGTAATCCTGCTCGCGCAGTTCCGGGCGGCTGGTCAGGGCTTCCTGCTCCAGGTGGGCGAGATCGACTTTCAGTTCGGGGATGACGTAGTCGTCCTGGGTAGCCAGCGTCAACTCGGTGCCCAGCGGCAGGTTGATCAGGGTCGCCAGTTCGGTTTTTGCCAGCGACAGTGCGCGGCGTTGTTCTTCCAACTGGCGTGTGGCTTCGATCAGCGAGCGTTGATAACCCAATGCCTGGATCGGATCGCCGATGCGCTGCTCGCTCATGCTCTGGCTGTTGCCGCGAGCGGTCTCGACCCGCGCCATGAGGCTGTCGATCTGTTTGAGCAAACGTTCGGCGGCCATGGCCCGCCAATACGCCGAGCGCACGTCCTGAACAATGGTGTTGATGACTTTGCGCCGACGCTCCTGAACGATCAGTCGCTGGTCGCCCTGTTGCTTGGCGCTGATGTAGCTGACGCCAAAATCCAGCACGTTCCAGACCATGGTCAGGTCGGCGACTTCACGGTCGCGGTCCTGTGAGGTCGATGGTTCCAGCGACTGGGTGCCGGTCCGCACGCTCTGGCTGCTGGAGGCGCTGACGTTGTTGCGGCCGACGTAGCCGGCGTCCAGCGCCATGCGCGGCAACATGTCGAAACTGGCCAGGTCGAGCTGACGCTTGGCCAGGGCCTCTTCCATGATCTTGAGCCGGCCTTCAAGGTTGTATTTCACCGCGCGGGCCATGGCCTGATGCAGGGTCAGCGGACCGCTGAGGGGTTCCTGGCCCTTGTACATGCCTTGCAGGTCGCTCTTGGCGCGCTGCTCGCTGACGCTGCGTTCGATCGGTTCACTTTTGACTGCACATCCACTTATAGCCAGCGCGAGCAAGCTCGCGACGAACAACTTCTGACTTCTCTTCATCCTTGACTGCCCCTGGGTGTCGCACCGTTTTAATTGTCGTGTCAGGCCTGCATTTCGCTGATGCCGGCCTGTTTCAAAGCAGCGGCCAGGTCGTTGACCTGCCGTTGCTCGGTGTCTTTGAGCTGCTGTAATTGTTGAACGAGACTGGGCGCGCCAAACACGCCGCGCAGGCCTTGGGAAACATCACTGGCCTTGATCGAATGACTGCCGAATGAGTTCAGCGAATCACGCTCGTTGCCGACGTCCTGATTGAACAGACTCGACAACGTGCTGGTGCTGAATACCCCGCCATCACCGCCGCCGAAACCGAGGAAGCCGTGGCCTGCACCATCACCGCCGCTGTCACTGCTACTGAACACTTGCGCGATAAAGCTCTGCGCCAGCGCGCCGTTGTTCATGAAAATGTCGCCCAGCGGCCGAATGCCGTTGCCGATGACCCGGTCTTCGAACAACGGCGCAAAGGTCAGCGGTGAACCGAGATCTCCGGTGGGAGGAATGAAGACGATCGGTTGCAGCGGCACGTTGGGTTGATCGGTCACGGTCACCGGGTCGCTGCTGAGGAATTGCGGGTCCGGAGTCACCGACACGATGCCTATCGCGTAATTGTTGGAGACCGACACGCTGTCACCCGCGTTACCGGCCAGGTCGGTGACGTTGCTGGTGTCGAGGGCGATGAAGTTGCTCGGGTCGCTGACATTGGCAGTGGGCGTGAAGGTGGCGGTCCAGGTCTTGCCGCCGTCGCTGCTGCTCAGGCCCGTCAAATCCCCGTTGGTCACGCTCAAATCCGACAGGTCGAAATTGCTCACCGCTTCGCTGAAGGTGAACGTGACCACGGTGCTCTGTCCGGCGCTCATGTTCGGGTTGGCGACCACAATGCTCACCGTAGGCCGGGTCGCGTCCAGTGCGTAGTTGTTGGAAATGGCGATGCTCGCGCCGACGTTGCCGGCGGCGTCCTGCACGGTACCGGTGTCGAGCACGATCAGGTTGGTCGTGTCGTTCATGCCGGCGGTCGGTGTCAGGGTCGCGGTCCAGGTGACGCCGCCATCGCTGCTGTTCAGGTTCGACAGCACACCGTTGGCCACGCTGATGTCCGACAGGTCGAAGCCGCTCACTGCTTCGCTGAAGGTGATCGTCACCGTGGTGGTGTCACCGATGCCCAGGCGATTGTCGGCAACCACGATGGTGGCGCTCGGCAGCGCGGTGTCGATGGCGAAGTTGTTGGAGTTGGTGGTGCCGGTGCCGGCGTTGCCCGAGGCATTTTGCACACCGCTGTTGTCCAGTGTGATCAGGTTACTGGTGTCGGTGATGCTCGCCGTCGGAGTGAACGTCGCCGTCCAGGTGATGCCGCCATCGCTCGACGAGACGCTGCTCAGCGTGCCATTTGCAATCGTCAGGTCGGCGTTGGAGAAGCCGCTCACCGCTTCGCTGAAGGTGATCGTGACCAGTGACGTTTCACCCGCTTTCAGCGCCGTGTCGGCGACCACGATGGTGGCTGTCGGCAGCACGGTGTCGATCGTAAAGTTCGCCGAGTTGGTGGTTCCACTGCCCGTGTTTCCGGCAATGTCGGCCACCCCGGTGTTGTTCAGGGTGATGAGGTTGCTGGTGTCCTTGATGCCGGACGTCGGTGTGAAGGTGGCGGTCCAGGTGATGCCGCCATCGCTGCTGCTCACCGCACTCAACGTGCCGTTGGGGACACTCAGGTCACTGTTGTCGAAACCGGTCACCGCCTCGCTGAAGGTGATGGTCACCAGCGAGGTTTCACCCGCGCTGAGGGTGCTGTCGGCGACCACGATCGTAGCGGTTGGGCGTTGGCTGTCGATCGCGTAATTGTTGGAATCGGTGGTGCCGCTGCCGGTATTGCCGGCCCCATCGACCACACCGGTGTTGTCCAGGGTAATCAGGTTGGTCGAGTCAGTGATGCTCGCCGTCGGCGTCAGGGTTGCGGTGTAGGTGATGTTATCGCTGGTGCTGAGATTGCTCAGCGTGCCGTTGCTCACCGTCAGGTCGGCGATGGTGAATCCTGTCACCGCCTCGCTGAAAGTGATGGTCACCACCGATGTCTGGCCCACCGCGAGCGCCGAATCCGCGACCACGATGGTTGCCGTTGGCCGCACGGTGTCGATGGCGTAGTTGTTGGAGTTGGTGGTGCCGGTGCCGGCGTTGCCCGAGGCGTTTTGTACTCCGCTGTTGTCCAGGGTGATCAGGTTGGTCGCATCAGTGGTGCTGGCGGACGGCGTGAACGTGGCGGTCCAGGTGATGCCGCCATCGCTGCTGCTCACCGCGCTCAGTGTGCCGTTGGCAATCGTCAGGTCGGCGTTGCTGAAACCGGTCACTGCCTCGGAGAAGGTGATGGTGACCAAGGACGTTTCGCCGATGTTCAGCGCGTTGTCGGCGACGACAATGGTGGCCGTCGGCGCCACGGTATCAATCGTGTAGTTGCCGGAGTTGGTGGTGCCGCTGCCGGTATTGCCGGTCACATCGGTCACACCGGTGTTGTTGAGGGTGATGACGTTGCTCGCGTCGTTCACCCCCGCCGTGGGCGTGAAGGTCGCGGTCCAGGTGATGCCGCCGTCGCTGCTGCTCACCGCCGTCAGCGTACCGTTGGCGATGCTCAGGTCGGCGTTGGTGAAACCGCTGACCGCTTCACTGAATGTAATCGTCACCAGTGAGGTTTCGCCGGCACTCAGGGTCGGGTCGGCCAGGACGATGGTCGCGGTAGGCCGGACCGTGTCGATGGCGTAGTTGTTCGAATCGGTGGTGCCGCTGCCCGTGTTGCCCGACAGGTCGCTGACACCCGTATTGTTCAGGGTGATCAGGTTGGTCGTGTCGTTGATGCTGGCGCTCGGGGTAAACGTTGCCGTCCAGGTGATGCCGCCATCGCTGCTGCTCACCGCCGTCAGCGTGCCGTTGGCAATCGTCAGGTCCGCGTTGGTGAAACCGCTGACCGCTTCGCTGAAGGTGATCGTCACCAGCGAGGTTTCGCCGATTCTCAGCGCAGTGTCCGCGACAACGACGGTTGCCGTCGGGCGCACGGTATCGATGGCGTAGTTGTTCGAATTGCTGGTGCCGCTGCCCACGTTGCCGCTGTTGGCCGATTGCACGCCGCTGTTATCCAGGATGATCAGGTTGGTCGCATCGGTGGTGCTCGCGGACGGCGTGAACGTGGCGGTCCAGGTAATGCCGCCGTCGCTGCTGCTCACCGCGCTCAGTGTGCCGTTGGCAATCGTCAGGTCGGCGTTGCTGAAACCGGTCACTGCCTCGGAGAAGGTGATGGTGACCAAGGACGTTTCGCCGATGTTCAGCGCGTTGTCGGCGACGACAATGGTGGCCGTCGGCGCCACGGTATCAATCGTGTAGTTGCCGGAGTTGGTGGTGCCGCTGCCCGTGTTGCCGGAGAGGTCGGCCACGCCAGTATTGTTGAGGGTGATGACGTTGCTCGCGTCATTCACCCCCGTCGTGGGCGTGAAGGTCGCGGTCCAGGTGATACCGCCGTCGCTGCTGCTCACCGCCGTCAGCGTACCGTTGGCGATGGTCAGGTCGGCGTTGGTGAAACCGCTCACTGCCTCGGAGAAGGTGATCGTCACCAGCGACGTTTCACCTGCTGTCAGTGAAGTATCGGCCAGCATAATCGTGGCAGTCGGGCGCACGGTGTCGATGGCGTAGTTGTTCGAATCGGTGGTGCCGCTGCCCGTGTTGCCCGACAGGTCGCTGACACCCGTATTGTTCAGGGTGATCAGGTTGGTCGTGTCGTTGATGCTGGCGCTCGGGGTAAACGTTGCCGTCCAGGTGATGCCGCCATCGCTGCTGCTCACCGCCGTCAGCGTGCCGTTGGCAATCGTCAGGTCCGCATTGGTGAAACCGCTGACCGCTTCGCTGAAGGTGATGGTCACCAGCGAGGTTTCGCCGATTCTCAGCGCAGTGTCCGCGACAACGACGGTTGCCGTTGGGCGCACGGTATCAATGGCGTAGTTGTTCGAATCGGTGGTGCCGCTGCCGGCGTTGCCCTGCAGGTCACTGACACCCGTATTGTCCAGAGTGATCAGGTTGGTCGTGTCAGTAATGCTGCCGGTTGGCGTAAAGGTCGCCGTCCACGTGATGCCGCCGTCGCTGCTGCTCACGGCGGTCAGCGTACCGTTGGCGAGGGTCAGGTCCGCATTGCTGAAACCGGTCACGGCCTCGGCGAAGGTGATGGTTACCAGCGAGGTTTCACCGATTTTCAGCGCGTTGTCGGCCACCACGATGGTCGCGGTCGGACGGAGCGTATCGATCCCATAGTTGTTGGAATCGGTGGTGCCGCTGCCCGTGTTGCCGGAAAGGTCGCTCACTCCGGTGTTGTTCAGGGTGATCAGGTTGGTCGTGTCGTTGACGCTCGTGTTCGGGGTGAATGTGGCGGTCCAGGTGATGCCGCCGTCGCTGCTGCTCACCGCCGTCAGCGTGCCGTTGGCGAGGGTCAGGTCGGCGTTGGTGAAACCGCTGACCGCTTCACTGAAAGTGATGGTCACCAGCGAGGTATCGCCAATTTTCAGCGCCGTGTCCGTTACCACGATGGTTGCGGTTGGCCGCACGGTATCGATGGCGTAGTTGTTGGAATCGGTGGTGCCGCTACCGGCGTTGCCTGCCAGGTCGCTGACCCCGGTGTTGTCCAGGGTGATCAGGTTGGTCGCGTCAGTAATGCTGGCAGTCGGGGTGAAGGTCCCCGTCCAGGTGATGCCGCCATCGCTGCTGCTCACCGCACTCAGCGTGCCGTTGGCAATCGTCAGGTCGGCGTTGGTGAGACCGGTGACCGCTTCGTTGAAGGTGATGGTCACCAACGACGTTTCGCCGACCTTGAGGGCCGTGTCGGTGAATACGATGCTGGCGGTTGGCCGCGCCGTGTCGACGACGTAGTTGTTGGAGTTGGTGGTCCCGACGCCTGCAGTGCCCAGACCGTTGATTACCCCGGTGTTGTCGAGGGTGATGACGTTGGTCGTGTCCGAAATACTGGCGGTCGGCGTGAACGTTGCCGTCCAGGTGATACCGCCGTCGCTGCTGCTGACGGCACTCAAGGTGCCGTTGGCGAGGGTCAGGTCGGCATTGGTGAAACCGGTCACCGCTTCGGAGAAGGTGATCGTCACCAGGCTCGTTTCACCGATGCTCAACGTGGTATCGGCGACCACAATGGTTGCGGTCGGCGGCGGCGCATACGCGGTGTTGAGTATGCCGCCATCGTTGTAGATGGTCGCCACGGAGGTCGGCGAGGTGCCTGCTGCCCCACCGCCCTGCGCAGTGCCACCGGCACCACTGCCGGCGGCATTACCGGCCAGGGCCGCGAAGTTGGCGGCGGTGATCAGCAAAGTGCCCTTGTTCCAGATCGCGCCGACGCCTCGGCCGCCGATGCCGCCATTACTGGCATTGCTGCCTTGACCACCGCCACCGCCACCGCCCCCACCGGCGCCGATGTTGTTGCTGATGGTCGACGTACCGACGATGGTGATGGCGCCGCTGCTGGCGTTATAGATCCCGCCCACCGCGTTACCGCCCGCGCCACCGACCTTGTCCCAACCGGCGCCGCCACCACCGCCGCCAATGGAAATCGTGCCATTGGTGGCCGTCGCGCCGCTACCGCCGTTGCTGTAATAGGAAACGCCCACCCCGCCAGCCCCGCCCGTGCTGGTACCGCCGCGGCCGCCCATGTGGGTCGCGTCATAACCGCCGCCGTAACCGCCAGCGCCACCACTGCCCGCCTGGCCACCCAATGTGCCGGTGCCTGGCCCGGCCGTACCGCCATGCCCGCCGCCCTGGCCACCCAGACCGCCACCACCGCCACCGCCACCGCCGTAAAACGCACCCGTCACCCCGCCGCCACCGCCGCCACCGGAAGCGGCGTTGGAGGTAACGGTCACGTTTTTCAGGGTCAGGATCCCTGCGTTGAAAATCCCCCCGGCCATCGCGCCCGTGGCACCGTAGCCACCATTGCCACCGTTGCCCGACACCAGGCCACGGGTGATCACCAGGCCATCGAGCGTCACGGTGCTGCCAGACGCCACTTCGATGACTCGGGTCCGGTACTGACCGTCGAGAATCACATCCGCCGCACCGTCGTTGTTCAAGTCGCCATCAACGGTGATGCTCTTGTTGATCAGCAGTTCGGAGGTCAGTTGCACCGTCATGCCGGAGCTGAAGGTGACAATATCGCCGTTCTGCGCCGAAGCGATGGCGGCACGCAACGAGCCGATGCCAGTGTTGGCGTTGTTGGTCGCCGTCCAGGTTGCCAGGCCCCACTGATAGTCGCTCATGGCCATTTTCGACAGGACGTTGGCGCTTTCGATAGAGCCGGTGGCGATTTCCAGATCCCAGTCGCCACCCACACCAGTGCGATTGCTGGACGCGGCCACATCCCGGCCGGTCAGTTGCGCCAGGGAATCGACGAAACTCAAGCCCCGTTCGCCCTCGGCGGTGTAGCAGCCGTAGATCATGATGTCGCCGCCGACATTCATGTCCTTGCCGATTTCCGCCAGCACCGCACTGCGGGCCGCGACGTTGTCGGCCGACAGGTAACTGTTCCCCAGCCACAGATCGCCCGCGTTGCCATGGGCGATGATCTGCACCGAGCTGATGCCCTGATGGGTGTCCAGATAGTCGGCAATCTGCTGCAAGCCGTCCTTGGTGGCGTCGAGTTGAACCACCTGAGTGCCGGGCGCCACACCGTTGAGCAGGCTGCTGGCATCCTTGACCCTGGAATCGACGAACACCACGCTCTGCCCCGGCACGGCAACAGGCGCCACCGCGGGCGAGGCATCGGCCTGGCCGTGGGTGTCCTGGCTGGCAACCGGTTTCTCCGCCACGGGAGGCTTGGCCGCATCAGCCGTGGTGTGGCTGTCAGCCTGGGCGGTATCGGCAACAGTGGCCGCCACCGCGCCGTCGAACAGCATGCGCGGCTCCAGGGACATGATCATTGGCGAGGCCAGCGCTCGTGCGCCGTTGGTAACCCGCGACTTGCCGTTGCTCCACCACATGTTGCTCACCCGGACTCGAACGTTCTTTCTGCGTAAACGAAAACGCCGCGATCAACTGATCGCGGCATCGGCTTTCATACGAATGACATTGGCGGCGCTGGCTGAACCATCGAGCCAAAAGGACAATTCTGCGTACTGCCTGAACAAATCCGGCGGCAGAATCGTGCGCCGTGATTGCAACTCGACTTTGGGCTTGACCTTGTGCAGGCCCGATACACCCAAGGCTTGATCGAACTCCGGCGCGTCGTAGGCCAGGTTGTCGAAATCGTGCTCGAACCAGGGTTCGCCAATGAAGTCGTAGACCAGCCGCATCACCCGGTCAGGCGCCTGGGTCAGCAGGTCGTAATCGACGATCAGCAGCGAGTCGGCGTGCTCGCCGTAATAGGCTTCCTTGAGCGCAGCCCAGGCAAAGCCGACCAGGCGATTGCGCTGGGCCAGGGTTTCGCAGCGGCTGTAGACCGTATTGCGTTCGACCGCATCGCCAAACAGCTTGGTGTTTTCAAATGGGTTGGCGCGATAAAGACGCTCGATGCTGTCCATGACCCAAGCGACATTGCGCACACAGGCAATGACCTTGGCTTGCGGGAACAGATCGCTGATCGCCGGCAGGCGCGAACTCCACAAGCGGTTGGTGTCGAACACCACCGGTTTGTCGGCCTTGTCGGCGTAATAGGAATCGAACAGACCGCGAAGCAAACGACGGCGCATATCGGTGTCGATCACCGCGCCGAACTCGCTGCCGGCGCTGCACTGTTCCAGGACACCGGAAAAGAGCGCACCAACGGGGCTGGTCATGCCGGCATGGAAACGCGGGTTCTGCAAAAGGATTGCAGAAAGCAGGGTCGAGCCCGAGCGCGGCAAACCGGAAATAAAATGAAAGTGTTGCATCCCTTCACCCTGGCCATAAGTCCTTTATGTACGCCAGAGCGTAGACCATGAATGGCCTTACGAATAGTGGTGTTTTGATATCAAATCGAAGCTAAGCCAGCGAGGAAATGCCATTTTCGTTACAGCCTCAAGGCCGCACGAACAGACGCGCATAGGCGCCGCCGGCCCGGGTTTCGCCAACCCGCTGCCAGCCGGCGGGCAACGGCGCGAATTCGTCCGGTGCATCGACGGTACCGATCAGCCAGATTCGACCACGGCCTTTGGGCAAGCTGTCGAGGCTGTCGAGGTAAGTGTCCTGGGTTACCAACGTGCCGAAACCATAGGCATTCGGTCGGCTCGACACACCATTGGCCAACGTCGGCGTGTAAAGCAACGGCTGAGTGTCGGTGCGGTTGTAATAGACGTAACTGAGGTACCAGAGCATGTCGCTGGTGACGATCCGGTCACCGGTCACGAAGTGCTGGTTGACGTAATCGACCATGACGTTGATCTGATCCTGGGTGTCCACCGTGGCGTTGTTCTTCAGGCCCACCAGCTCAACGCCGACAAACAGTATCAACACCGTCACGGCCAGCACCCGAAAGCCTGAATACAGGCGATCCACCGCCAGCGCCACCATCATCGGCAGCCCCAACGCATAGGCCGTCAGGTAGCGCTCGATAAACACCGGCGTGATAAACGACACACCGAACACCAGCAGCAACGGCAACGCCGTGTAGATCACCAGCAGAACGCTGCCGCGAAAGACACTGCGATCCCGCGCCACCCCTACGCCAGCAATGACCGGCAACGCCAGCGGCAGTGCGATGAAAAGCAGCGTCGGCAGGTTGTCGCCATCGTCCTGGATCAGGAACGACCACAGCATCGAAGGCAGCGAGCCGAACGTGACCGGCGTTTCCCAACCCACGTCGCCATTGGCCTTGAGCTGATCCATGTGCTGGAGCAGATCGATCAGGTTCGGCACCCACGGCAAGTACAACAACACGATCGCCGCGTTCGCCAGCCACCAGCCGGGGCGTTGAATATGCCGCAAGCGATAACCCGGTTGTACGCGGATCAACCCCAGGTACAACCAGTGGCAGAGCACGCACAGGGCAGTGAAGTAATGGGTGTAGAACGCAGCCGTCATCAGCAGCGCATACACCACCAGATATCGCCTGCGATGGGGGCTTCTGATCCAGTAGACCAAGGCAATCGTGGCGCCGATCAACCACATCCCCAGCAGTGAATACATGCGTACTTCCTGGCTGTAACGCACCGCCGTGGGCAACAGTGCCAGCAGGAAACCGGCCAGCAACGCCGCACGGCGAGTGGCGAGCAAGTCCATCAGCCACACGCCGAGCCACACCGTGGCGATACCGGGTAAAGCGCTGAGGCTGCGGATCGAAAAAATGCCATCTCCAAACAACTCGATCCAGCCGTGCAGCAACAGGAAATACAGCGGCGGATGCACGTCGTGCGCCGCGTGTACCCAGATGTCGGTCAGTGAAAAACGGCTCAGCAGCAAGCTCGACCCTTCGTCACCCCAGATGGCCGCCGCCGTCAGGTCGTAGAAACGCACCAGCGCCGCCAACGCCAGGATCGGCAACAGCCAATGCTCCCGCGCCCATCGCAACCAGCGCTGGACAATCGCCCAGACGCCGGGCGCTGCGTGCGGTTCCTGGGTGCCGCCAAGCGGTGTTTCTCTGCGCGCCTCCATTGCTCCCCCCCTGAAACGAGCCGACCACAACACCTGTTGATCACTGTAGGACGGCGCACGATCGTCGTCGATGCTGTCTTTGCGACCAACGACATTCGGCCGTGATACGCATCAACTACGCTCTGGCTTGGCGTGACTCAGCCAGGGAAATGAATGGAGTCGGCTGATCGCAACGATTGGCCTGGATGTCCGGGCCACCCTTGCGGCGCGCCAGACAACTAACCTGAGGGATGAGGAACTATGGAAGTATTCATCGGCACAATTCAGCCTTTCGCCTTTAACTACGCGCCCAGCGGCTGGGCCTTGTGTAATGGCCAGACGCTCTCTGTCCAGCAATACAACGCACTGTTCGCGCTGCTGGGGGTCAACTTCGGCGGCAATGGCTCGACCAATTTCATGCTGCCCAACCTGCAAGGCCGAATGCCTGTTTGCATGGGTAACGGGCTGAACCTGACCCCACGGGTCATCGGCGAATTCTCCGGGACCGAGAACGTCACCGCGACCATTACCAACCTGCCCAATCACACCCACGCCCTCTCCGGGCTGACGGCCACCACCACCCTGCAACTGGCCAGCCCGGCGAGCAACCCGGTCACCAATCCCACTGCGACCAACTCGTATGTCGGCGCCTCGGGCGGCGGACCGGGCTCGGCGAGTATCTTCTCCGATCAACAGGGTGCTGCGGCCGTGCCGCTCAAGGGTGTGGCCACGACGGTCACCGGGGAGATTTCCTCCGCCGGCAACGGCCTGCCCATGGAAACCATGAACCCGTTCCTGGTGCTCAACTTCAGCATTGCCCTTGAAGGGCTGTTCCCTTCGCGCGGTTGAGGTTCGGCCGGGGGGATTCCCCCCGGTCACTTTCATTTTTGGGAGTGACGCCATGCTGCAACAGGTTCAACACCACCATTTTCAGACGCTGCAGGGCAAGACTGGCACGCTGCGATTGCCGGATGGCAGTGACCTGCCGATTCATATCGACAGCCTTGAAGAAACACCCCGGGCGCGGATGCCAAACAGCGAGCGCATGCCGTTCAGTGTCGAGCTCACCAGCCTGAAGCCCACGGCGTTCGTCGATGGATTGTGTGCGCTGGAGTTACCGAAACTGGGCCAAGTGAAGGATATTTTTGTCTCACGGGTGCCGGCGATGGGACGTGATCCGGGTGTGGGATATTTCTACATCGCATTCAACTGAACGCACGAGATCCCAATGTGGGAGCGGGCTTGCTCGCGAAGGCGGTGTGTCAGTCAACATCACTTTGGCTGACACACCGCCTTCGCGAGCAAGCCCACTCCCACATTGGCTCGGTGGTGGGTTCAAATTTTTGGATACCACACCAACCGCTCCGCCGCCGGATTACGCTCTTCAACCTGAAACCCCTGCGCCAGGTAATGCTGGCGCGCGTGGGCATTGTTGGCCCAGACCACCGTGGCCACCGGGCAGCGAATCTGCTGCGCGGCTTTTTGCACACCTTGCAGCACCGCCCGACCGTAACCCTGCCCGCGAGCCGGCGGAATGAACGCCAGGTACAACACCCGAATTTCATTGGGGCCAAAATCAGTGGTCAACGCACCGATGGCCGTGCCGAGCTTCTCGATCACGTAGTGCAATGCGTTGGGGAAGTGCTCCCCCAATCCTTGCTCCTGTACCTGAAATTGCTGGGCCACCACGTGTTCGACGACGTCTCGCTCGCCGTCGATCCATTGCAGATCCGGTCGCGCCGACTGATAGAGGCTGTGCAGAAAAGGTCCATCGTTAGCGCGCGACGGCCGCACCACCAAACCGTCGGCCGACACAGAATCCGAACTCGTCATCGCTGCTCTCCCTAGAAACCGCTTTCCCTGACGCCCAGCGCCGCCATGCGCCGCCACGCAACACCCAGCACCGACTCGCCGCGCCCCTGCAACACCACCACGCCGCGCAGCGGTTGCACAGGCGTCGGCGCCTCATCGAGGCTGCTCAACCGCGCCCCGTATTGCCCTTGCACCGGCTCGGCCCGTTGCTGCGGATCCCGGCGCACGGCAATCGGCCCGTGGTGATCGGACGTCAGCGCTTCCTGATCGACATAGGCTGCACCGTTGGTGTCGACCTCAGTCAGTTGCACAGCGATCGCCGGGTGCATCGGGTCATCGGCAATGAACCGCCCGCGAGCCCCCGGTGCCACACGCCACAACTCGGCTTCAGCCAAATAACCACGCAACCGCACACCGTCCTCCACCACCCGCGCCAACGGCTCCTTGGTCGCCAGCCAACGGCCGACGGCCAATTGCGGCAACAGATCGCGCACGTTGCCGGCATGGGGTGCGCGCAGCAGCAATCGCTCGCGCTGGGCCGCCAAACCGCGGTATTCGGCCACCGCTTCAGCCAGACGCTGCTCGACGATACCCGCATCCGCCGCGGTCTCGCTGCGACTCGCCTGCCGACGCATCTGCAATTGCTGGATCTGGATTTCCCGGCGCACGATGGCCTGGCGCGAGTCCAGGTCCGGCGATTCCAGTTCGATCAGCACATCACCCTGAGCGACCTTTTGCCCATCGCGCACATTCACCACTTTGACCCGCGAAGCCACCGGCGCATGCAACGCACTGACCCGTCCCGCCTCGAGCATTGACGGCAGCTCCACCGCACTGCGCCAGGGCAGCGCCAGAAACAGCACGAAGGCGAGCAACCCCAACGCACTCAACAACACCCGCGGCGCATGGGCCTGATCGCGGCGGCTCCACCACTCCCGCCATTCGCGCGCGATCGGCAGAAAGATGAACCACACCAGCTCAACCAGCATCAGGAAGATACCCAGCAGCTTGAAGAACAAGTGATACACCGCCAGCGCAATCCCGAAAAACAGCACCGCGCGCCACAGCCACGAGCCGTAGCCCCATACCAACAGACGTCGCTGCATCCTCGGCGACAAAGGTTCCGGAGCCGGTTCGCCATAGCCGAACAGGGTTTCGCGCAGATGCCAGCGACACAGGGCAAAGGCGCGCCCCTGCAGGTTGTCCACCTCCCAGAAATCACTGAGCAAAAAGTAGCCATCGAAACGCATGAACGGGTTGAGGTTGATCACCAGCGTGGTCATCCAGGTCGCACTGGCAAGCATGAACGCCGCCGTGCGCGCCGGCCCGTCGGGCAGCAGCGACCAGGCCAGCAGCGCGATACTCGCCAGCAGCAGTTCGGCCAGCACGCCACCGGCACCGATCAGCAATCGGGCACGCCGATCGTTGACCCGCCAGGCATCGCTGACGTCGGTGTAGAACATCGGCAACATCACCATAAATGCCACGCCCATGCTCTGCACCCGACACCCCGCGCGCTTGGCCATGAACGCGTGGCCGAATTCGTGGCAGAGCTTGGCAAAAAACAACGCCACGCCAAAGGCCAGCGCACCACCGAGGCTGAACAGATGAGGGAAGGTCGCGATAAATCGTTGCCAGTCCCGGGACACGAGAAACACCCCGAGGCCCAGCGTTGCCGGCAATCCGAAGCGCAGCAGTCGCGGGCCGAAGCGCGCCAGCCAGGGCCAGGCTCGATTGAGAAACGCATCCGGGCGCCAGAGCGGGATTCGGAAAAACAGGTACTGATGCAGCAGAATCTGCCACAGCGACTGACGCTGGGCGGCGGCCTTCAGGCTGTAACTGTCACGCTGCTGCGGGTCTAGGGCACTGATCAGATCGTGGCTGCGCAGAAAGCCCAGCAGTTGCTCCAGATCGCTGCCGGCCAAAGGCAAACCCGGTTCGCGATTCGCGGCGTGCAGGACCTGCTCGGGATCACCCAGGGACCAATGTCGCAGCAAGCGCATCGCCGCCACGCCGAGTTTGAAATAGCGGCCGCGCACCGGGTCAGCCAGTGTCCAGCGCGGCGAGCCGTCCAGCGCCGGTGAAGCGGGGGTCAGCTGCAAGTCCGCGCGCAGGCTGGGCAGGCTCATCTACAGCCCCACACTCTGGCGCAAACCGGCCAGGGGTTTGCGCAGCAGATAGAGCGCCAGCGGTGCACGATCACCGAAGACTTTCGCCGTGCCGCGCAGGCCGATACGCGGTGGCGCCTGATCGAAACTGGCATCGAGTCGATAGGCCAACTGCCCGCCGGCCGTGGGCTGCGCTTCGTAAGCCGCGCGTTCGAGCCGGGCCAGATGTCGCTGCAACGGATCGCTGTCGAGGAACAGCGCGACTTGCGCGCCGGGTTCCAGAGAGATCGCGTCACCAACGGCCAGTTCGATGCGCAGTTCGGCTTGGGTCGGGTCAGCGATTTCCATCAACCGTTCGCCGGTCTGCACCGGTTTTCCGGTCCAGCGCTCGGCGTCGGCGAACACGGCGATGCCGTCGCGCTCGGCGCGCACTTCGCTGCGTTTGAGCAGCTCACGGGCGTAGTCCCGTTCGGCGCGTTTTTGCTCGACGCGCGCGGCCAGCAGATCAATTTTCGAACTGGATTCGGCATCGGCAAACGAGCGTTGGGAGTTGGCCTTCAATTCAGCTTCGGCCACGCCCAGGGCGCGTTCGGCCACGTCGGCCTGAGCCTTGAGCGTGGTGCTTTCAAAGCGCAGCAGCAGGTCGCCGGTTTTCACCGTCTGGTTGGGTTTGACCAGGAACTCGGCGATCACCCCGTCCAGCGGTGCCGCGACGACCCGACCACCCAATGGCACCACTTCCGCCGGCGCCAGCACCGATTGGCGCACCGGGATCAACAGCCCGAGCACCAGCACAGCCACCAGCGCCAGCTGACGTTTTCGGGTCCAGCGCAGTCGCCACGGTTTGCGCGGCTGCAGCGCCAGCCAGGCATGGCTGTAAGTGTCACCGAGTTGCGACAGCAACACTTGCTCCGGCGGGTTCCACGGCAGATCCCGGGCCAGCCACAGGCCGCCGAACACTTCACCTTGATGATCAATCAGCGGCAGCCAGAACACCTGAGCGGGAGACAGGCTTTGCCAGTCCGCCTGGATCGATTCGCTGAGAAGATCGGGCGAAATCACCCGCGCCTTTTTCAGCACATCGCCCTTGAACAACTGCGCTACCGCCTGCTCGACGAACGCCACGAACGGGGCATTCGGGTCCACGGCACTGACGCCCGTCACCGCCTGCACCTTGCCGGCAATCAATAACGCGGCATGGCGAAAACCGAACAGCGCCTGAGCGTCATTGACCAGGCTGTAGGCCAGTTGCGACGGATTGCGCGCGGCGCGGGTCTGGCGTTCAAGATCCAGGAAACGGGCGAAGACCTGCTCCGCGCCGCCGCTTACCGGAGCGTTCACTTGAGCTCCGCGAAACGCGCCGTGCCGCTCATGCCGGCCAACAAACCTGAGGCGCTGGGCAGCGTCGCGACCAACAGCAAGGTCTGGCTGCCTTCGTCAATTCGCGCGCCCAGCCGTTTGACCGTGGCATCCAGCGGCCGACCGGTTTCATCGGGGACAAAACTGAACGTCTGGCCGGGCTTGAGCTTGCCCATCCAGCGCGACGGCACCAGCAAATGGATTTCCAGCGTGCGGTTGTCGACCACATCCAGCAACGGCGCACCGGCGGCAACGCTTTCATAACGCTGAACCTTGCGCTCGACCACCTGACCATCAAACGGCGCCACCACGCTGCAGCGTTTGACCTGAACCTGATACACCTGGGACTGCGCCTGCGTCTCGCTGAGCCTGGCCTCGGCCCGCGCCACTTCGAAACGCCCGACCGAATTCAATGCCGCCAGTTGCCTGTTGTGAGCCAGCTCTTCACTGGCCCCACGGCTGGCCGCCTGCGCCGCATTGAGCTGCGCCTGATAGGCCGAACAATCGAACCGCGCCAGCGTATCGCCCTTCTTGAACGACTCGCCCTCACTGAACGGCAACTCGACAATCCGCCCGGACAACTCGCTGGCGAGCATCGCCTGATCCCGAGCCCGCAACACACCACGGGCCTCCGTGCTGGCTGCCGAACTGCTGCTGCCGACGCTGCTGTCCAACAGCGGATCGTCTGGCACGGGCGTTTGCGCCTGAGCGGTACACGTTACAAAGGTCAATCCGATAACCCACACACGAACTCGTCGCATAACCGTAACTCCCTGACGGATGAGCGGAGTCTATGACAGCGTGGGTGAGCGTCAAGGTGATAGGGACTATTGGATGGCAATGTCTGGTATCAAAAAGATTACTTTCAGCGTGTAGGGTTAGCTGCCGACTCGGCAGGTCGGTGGTTGACGCAAATGGCGAACGCCATTTAGGATCTCCGCACTACTCAACCCCGTACGCAGAGATTCAGTTCTCTGGCCGTTGGGGTGAAAAAACCGGCTCCGGCCGGTTTTTTCGTTTCTACGCAACGGATCATCGTTGCGCCATCTCCCCCACCGGATACACCGACTCCCATCCCCCACCCAACGCTTTGTACAACCCGACCATCGCCAACGACACCCCGGTCGAACTCTCGACCCATTGCTGCTGGGTCGCCAGCAACTCGCCTTGCACGGTGAGGACGTTAACGAAATCCACCACCCCTTCCACGTATTGTTGTTGCGCGGTGCGCAGGGCGATCTGGTTTTGGCGTACGGCTTCGGCGAGGCTGTCGCGGCGCAGTTGGCTGGCGTTGTAGGCAGTCAGTTGGTCGTCGATTTCATGCCAGGCCCGCAGCACGGTTTGCTGGTAGGCGATGGCGGCTTCCTGTTGCTGGGCTTCTCGCAAGTTCAGCACGCCGCGCAGGCGGCCGCCATCGAACAGCGGCAGGCTGAATTGCGGGCCGACGCCGAACGTACGCGAGCCCCAGGAGCCGAAATCGCTCAGTTGCATCGCTTGTGAGCCGACGTTGCCCGACAGGGTGATGCGCGGATAGAAATCCCCCTTGGCCACCCCAATGTTCGCCGTGGCGGCATGCAGGCGAGCTTCGGCCCGGCGGATGTCCGGGCGGCGTTCGGCCAATTGCGACGGCAGGCCGATGGCGACCTGGCGCGGGGTTTGTGGCACCGGCGCGTCGGTGGATAACTCGGCATGCAGCGCCTGGGGCGGTTCGCCCATCAACAGGCTCAAGGCATTGATCAGTTGCGACTGACGCTGCTCCAGCGCCGGCAGGCGCGATTCGATGGCGGCAACTTGCGCGGCGGCTTCGGCGACATCGAGGTCGGTGGCGACACCGTCGGCCAGGCGCAGCTGCGACAGTTTCATGCTATGGCGGGCGACGTCGAGGTTCTCTTCAGTGACGGCATGCGTACTTTGCACGCCGCGTAGCTGAATGTAGTCCTGGGCGACTTCGGCAAGGACAGACAACAGCACGCTGCGCCGGTCGTTTTCCGCGACTTCCAGCGTGGCATCCGCTGCTTCGGTTTCACGGCGGACCCGCCCCCAGAAATCCAGTTCCCAGGAGGCCGAGAAGCCGGCGTCCCACAAATTGAACGCCGAGTTGCCATTGTGCCCCGAGGGATCGCTCAAACCTTCGCCGCTGTTGCGTTTACGTCCGTAGCTGCCTGTGGCGGCGGTGTTGGGGTAGCGATCTGCGGTGATCACCTGGCGCGCGGCGCGACTTTGCTCCAGGCGGCTGCTGGCGAGTTTCAGGTCGAGGTTGTCGGTCAGGGCACGCTGGGTCAGGGCCGAGAGTTTCGGGTCGTGGAAGACTTCCCACCAGCGTTCGTCCATGGTTTCGGCGACGGTTTGTCTGGCGGCGGTTTTCGATGGTTTCGACCATCCGGCGATTTGCTGAGTTTGAGGCTTTTGGAAGTCCGGGCCGACAGTGCAGGCTGTGAGGCCCAGAACCAGGAAGGTGCACAGGGTGAGTTGAGGCCACTGGCCTCTTCGCGAGCAAGCTCGCCCCCACATGGGGATCTCTTGTGCACTGCGATGCTCCAATGTGGGAGCGGGCTTGCTCGCGAAGGCGTCAGAACTGTCGACGAAGATGCTCATCGTTGCGCAACCTCATGCTCACCAGTGTCAGCCGTATCAATACTTGCCTCCACCGACATCCCCACGCGCAGCCGATCAGCCAACGCCTGCCCCGGGGCCAGAACGATTTTCACCGGAATGCGCTGCACAACCTTGGTGAAATTGCCGGTCGCGTTGTCCGGTTTGATCGAAGCGAAGGTCACGCCCGTGGCCGGGGCAATGCTCTCGACGCGACCGCGCAGCGCTTCGCCGCCCAGACTGTCCACGCGCACTTGCACGCCCTGCCCCGGTTGCACGTCGGTCAGTTGGGTTTCCTGAAAATTGGCGACCACATAAGCCTGCGCCAATGGCACCACCGCCAGGATCTTGCTTCCCGGTGTCACGTAAGCGCCAACCCGCACCGCACGCTCGCCCACCATGCCGTCCTGAGGCGCCACGATGCGCGTGTAGGACAGCTCGTAGCTGGCCATTTCCAGCGCCGCTTGCGCACGTTTCAACCCGCCGTCTGCTGCATCGCGCTGGGCGGTGAGAATTTCCACCTGCTTGCGTTCCGCCGCCAACACCGCTGTCGCATTGGCCAACCGGGCACTGGCCTGATCGATACGCGTGCGGGCTTGCTGAGCGTTCTGCACCGTACCCGCGCCAACGCCAGCGAGGTGGTTGTAGCGATTCAATTCATGTTCGGCGAACGCCATCTCTGCCTTGGCCGACACGACCGTGGCTTGCGCCTGAGCGATCACCGACGCCTGGCGCTCAAGGGTTGCGCGAGCGTTTTGCAGTTGCGCCCGCGCCACCAGTGTTTCGGCGTCGGCGGCTTGAGCGGCAGCGCGCAAATCCCGGTCATCGATCAGCGCCAGCAACTGCCCGGCCTTGACCTGCTGATTGTCTTCCACCAGCACGTCCTTGATGAACCCGGCGACGCGGGGCACGACCAACGTGAAGTCGGCAGAGACAAAGGCGTCATTAGTGTTCTGTTGCGTACGCTTGCCAAAAAATCCCGGTGCCAGCAGATACACCAGTACGCCGACCGCCACCACGGAGGCAATTGCGACGGCGATTTTTTGCTTGGATTGAGTCGTCATAAAAACCTTCTGTTTCAATGAAGCATTCATGTCGGCGCACGCGGCGGATAGATCCGCGTCGGCAGCCAGAAAATCAACAGGATCAGCGCCAACGCGACGCCGCCCATGCACAGATAAAGGTCCGAGGCCGTCAGCACCACGGCCTGCTCATGCAACCGATGAGCGAGGCCCGCGCTGTCGCTGTCGGCCAGCGGCGAGTTGCCGAGGCGGTCCACCAACATGGTCGAATGAAAGTGCAGCCGCGATGTGGTCAGCGCGTCGATCACTCCCGTGGCGATCACCGCCGAAAGGCCTTTAACGGTGTTGAACCAGGCCGACGCGAACGGCCCTTCCATCGGGCTGATGCTGCCGGTCGAGAGCATCAACAATGGCAACACAGCCATGGGTTGCCCGAAGATTTGCAGCAGTTGCAGCACGTAGAAATCGTCGCGAATCCACACCGATGTCAGCTGCGATCCGCCGATGCACGACAACGCCAGCATGCTCAGGCCGATCCCCAACACCCAGCGGCAATCGATCCAGCGCAGGTTGCACAACGCCGCCACCAGCGGCAGCGCGATCAACTGCGGCAGCGCTGCCAACAACATGATCGGCGCGGTTTGCACTGGGCGATAACCCTGCACCTGCGCCAGGTAACTGGACGGAATGATGATCACCGCCAGCAAGATCACCAGCACCCCGGCCAGGGTCAGCAAGGCGAACGACAGGTTGCGGATGCCAAGCATCTGCATCTTGAAAAACGGGATTGGCTGCGACCATTCGTTGATCAGGAACAGCACCAGCAACACCACGCCACCGCCGAGCAAGCCGCAGATCAGGCTCGACTCGAACCAGTCCAGCCGGTTGCCCTGCAGAATGCCGATCACCAGCATGCAGATCGCCGGAAAACCCAGCAGCAATCCGCGCCAGTTGAACTGCTTGAAACGCTCAAGGCGCAGCGGATCCTGGGGCAGGCCGTAGGCCACTGCGGCCATGGCGATCAGGCACGGCGCGATGATTTGCCAGAAGGTCCATTGCCAGCCGACATGCTCGGTCCACAACCCGGCCAGCGGTGTGCCGAGCCCCGGACCGAAGGTGGCCGTGAGGGCATATCCGGCAAGACCGTAGAGCTTCACGTTGGCCGGCAAAAAGCGCAGGGCGACGGTCATCAGCATCGGCGGCAACGCACCGCCCGCCAGACCTTGCAAGGTGCGCATCAGCAGCAGGCTTTCGTAGTTCGGGGCGAACGGACACAGCACGCCCAACAACGTGAACACACTGATCGCGCAGAGAGTGAAGCGCCGCAACGAGAACGTCACCGAGCACCACGGCGCGAACGCCATCGCGGCCACCGAGGTCGCGGTGTAACTGGCGACCAGCCAGGTGCCTTCGTCATAGCCGATGGCCAATGCGCCGCGAATGTCGGCGAGGGCGACCTTGGTCACCATTTCGTTGAGGCCCGATACCAGCACCGCCAGCAGCACGCCCACCAGACCAATGATGATCCGCGGGCCGAAGACCGGCGGCGTCACGGCGGTGGGGCTGGCCGCAGCGAGAGATGCCGGGGCCGTGAGGGAAGTCATGGACTGCAAGCTCCGGGAATGGATTCCGAAGCATTTTAGGAAGCGTGGAAGCTGACGAAAATCAACTTATTGGCAGCTTATAAGTGCGTCAGCCGCAACAATACATAGCCCTGCAGGAGCCGGCTTGCTGGCGATGGCGGTCTATCAGTCGATGAAGAAGATGTTGAATGAAAAATCACGATCGCCAGCAAGCCGGCTCCTACAGGGTGCGTGTTCAGTCTGACGTGGGTTGTGCAGCCAGCCACGTCTCGTCACAACACGCCTTGAGCGTTTCACGCATCCAGCGATGCGCCGGGTCTTTGTCGAAACGCGGGTGCCAGGCCTGGGTCAGCATGAGGGTCGGCAACGGGATCGGCAGCGTGAATGAACGCAGCTTCAACCCCAGGCGCCGCACACTCAGCAACGCTTCCTTGGGTACCGGCAGAATCAGATCGGAATCCGGCAACGCAAACATCGCGGCATGGAAACTCGGCGCAATCACCGCCACCCGCCGCTCCAGGCCCAAGGCGTTGAGCGCCGTATCAATCGGGCCGCGAGCGATGCCGCGACGAGACATGCTGATGTGAGAAAACCCGGCATAGCGCTCGGCGGTGATCTCTTCATCAAACAACGGGTGGTCGTCGCGCACCAGGCCGACAAAGTGCGTGGAGAACAGGTTCTGCACCTTCACTTCCGGCATCAGCGGCCGGTTGTTGCTGACGCTCAAATCGATGCGTCCTTCACGCAACGCTTCGTCATCCCCATCGCCCTCCGGAACAAAGCGCAGTTCGCAGTGCGGCGCCTGGCGCTCCATCGTGTCGAAGAGCTTGCCGCCGTAGACGCCGACAAAGAAATCGTTGGCACGAATGCTGAAGCGTCGACGCAAACTGCCCAGCTCCACTTCATCGGCAGATCGAAACAGCAGCGCGGCCTGCTCCACCAGATCCCGTACCTGCTCACGCAACGCCAGTGCCTTGGGTGTCGGCACCAGGCCACGGCCGGCCCGCACCAGAATCGGATCGCCGATGGCCTCGCGTATCCGCGTCAGCGTGCGGCTCATGGCTGCAGGGCTTAGATGCATGCGGCGCGCGGCGCTCACCACGCTGCCTTCGTCAAGCAAGGCGTCGAGGGCGACCAGAAGGTTCATGTCCGGGAGTTTCATGCTGAGCACTCGTGGCTGATCTGGATTGATTCAGACGCAATGCTAACAGCTTGAACAAGTGCGCCGAAGGCCACCCTTACTCGCGGTACGAGCGGTCCCCGAGCCAAAGCCCCAGCCCCGGCGCCGAGAGCGGCCTTGAAATCAGATATCCTTGGCCGACGTGATAGCCCTGCTCCTGCAGAATGCGTTGCTGACCCAGCGTTTCAATACCTTCGGCCACCACGCGTAATTTCAGGCTCTCACCAATACGGATTACCGCTTCGCTCAAGGCCTGACTGGTGATGTCATCTTCCAGGTCATGAACAAAGCTGCGATCGAGCTTGAGTTCCTGGATAGGAATTCGCCGCAGATAGCTGAGGCTCGAATAACCCGTGCCGAAATCATCCATGGCCAAGCGGATGCCCAGGGCGTGCACCTCGTTGATCGTGGTAAGGGTGTCAGGATTACTATCCATCAGGACGTTTTCGGTAATTTCCAGAGTCAGATCGGAAGTTGCCAGCTGCTGCTCGGCGAGGATCCCGGTCAGAATCCCGGGCAATCCCCGATTATGGAAATTGGTGGGCGACAGATTGACGGATATGGCGGGCACTTCAAGCCCTTCGCGACGCCAGGCGGCCAGTTGGCGGCAGGCTTCGCGCAAGGCCCATTGGCCAAGCTCGACAATCAACCCGCATTCCTCGGCGAGTGGAATAAAGCACCCGGGCGAGATATCGCCCAGATGTGGATGCCTCCAGCGAGCCAAGGCCTCCACGCCGTAAAGATCATTACCCTGCAGATTGATTTGCGGCTGATAGACCAAGTGCAACAGATGTTGATCAATGGCTTCACGCAGTGCCGCCTCAAGGTTCAAGCGTCCGCGCGCCAACTGATCAAGGCCATGGCTGAAGAAGCTGACACAACCCCGCCCGCTGGTCTTGGCTTGATACATGGCCATATCGGCGCGATGCAGCAGGGTCTCCATGGATCGGCCATCGCCGGGAAACAGGCTGACGCCGATGCTTGCCGAGGGTTTGAGCGTCACACCCGCAATCTCGCAGGGCATGCACAGTTCATTTCTCAAATGCTCGATCACGACCTGCGCCTGCGCCAGTGCGCACTGAGGCAACACCACGACAAACTCATCACCCGATAACCTGCTCACGATGTCGACCTTGCGCCGACACTTGCCCAAGCGCCGGGCGATCATTCGCAGAAACTCATCACCGGCCGGATGCCCCAGCGAGTCATTGACCTGCTTGAAGCGGTCCAGGTCAATAAACAGGACGGTGAGCGGCGTGTCGTCGCGTGAAGCTTCGGCGATGGCCTGGTCCGCGCGGGCGTTAAGCAGGTTGCGGTTGGGCAGACCGGTCAAGTCGTCATAGAACGCCAGTTGGCGGATATGCGCACGTGACTCCTCGCGCTCAAGGGCCAATGCACACAAGTAAATGCTGGCGCTGACCAATTGCTGATGCAGCAACGAAGGCTCACGGGGCTCATGATAGTAAAACGCAAAAGTACCCAACACCCGGCCCGAGCTGGATTTGATCGGCGTCGACCAGCAGGCCCTGAGGCCCAAGGGTAACGCCAGATCACGAAAATGGACCCAGAACGGATGACTGGCAATGTCACGGACCATCACCCCAATGCCGCTGAATGCAGCTGCGCCGCAAGAGCCGACACCCGGTCCGATCGCCACATAATCCAACGCCGCACAGTAACTGGCCGGCAGATCGGGAGCCGCCAGGGTACGCAACCGCCCGCTGTCGTCGACGCTTAAAATCGAGGCGACCACTTCCGGCGCTACCCTCTGGACCTCATTGCACACCAAGGCCATCAACGACTCTATCGACTCCTCCTGCACCATCGCCTCAAGCATCTTGTGACGCAGGATCTCCGGCATTCGAGAGTGAGTGACGTCGATCATCACGCTGACGGTATTGATCAGATTACCGTGGTCGTCACACACCGGGTAAATCGTGACATCGCACCAAACCCGGCGCCCCTCGCGCAGGTAGCCGACAGCCTGCGAATGATAGACCTCGCCACGCATTACCTGTCCTTTAATGGCGGCAATGGTCTGCTGATCAAAATCCGGCGCGATCACATTATCGAGCGTGCGTCCGCGGACCTGATCGAGGTCGTACCCGAACATCCGGGTAAACCCACCGTTTGCGTACACCATACCCCACTGACCGTCGGTGATGATGATGGCGTTTTCCGTAGTGTCGACAACCAGCGACAGCAGTTGCAGGCGTTCGTGCTCCTTGTGTTGACGGGTTATGTCCTTGACGATCGCGACATAGAACAGCTGCCCTGAAGCATTGACTCTGGAGATGGACATCGCTCCCCAGCGGTAATCACCGTCCGGCCGTTCGATCAATACGTCTCGACTGCTACCGACAATCCTGTTGATGCCGCTCCGTCTGTTGGCGTCGATGTAACTGTCGTGATCAGCCCGGACCATGTCCGGCACCAGCAAGCGGACGTTCTGGCCGAGCACCTGATCGCGGCCATTGCCCCATAAGCTCTCTGCGGCATCATTGAACAAAATGACCCGATTCTGGCTGTCGATGACCACAACGCTATCAATGGATTGCGCGAGTGCCTGGGTAAAGATGGGTGAAAAATCCTGAACATCCGACATGCCGATGACTCACTGATAACGCTTTAACGTACAAGGCTCCATGCTACGTCAGGTTTGCCGAGCCAACCGGTTTTCCAGAAATCCCCGTCATCAGGTTTTGAAGTGCCGCACCATTGAGCTCAATTCGGAGGCCAGGCGCGACAATTCGCTGCTGGCCGAACTCGTCTGATGCGCGCCGTCAGCCGCGCGGGTCGACAATTCACGAATATTCAACAGGTTGCGATCCACTTCATGGGCAACCTTGGCCTGCTCCTCGGTGGCGCTGGCGATCACCAGGTTGCGCTCGGTAATTTCGTGCACCGCGGCAAAAATCTCTTCAAGCGCCTGACCGGCTGCTTCCGTCGCCTGCAACGAACTACTGGCCCTCAAGGTACTGGCGTCCATAGCGTTGACGGCCTGGTGTGTGCCGTTCTGGATTCCGGCAATCATCTGTTCGATTTCCCGGGTCGACTCTTGAGTGCGATAAGCCAAGGTCCGCACCTCGTCTGCAACTACAGCAAACCCGCGCCCCGCTTCACCGGCTCGCGCAGCTTCAATAGCCGCATTGAGCGCCAGCAAATTGGTCTGGTCAGAAATACTGCGAATCACTTCCAGCACCTTGCCGATGTCGCGGGTCTGGGTAGCCAGGTCCTGTACCAGAGCGGAACTGGTACTGATCTCCCGGCTCATGGCATCCACCTCCTCAAGCGTGGTTTGCACCTGCCGACGACTTTGGCCTGCCAATTGATTGGTCGCGTTGGAGGCCTCTGATGTGGACACTGCGTTTCTCGCTACTTCTTCGACTGCCGCCGTCATCTCAGTAACGGCGGTGACCGCCTGTTCGAGCTCGTTGTGCTGTTGGTTCAGTCCGTGATTGCTTTCCACGGTGACCCGGCTCAATTGCTCGGCGGAACTGGCCAATTGATGGGCGTAATGACTGATCTGCTCAATGGTCTGACGTTGGCTGATCTGCATCTGCTGCAACCCCAGGAATAGCTGGCCGATTTCATTGCTCGATTGCACATCGATCGGATGTCGCAAATCCCCCGAGGCGATTTCCTCGAAATGCTGCCCTGCCTCGCGCAGTGGACGCAGCACGCGGCTGGCGATAAACCACCAGCAACCGGCCACTAGCAACCCGGCGATCACAAACAGAATCACTGCCTGAGCCTGGGCCATGCCGTAGCGGGAATGGGCCTGATCCATGATCGCGGCGGTTTGCACATCGAGCTGCTTTTCGAAGCCGACCAGAGCCTTGTCAAACCGGTCGTTAGCTGTCCGCGCCTTGAGGTTGACCTCAATGTAACGCGCCTCCGACCCTTGGCTCAGCGCCTGCATCTGCTCTTCCAAGGTATCGCGATACACCGCGAAAGCCTGCTGCAACTCATCGCTCTGAAGGGTCGAATGGCTGCTCTTCTCTTGCGCAGCAAACGTGTCGAAGTAATCGATGGCTTCCTGAAACAGAGTCGTCGCCCGCTGCAGACTGGCCTGGGCTTTGACGGTATCGCCGGTGCGCGTTTCAAGGAATGCCCCCGCCATGCCCACCCGGGAACGCAATAGACGCAGATAGGCCAGGTGCACCCGACTATTCTGGGTCACCCCGACCTGATGCAGGTTTTGGATCTGTTCATCGCTGCTCAGCGCGCTGCGCCAACTGGTCAACGATGAAACCAGTAATGCACAGACGAACAATGCAAGTACCCAGAACATACCCGTTCGGATTTTCAGATGAGTCAGCATTCTGGACAGTTCTCAGTTGTACGGGCGGTAACCAGCCAAAAAGCCAGCATCAAATTACATCACATCCTATAGGGGCAATTTGACATGAATCAAACAAACAATGACGTAATACATCAATACCTTCGTCGTATAACATCATTCGCTTGAACGTAGTAAGTGCGCAAAATGTCACATAACCACGAAGAGTTGACGCAGGAGGTCAAGATCATGAAGGAGCGCACAGTGACAGATCATGTGGGTGCCGCAATCGCAGCACGCCGAAAAGCGAAGGGCCTGACTCAGGCTCATATTGCAGAGGCTATCGGAGTGGAAAAAGAGACGGTCAGCCGCATGGAAAATGGCGTGATTTCCTTGACCCTGACACGCCTGCAGCAAATGTCGGAGGTGCTCGACTGCTCGCTTAGCGATCTGGTGCGCACCAACGCCCATGACTCCCACAGCCAGTCCCAGAACATCAATGAGCTGATTCAGAGCCTGCCGGTCGGTGAGCGAGTGTTGGTGGTTAATTTCGTTGCTGAAATCGTCAAGGTATTGAAATCCAGAGAGCCGGTTCAACACTATGATTCGAGCTCGGGCCGACGATAGAGCCCCGCCAGGAGGTCGATCCCTGGTGCAGCACTATCATCGCCTCTCCATCCGCGGGTGGCGTCACTTACTCCTTGAATGAGTCACTTCATTCCGAGGTTTCTTCGATACGAAGTTCTTTCTGGTGATGCTGCTGAATACTGTGCGCCGTGAATGGAAACAGGTGAGATGGGACGTACCTAACGCTGCATCCCCCACCGCTTCACCGTCACCCGCTCCAGCGAATCAAACACCAGATTTTCCACCAGCAACCCAATCAAAATCACCACCGCCAACCCGGCAAACACCTTGTCGGTGTACAGCTCATTGCGATTCTGAAAGATGTACCAGCCCAAACCACCCTTACCACTGGTTGCACCAAACACCAACTCAGCCGCGATCAACGTGCGCCAGGCGAACGCCCAACCGATTTTCAGCCCAGCAAGAATCGACGGCAACGCTGCGGGAATCAGGATGAACAGCACGAAACGCATGCCCTTCAAACCGTAATTGCGGCCGGCCATGCGCAATGTTTCCGAGACGCCTAGAAACCCGGCGTAAGTGTTCAACGCCAATGCCCAAAGCACCGAATGCACCAGCACGAAAATCAGGCTGTTCTGCCCCAGCCCGAACCACAACAGCGCCAGCGGCAACAGTGCAATCGCCGGCAGCGGGTTGAACATCGACGTCAGCGTACTCAGCAGATCGCGACCGAATTGCGTCGACACCGCCAGCGTGGTCAGGGCAAACGCCAGGACGATGCCGATCAGGTAACCCTTGAGCAACACCACCAGCGAAATCCACACTTTGCCCAGCAATTCGCCGCTGAGCAGGCCGCCATACAGCGCGCTGGCGGTTTGCAAAAAACTCGGCAGCAACAGGTCGTTGTTCTGGATTCGCGCAACCACTTCCCACAGTACCGCGAGCAAAATCAGGATAAGGCTTTTACGAATCCAGCCCTGTTGCCACAGACGCTGGCCGAGGGGCAATTCACGCTCCAGCGGTACGCTGGTCAGCGGCTGCAAAACGGTTTCAAACTCTTCACGCGCAGATGATAGCTGGCTCATCGGGCACTCCTCTCAATGGCTCAGTAAGCGATGCGAATGTCGGAAAAATCCAGCTCGCGCGCGGTTTCCGGCGACTGACCTTCATCGAACAACAATCGATGAATCCGTCGCGCCGATTCCTGAAACGCCACGCCGCCGAGGCTGTGCAAATCGTATTGATGGCTGTGGACTTCAGCCCGTACCCGGCCAGGGTGCGGCGACAGCAGCAGAATGCGGTTACCCACCACCAGCGCTTCTTCAATCGAGTGCGTGACGAACAGCAGGGTGAAGCGCACCTCCTCCCAGAGCAGCAGCAATTCTTCCTGCATCTTGCGGCGAGTCAGCGCATCGAGCGCGGCGAAGGGTTCATCCATCAACAGGATTTTCGGTTGCATCGCCAACGCCCGGGCAATCGCCACGCGCGCCTTCATGCCGCCGGACAAGGTGTGTGGATACGCATCGGCAAACGCCGCCAGCCCGACCTTGTCGAGATAGTGCATGGCCCGTTCTTCGGCCTCTTTGCGCTTGAGGGTTTTCGACGCCAGCAGCGGAAACATCACGTTCTGTTTGACGGTTTTCCACGGCGGCAGTTGATCGAACTCCTGGAACACCACGATCCGGTCCGGCCCCGGCGCATCGACACGCTGACCTTGCAGGCGGATTTCCCCTTCGACGGGCTGGATAAATCCGGCGGCGGCCTTGAGCAATGTCGACTTGCCGCAACCGGACGGCCCGAGCAATACAAAGCGGTCCGCCGGATCGATTTCAAAACTGACTTGGTGGGTCGCTCGAACCACCCGCTGCGGCGTGCGGTATTCGAGGCTGACATTATCGACCGACAGCAGCGCCTGGGCTGTGGCGTTCGGTTTGCTGACCGTGTGGCCTTGCAAAGGGGCGTTCATGTCGTTCAGCTCCCTTGCAGTGGTTTGGCGTCCTGGAAAAAGTAATCCTTCCACGAATCCGGTTTGTTTTTGATCGCGCCGACACGGTAGAGGAACTCGGCGAGCGGGTAGGTATTTTTCGGCGTGACGCTGAATTCGAACTGCGGGTTGTCGATGATTTTCAACAGCGCAGCGCGATCGATTTTTGCCTTGGTCACGCGAATGTAGGTATCGGCGGCGGCGCCTTTATCGTTCTGGGCAAATTGCGCCGCTTCGGTCAGCGCCTCGACGAAGGCCTTGTAGGTTTTCGGGTTCTCGTTACGGAATTTTTCCGTGGCGAACAGCACCGTCGGCGAGTTCGGGCCGAGCAGGTCATAAGTGTTCAGCACCACATGCACGTTCGGATTGGCCAGCGCCTGATCCTGGAAGGGCGGGTTGGAAAAGTGCCCCGTCAGCTCGGTACCGCCGGCAATCAACGCCGCTGTGGCGTCGGGGTGCGGAACAGCGATGGTGTACTTGTCGAGGCGATTGAATTCCTTGTCGCCCCACTGCTTGGCGGCCGCGTATTGCAGGAAGCGCGACTGTACCGACACGCCCACCGCCGGCACCGCAATGCGGTCCTGCTCGGTGAAGTCGGCGATGGTTTTGACCTTGGGATTGTTGCTCACCAGGTAGTACGGAAAGTTGCCGAGGGAGGCGACAGCCTTGACGTTCTGCTTGCCGTGGGTGCGGTCCCAGATGGTCAGCAACGGACCGACGCCCGCGCCGGCAATGTCGATGGAGCCGGAGAGCAACGCATCGTTGACCGCCGCGCCGCCGGACAGCTGAGTCCAGTCGACCTTGATATCGACGCCCTCCTGTTTGCCGTACTTCTCGATCAGGTTCTGATCGCGCACTACGTTGAGCAACAGATAAACGATGCCGAACTGTTCGGCAATGCGGATTTCACCTTCGGCGTGAGCCACAGTCGGTGCCACCAGGCTGCTGGCAATGAGGCTGAAACCCAGGCCGATGGCCGCAGCCAATGGTGCAAAGGAAAGACGTCTGGACATGAAAATTCTCCGACAAATCAGAAAGGCGCGTCGCCCTGGATGGTGGTGCGATACAACTTGCGGCGCAGATGGCTCGGGCAGCCGGCGGCAAGGTGAATCAGCGAACGGTTGTCCCAGAACACCAGGTCGTGGGGCTGCCATTGATGGCGGTAGATGTTTTGCGGCAGCACGCTATGGGTGTAGAGCTCGTCAAGCAGTTGCTTGCTCTCGTCGTCCGGCAAGCCAACGATGCGGGTGGTGAAACCCTCGCTGACGAACAGCGCCTTGCGGCCGTTTTCCGGGTGCGTGCGCACGATCGGGTGCACGACTTCGGCAACCTGGGCCAGTTGCTCCGGCGTCAACGTCGGGCGCCAGTTACCTTCGAATTTGGTTTCGCTGTAGCGCGCCGTGTACGAGTGCGCCGCGGAGCGACCTTCGACCGCTTTGCGCAGCGCTTCGGGCAGGTTGTCCCAGGCTTTGTGCATGTCGGCGAACAAGGTGTCGCCACCTTCGGACGGCAACTCCTGGGCGTGCAGCATCGAGCCCAGGCTTGGCAATTCTTTATATGACAGGTCGGAGTGCCAGAACTTGCCGGCGTCGCCGAGGCCGATGGATTGGCCGTTTTCGATGATGTTGGAAACGATGAGGATTTCCGGGTGCCCGGCCAGCAGGAATTGCTTGAGCACATGGATCTGCAACACGCCGAAGCGGCGGCTGAAGTCGATGTGTTGTTCGGGGGTAATGCGTTGGTCGCGGAACACCACGACATGGTGATCAAGGTGCGCGCGATGGATGCGGGCGAAGTCCTGCTCATTGATAGGACGAGACAGGTCGAGCCCGATGATTTCGGCACCGACGGCACCGCTGAACGGACGAATTTCGAAAATTTGCGGCGCGATGCTTTGAGTTGCAGAGACGACAGACATAAATCACTCCCACGCACGGCACGCTCAAGGGCGCGCGCGTCGATCAGAAACTCACGGAGGTCCCGTGTTGGTTCGTGTCGTGCGGCGCGCCGATTGGTCGGCAGGTACGCAGGAGGTTGACTTTATAGATATAAGAACTGGATTTTAAATACCGTTAGCGAATAACCATATGGCTTATATCGCCTATGCTGCTGACAGGGTGAAGCTGCTCAACGCTTGAGGGACGCTCAATGTTCTACGTGCAACGCAATGCAGAAGGCCAATTGACGCGCGTGGAAGCCGAGGCCTATGACGAATCCACCGAAAGCCTGCCCGCCGATCACCCGGACCTTCAGACCTGGTTCGCCAGCAAAGTCATGGCCATGAACCACAAGCAACTGCAGCAAACCGGTCAGCTCAAGCAGTTGAAGCAAAGCGACCTGGACATGATCCGGGTACTGGACGACCTTATTCAGGTGCTGACCGACAAGGGCGTGATGCGCATCACCGACCTGCCGGCCGCTGCACAGGACAAACTCATGGGCCGGTCCCAGGCCCGGGAGGCGTTGGGTGGGTTGAGTAATTTGGTGGATGAGGATGATTCGGGGTTGATCTGATCCAGCCTTCATGTTGCCTGTTCTGACGCCATCGCCAGCAAGCCGGCTCCTACAAGGTTTAGAGTGTTCACAAAATGTGCGATCACCCCAGTCCTGAGCTGGCTTGCTGGCGATCGCGGCCTCACAGACAAAGCAACTTCAGGACCTTATTCCCAAGGCCTCGGCTCCCCAACCAACTGCCCCTGCACACCATAAACCCCCATCTCGCGTATCACCGACAACTCCCCTTCAGTCTCGACCCGCTCGGCAATCAACGGCAGGTCAATGCTGTGCGCCGCCCGTTGAATCGCCTCGATAAACAAACGCTTGTCGCTCTCCTGATCAATTGCACGGATGTAAACACCGTCGATCTTCAGGTACGCCAACCCGAGCCGCGCCAGGTTGCCGATCATGCTGAAGCGTCCACCAAAATGTTGCAGGCTCAACGAGAAGCCGATTTCTCGCAGGCGTCGCGTCAGGTCTTCCAGCTTCGCTTGCTCCGGCAGTTGCTCCTCGCCGATTTCCAGGGTCAGCCGCGGGCCGAAGCTGGAGTGCACGCGCAAAATATCCAGGATTTTGCCCAGCGCCTGCGAATTGATCAGTGTCGCCGACGACAGGTTCAGCGCCAGCGACGCTTGATGGTCGGCCATTTGCGCCAGCACCTTCTCCAGCATCAGGCGATCCAGCCGCGCAGCCCAGCCGAAACGTTCGAGCCACGGCAGGAATCGACCGGCAGGAATCGCCTGGCCCTGCTCGTCAATCAGGCGCGAAAGCACTTTGTAATGCAGCACCAGTGTCGTGTCCTGGCTCGCCACGACCGGCTGGAAATACAGCTCGAAACGGCGCTGATTCAGCGCCTCATCGAGCAAGCGGTGCCAGGCATGATGATCGTCGCCAAGGTTCGACGCCGCCGTGTGATCCAGGCAGACCCACCTCGAATCGCCCTGGCCTTCAGCCTGCGCCAACGCCTGATCCGCCAGCCCGAGCACCGCTTGCGGTAAGTCGCCATACATAAACGGCGCCAGCCCGATGTATGCCACGGCGGCCACATCGGTGGCGCCGGTTGCATGCAGGCTCGCCAGGGCATTGTCGAGGCTTTGCGCCAGTTGCAACGCTTCGGCGCGCACCAGCCCCGGCGCCAGCACGGCGAATTCGCCGCCGCGGATCCGCGTGACGAGGTTCAGCGTTTCGGGGTATTTGGCGCACTCACGGGACAACTGCTCGCCGACCGCGATCAGTAAATCATCGGTGTGTTGGCCGCCCAGACGCTGATTCAACCCCGCGAGGTCCCTGACCCGCAGCAACAGCAAATAACCTGAACTCGCCTGTTCCGGATTGTTCACCCGCGCATTCAATTGCATCTCGAAATAGCGCCGGTTGGCCAACCCGGTCAACGTGTCCCGATAGGACTCGTCGCGCAATTTTTCACTGCGCTCGGCCTGTTCCTGAAACAACGACTTGAGCTTCTCGACCATCTGGTTCATGGCCTGCACCACGCGGCGCAATTCAGGTGTGCGCGGCAGATCGGGCAGGCTGAGGAATTCACGGCGGGCGATGGCGTGGGATTGCTGGACCATGTACTCCAGCGGTTTTAATTGCCGGCGCAACAGCAACGCGCCCAGTGCCGCACTCACCGCGCCGCAGAGCAGCAGCCAGCCGAGGCTGCCCAAGGCGCTCTGCCATAGCTTGGCCAACGCGAACATCGGGTGGCTGACCACTTCGACCCGTGCCGCCTGCTCCCAGCCACGGCTGACAATCGCATCGCCGCCCGCCGGCTCCAGGCCGATCAGTTTGACGAACCAGTCCGGCACGTTTGTCACCGCCGCCATGCCGCTGCGTTCGACCAGGGTCTTGTCGTTCGACAGATCGACGACGCGGATGCTCGCGTAATAACCGCTGTCGAAAATCGAGCTGACCAGCAACTCGACCATCGCCGGGTCGTCGATGTTCGGCGTCAACGACAGCGCCAGCGCCGTCGCAGCGTCCTGCGCGTGGGAGCGCAACTGGTTGACGTACTGGGTGCGCGAGCTCTCGAGGCTGACCATGAAGCTGCCGGTGAAGGCGACCACCAGGAACAGACAGATTGCGATCAACAGCTGTTTGAACAAAGACATCTGAGCGCGTGCTCCTAGTTAATCGTCTCGACCGGAAAACCTTCCGCCTGCATTTTCTTCAACACATCCTGCCAACGGGACAAGCGTTTGGTGTCACCCACTTTTTTATTGCCCTTGGCTCCGGGCAACCAAAGCCCTTCGGCATTGAAAGCGTAGACCGGCAGCAGATCGGTTCGTTGGCTCGCGGGCTTGAACGCATCGATCAGGCTATCGAGCACCAGCGGCATGGCGTCGGGGCTGGCGTAGTAAGTCAGCACCATGTGCGCGCGGTTCAGGCTCACGGCCTTGACATAGGTAATGCGTAGCTTGTCGCTGGATACGCCGAGGTGGCGCAGGCTGAAATACTTGGCAATGGCGTAGTCTTCGCAGTCACCGGCGCCCTTCCACAAGGCTTCGATCGGGGTTTCCCAATAGTCGACCTCGTGCCACAGGTCGATGTCCTCTTCGTAGCGCATCTGTTTATTGAAGAACAGGTTGACCACGTTGAGCTGCTCCAGCTCGCTGAGCTGTTTCTGCGTGGCCAGCAAATGCTGCCAGGCATCAATGCGTTGCTGCCCTGTGCCCAATGGCCCGTACAATGCCTGCGCCCGGCGGCTGATCAGGGAAAAATCCCAGTCGGCATGCAGACCGCCCGGCATGACACCGGCCAGCAGCAACGCGCAGCACAGCCAGCGCAAAGTCCGAGGGATCGCGAAACATACCGCCAATGCGAGACATCCAGGTAGGCAGGTGGAATCGATTGATGGTGAAGGGTAGTCGGTTAAAAGACAATGGCACGGTGAGATCACCGGGAGCGGGCTAAACTTGGGGTGTGAGCTGTTTAGTCTGCGTGTTTGACATCCTGTCGGGCAGTCACTAGTGTCCTCTTGGATCCAATTTTTTTCAGTCATTCAGGGTGCGTAGTAGTGCCACAGAAACCCAACCCTCTCAGCAGCATCAAGGTCAACGGTCCGATTCCCGCTCATCTGGCTCGCTCGGTCATCGAAAAAACCCTGCGTGCCGCCATTCTCGATGGGCGCATTCCTTGCGGCACAGCCCTTCGTCAGCAAGACCTGGCCGACCTGTTCGGGGTCAGCCGCATGCCGGTCCGTGAAGCCTTGCGCCAACTCGAAGCGCAAGCGCTGCTTAATGTGATAGCCCATAAAGGTGCGGTGGTCGCGCCATTGGTTCAGGGCGATGCCGTCGAAACTTATGCGCTGCGGATCCTGCTGGAGTCCGAAGCCCTGCGCCTGTCGGTCCCGTTGCTCACCCATGAGGACTTTGAACAGGCGGCCCGCTACATCGATGAACTGGAAACGGAACACGACTACACCGAAATTGGCCGGCTCAACCGCCTGTTTCACATGGCGATGTACTGCAAGGCACCTAATCGTCGGCTGTTGAGACTGGTCGAAGACGGGTTGAACGAAGAGGAACGCTTCCTGCGCTTCAACCTGGAAGCCATGGGCCTGGGCAAACTGTCCCAGGAAGATCACCGCGCGCTGTTGCGTGCAGTGGAAGACCGCGACGTCGAGCGTGCGGTGAAGCTGCTCGAACATCACCTCAACCGGGGCGTCGAAGTCATCACGAACTACCTCAACAGCCCCGAAGCACAAAGCAGAAAAACCTCGAAATAAATCACATAGGTAGCCGCAGCGAGCAGATCAACCTGCTCGCCTGCGCTTGCCGCGCCTGCGTGTCCGTTATCCCAAGCCAGACAACTGCATCGACCGTAAGACGCGTCGGCGATAGCGGCTGCCTTGATTTACGCTCACTCTTGACCTGCCAACCAATAACAAACGGGTGACGTACCGCATGAGCGGCGCAGTCCCCGCATCAAGAACCTACGGAAGGAGTCTTGCCACGGGAAAGGAAGCTTCGGCATCCCGGCCAACTTCCACCCCTCAAATCACACTAACGATCACCCTTGGAAAGTTGCTTCGAGTGAGGCATTCACTCTTTAACTCAATTTCGACTTATATAAGCCGGAAGGAGCAACTACGCCCAAATAAAACTTTAATAAAAAGTCTTATTGAGACTTGTCGCCCCTGGAAAAGTTGAACTTAAAAATAGTATAGAAATAACTTGCCCGGAACTTTATTCGTGTATTAGCTTTTCTCCGCCACCACTGGACACCGGCCATAGCGCCGCGACCACACTACTTATATGCAACTAATAACGATCAATTCATTTGAGGCACTTGCTCGCCATCAGAATAGTTTAATCGCCGCTAATTATTGATCACACCTCATTCCGGATCACTTATAGGCTCGCCATGAAATCGACTAAAGACCGTCTTAATCAGAAGAAAGCAGAACTGAGTGCGCACCCGATTTTTTCTGAAATACATTCGCTTTCGGTACTCCAACGCTTCATGGAATCTCATGTTTTTGCGGTGTGGGATTTCATGTCTCTGACCAAGCGCCTGCAACAGGAGCTGACCTGCGTGCAGTTGCCCTGGCTGCCGCCAGCAGATCCGCAGGCTGCCCGACTGATCAACGAGATTGTGCTGGGTGAAGAGTCCGATGATCGTCCGGCACACGGTCATTACAGCCATTTCGAGTTGTACCTGGATGCGATGCGCGAGGTGGGTGCCAGCACGGTTGCCGTCGAGCGCTTCGTGGCGCTGCAGCAAGAAGGCGTGAGTTACGACGTGGCGTTGCAAAGCGTGGACATCGACCCGGCCGCTGCGCAATTCGTGCGCCACACCTTGCACACCGCGCTGCATGCGCCCGGCCACAGCGTTGCGGCAGCGTTTCTGCATGGGCGCGAGAGCGTCATTCCACAGATGTTCCAGCGGATTCTCGACGATTGGGGAATCGGCTTTGAGCAGGCGCCGACCTTCCGTTACTACCTGGAGCGGCACATTGAAGTCGACTCCGAAGACCACGGCCCGGCAGCGGAAAAGCTCCTTGCGCGGCTGGTCAATGGCGATCCGCAACGGGAAGAAGACGTCTACGCCAGCGCCTTGGCGGCCGTGGAAAGCCGCATCGCCCTGTGGGACGGCCTGCGCTTGAGCATGAGCGAACCGGTGGCGGAGGTGAATGCATGAACGCCGCCGACTACCAATCCTTCGCCGACGCCTGGGAAAGCCGCGCGACCATTCGCACCCGTCCGCGCCGCATGCTGGAGAACGACGAAAAGCTGATCTACCCGCTCAGTCGCCAGCCGCTGGTGTTGAGCGAAACCTTTCTGCGCGAATGCCCTGAGCAACGGGATTTCGCCCTGGTGCAGACACTCTACAAATTCATCAACGACGTGGTGATTTTCGAAACCGAGATCGTCGACAAAACCGCGCGCAGCATCGCCAAGAATCGCTTCGCCGTGGCCTTCCCGTTCGCCTGCCGTTACGACGCCATGACCGTCGTGGTGGACGAGGATTACCACGCGCTGGTGGCGATGGATTTCATGCAGCAAACCGTCGCCATGACGGGCATCACACCCATCGAGCTGCCGGATGAAATCGAGCTGAGCCGGGCGATTCCGGCAGCTGTTGCGCTGGCACCGGAGCATTTGCGCAGCGCCGTGGAATTGATCTGCGTGGCCATCGCAGAGAACACCGTGACCGGCGATGTGGCGGCATTCGCCAAGGACGAAACGGTCAAGCAATCGATCAAGGGCTTGATGGCCGATCACTTGCTCGATGAGGGCCGTCACTCCGGGTTCTGGGCGCGGTTGGTGCGCATCTACTGGCACACCGCAAGCGAAGACGACCGTCAGTGCATCGCACGGATTCTGCCGGTGTTCATCGGCCATTACCTGACCAACGACATCCAGAAATCCTTCGACTTCCGTCTGATCGAGTCCTTGCAGATCAGCGATGCCGCGCGCCGCGCACTCAAGAGTGAAGTGTCGGGGCTGGCCTTCCCGATCAACCGCCATCACCCGCTGGTCGCCAACATCATGCGGTTTTTCCACAGCAGTTCGCTGCTCGATTCGACGTGTGTTCAAGAAGCCCTGAGCGACTACCTGGTTTAACGAGGAGCACATCATGAGACGTCTCGACATTCTGCTCATTGGGCAGAGCCAGGCCCTGACCCACCTGGCGCTGGAACTTGAACAACACGGTCATTCACTGACGCGGCTGACGGCCCTTGACCTGCCGCCGTCGGGCAACGCTGACTTACTGATCGACGATGCCAGCCTGACCTTCCAGCCGTTGGACGATGTACCGCAACTGACGTTGCGCCTGGGGGTCGGCGTGCGGGGGGATTCAGGTTTACCGCCGCTGGACCTGCTGTGCCTGTACGGTTCGACGCTGCTCACCCGCGTGCCGATTGCCGACGAACCTTCGGGCAACGGCCAGGCGCTACGCCTGCGAACGATGGCGCAACTGGTGGATCATGCAGCCTTGCTGGTCAGTCGATTCTCCCGGGATGCGGACTCTTTTCTGCTCGTCGAACGAGCGACGCCCGTTCATTTTGAACAGGTGGAAAGCCTGCTGTTTTTAGACAACCTGGCCTTCGTCCATCGTCTCAATGCGACCGCTGAACCCGGCTTGCTGCAACTCGCTCAGTTGCCGATGATCGAGCGCCTTGAGCAGCGCTTCATTCAGTCCGCCGAAAGACCGGCGCTGAACATCGCCGGCACCTCCCTCAGTTATCGCCAACTGCATGCACACAGCCGCGCCATTGCGCAGCGATTGCAACCCTTGCTCCAACAGCACGACAAGCCGTTGGTGGTCGGCATCTGCCTGCCAAAATGCAGCGCGTTGTATGCGGGAATTCTGGCGATTCTCGGCAGCGGGGCGGTGTACCTGCCGCTGGAGCCGAGCCACCCGCTGCAGCGCCAGCAGTACATTTTGTCGAATGCCGGCGCCGTGCTGTTGCTGCACGACGGACAGCATCCGCTTGCCAGCGAGATGCTCAGCCTGGACATCAGCGCAATCGACATCGAGCACCTGGATGTCGATCAACCGTTGCTGCGCCAGCGCCCCGTTCTCGACGCGCCGTGCATGGCGCTCTACACCTCGGGCACCACCGGTCATCCCAAAGGTGTGTTGCTCAGCCAGGCCAACCTCGCGCACTTCACCGCGTGGTACGCCGACTATGTGCAACTGACGGAACAGAGCCGCGTATTGCAGTTTTCGTCCTTGAGCTTCGACTCGTCGCTGATCGATATCTTCCCGACGCTGTTGCAGGGCGCCGAGCTGATCGTGCCCAGCGACGATCAACGCCGCGACCCGCTGCAACTGGTGGAACTGATCCGGCATCAACAGTTGAGCCACGCTTTTTTGCCACCGGCCTTGCTGAGCATTCTGCCGCTGGATCAGTTGCAGGTACTGGACCATGTGATGACCGGTGGCGATGTCTGCGAACCCTATGTCATCGAGCAACTCACCCGTCAGGGCAATCTCTACAACCTCTACGGCCCAACCGAAGCCACGGTGCTGATCACCGCACGGCAGCTGCGCGCCGGCGACAGCAATCGCACCCTCGGCGCGCCGATCGCCAACAGTCAGGTGCTGATTCTCGACGAGGACTTTCAACCGGTGACCGAACAGACCGTCGGCGAGTTGTACATCGTCGGACCGGGTGTTTGCCTGGGATACCTGAATAACCCGCAACAGACCGCCGAACGTTACTTGAACCTGGGCCTGCCGAACGGCGAGAGCCTGCGCGCCTATCGCACCGGCGACATGGCGAAGTGGACAGGCTCAGGCATCGAGCTGTGCGGACGCCGGGACAATCAGGTAAAGATTCGCGGCTTTCGTGTAGAGCCGGAAGAAATCGAACGCTGCCTGCGCGACAGTCAGTTGTACCGTCAAGTGGCAGTGGTGATCGACAGCCAGCGGCGGATTCTCGCCTTCCTCGCCCAGCCTCAGGAGGATCGACCCGGCACCGCACGCGAAGCGCTGAAGGCGCACGCCACCCGGTTCCTGCCGGATTACATGCACCCAACCGCCTGGACCGAACTGACGAGCATGCCGTTCGCCAGCAACGGCAAGGTTGACCGCAAAGCGTTGCTGGAGTTGCCCGTCAGCATCACCGAAAACCCGTCGCGGCGTTTACCCACCAGCGCCGATGAAGCGCTGCTGCTGGAGATCTGGGCCGAACTGCTGGAACTGCCAGCCAGCGATATTTCCACCGACGAAAGCTTCTTCAATCTGGGCGGCCACTCGATCCTGCTGTCACGCATGTTGCTGCGCTTGCGTGAAGAATTCGGGCGCAGTATCTCGATCAATCGTTTCATCGAACTGCCGACCATCGCGAAACTGGCGACGCTGGTGCGCGGCTCCGGCACCGAAGAAGTGCTGAGCGAACAAGCCATGGCGGACGCCTTCCGCGAGTTGGGGGTGCAGCCGCTGCCGGTCAGCCGCATGGGCGATGTGCACAAAGTCATCGTCACCGGCGCCAACAGTTTTGTCGGCGTGCACATCGTCGAGGCGTTGCTGGCCTGGGGCGCCAGCGAAGTGGCGTGTCTGGTGCGCGATGGCGGCGAGCAATCGGCGGCCGAGCGCTTTGCGCATGCATTGCGCGAGAACCGTCTTGAGCATCTGGATCTGAGCCGGGTGCGGGTTTACGCGGCGGACATCACACAGCCCTCACTCGGGCTCGCCGTGGAGGTTTACGAGCGTCTGGATCGCGAGTTCGGCGCACTCGTGCACAACGCCGCCAACGTCAATCACGTGCTCGATTACGAGTCGCTGGCGCGGGACAACGTCGAGCCGATTTTCGAATGCCTGCGACTGTGCGAAGGGCGCAGTAAAAAGATCTTCAATTTCGTTTCGACCTTGTCCGCGTCGAGCACCATTTCCGACGACGGCCGGGTGCTTGAACTGCCCGCCGCACACACCCCGCCGATCTACATCAAGAACGGCTACAACCTGTCGAAGTGGGTCGGTGAACGCATCCTCGAACGGGCACGGGAGCGTGGGGTGCGGGTCAATGTGTATCGCCCCGGCAACATCAGTTTCAACAGCCTCACGGGTGTCTGCCAACCGCACAAGAATCGTTTGATGCTGATGCTCAAGGGCTCGATTCAGCTCGGACAGGTTCCGGAGTTCGCTCTGAATTTCGACCTGATGCCGGTGGATTTCCTCGCTCGTTTCATCGCGTTCCATGCCAGCCGTTATTCAGCGGAAAAAGCGGTGTTCAACCTGCACAACCCCGAACCTTTGAGTTGGGACGATTACGTCGCCTCCTTCCGTGAGGCGGGCCGCACATTCTCCATGGTCAGCGTGGCCGACTGGCAACAGCAACTGGGCCGGGTCGACAGCGACAACGCGCTGTTCGGCGTACTCGGTTTCTACCTCAACGGCTTCGAGGAAGACATCGGCGATATCTCGATGATCGGCCACGACAACGCCCAGGCCGGCGTGCGGCAGATGGGCGCTCACTACCCGGAAAAATCCCCGGCGCTGCTGCGTCGCGGTTGCGACTACCTCAAAGAAATCAACTTCATCTGATTCACTCAACCGGAGCAAAACCATGAAAACCCTGCAACCCGATACCCTGATCAAAAACCCTCAAGGCTGCCACGTCGTGTCTTCGGTGGATGTGCCGGCCGAGGCTACGAAAGTCTGGGCGGTGGTCGGCAACTTTGCCGGCTTCGATCGCTTCATCCCGGCGTTGTCGCACATCGAGATGACGGGCGAAGGCGTGTCGTCTCTGCGCAAGAAATTTTTCAAGGATGGCAACCTGGTGGTCGAGCAACTCAACTCTCGGGATGACCAGGCATTGAGCATGACCTGGACCACGATTTACAACACGCTGGGCGTGGCTAACTTGTGGGCTGCCATGACAGTTGAAGCACTGGGGGAAGGCAAGTCCCGGGCGACCTGGACCATCATCGCTGAACCGGCTCAGGGCGACGCGCAGGCACTGCCGGGGTTCAAGGATTTTGTGCAGGGGTTTGCCGATGATGCGATGAGTAATGTGCTGAAGCTGTTTGTGTAGGACTGTCGTTTAGCGGTGACTCATGCACCGCAATCGCGAGCAAGCCCGCTCCCACATTCTGACCGGCTTCCTTCAGTAGGAATGCGATCGAATGTGGGAGCGGGCTTGCTCGCGATTGAACGATAACGCGGTAGATCTGACCTGAATCAAATCTTGAAGCTATCAACCAACTGCTTCAACCGATTCGCCTGCAACGACAACGCATCACAATCCTTCAACGTTTCATTGAGGTTGGCCACGCTCTGCTGGTTCAGCAAATTGATCTGGTTGACGTCGACATTGAGTGTTTCCACCACGGCTGTCTGCTCCTCGGTCGCCGCCGCCACCGACTGGTTCATGCCGTCGATTTCACCAATACGCCGGGTCACGCTGACCAGTCGCAAACCGGCCTGGTTCGCCACTTCAACGCTCTCTTCGCTGGAGACCTGACTGGCGTTCATGGTGGTTACCGCTTCGCGTGAGCCGATCTGCAGCGATGTGATCATTTTGTGAATCTCCTCGGCCGACTCTTGCGTGCGATGGGCCAGGTTGCGTACCTCATCTGCCACCACCGCAAAACCACGGCCGGCTTCACCGGCGCGGGCCGCTTCAATGGCTGCGTTGAGGGCGAGCAAGTTGGTCTGCTGGGAAATGCCTTTGATCACATCGAGAATGTGCCCAATGTTGTCGGTGCTCGCGTTGAGGGTTTCGATCTGCGTGCAGGACAGGCTGATTTTCTGCGACAGCTCGGTCATCGCCAGAATGGTTTTTTCCACCACCTGTCGACCGTCATCCGCCTGCTCGCTCGCGCCGCTGGCGTGCTGCGAGGCATCGGCGGCGTTGCGGGCGATTTCCTGGGTTGCGGCGCCCAATTGGTTGATCGCCGCCGCCACACTGTTGGTGCGCGCACTTTGCTCGTCAGAACCGACGATCGAGGCGTTGGACGAGGCCATGACCCGTTGCGACAGATCATGGACCTGGCGAGTGGCCGATGACACCTCGGAAATCGACGCATGAATCCGCTCCACGAACTGGTTGAAAGAACCGCCCAGTTCGCCGAATTCGTCTTTGCTTTCCACAGCCAGACGACGCGTCAGGTCGCCTTCGCCCTGGGCGATGTCCTGCATCGCTCGACTCATGGTGGTCAGCGGTCGCATCAGCACATTGATCAACAGGCTCAGCAGCACTGCAATCACCGCCACGGCGATGAACATCGCGATCAATGCCGAGGTGCGGAATTGGCTCAATGGTGCGTAGGCTTTGTCCTTGTCGATCGACAGACCGATATACCACGCAGCATTCGGCAACCCGTTGACCGGGGTGAACGAGAGGATGCGTTCCTGGTTGTTCAAGGTGACTTGCTGATTCCCCTTCTCGATGCGCAGGCCCGTGTTGGGGTAGATGTCCTTCAGGTTTTTCATGAGCTGGTCTTTGTCCGGGCTGACGATCACCTGACCGTCGGCACTGACCAGAAACGCATGACCGATGCCGCCGAAATCCACCGAGTTGATGATCTTCACCAGGGTTTCCAGGCTCAAGTCACCGCCGACCACACCGAGCAATTCGCCGTTCTTTTTCACGGGCATGGCGATGGTCACGACTAACCCACCGACGGCGGCCATGTAAGGCGGGGTCAGCATGGTTTTGTCAGCGACAACGGCCTGCTTGTACCAGGGCCGCTGACGCGGATCGTAGCCGTCCGGCATCTTCGCGTCCGGGCGCTGGGTGAACACGCCGTTGGTCTGGCCGACGTACGTGAACTGGAAGTTCGAGGTGAAAGCCGGCTGATCAACCAGACCCGGCAGATCGGCATTGGCACCTTGATGAGCGATGTTCTGCGCGAGGTTTTCCAGCACCAGCACGCGACCGCTCATCCAGTTCTGCACGCTGCTGGCGGTCAGGTCGCCGGCTTGTTGAACAGAGGATTCGAGGTTTTGCCGAATGGTATTTCGCTGCAGATAGTCGTTGTACAAAGTGAACAACGCAAAAGCCAGCACCACGACGCCGGAGGCGGCCAACAGGATTTTATGGCTGAACTTGAGATTCATTTCATGGGACTTCTATGCAGAAAGTGGGGATGCGTTCCGGGTTGCAACATTCCATGTACAGCTCAAGCGGTTTCTATTCCGCTCTACTTTGGTGCACGCATGTCTCATCAGTCTGTCGGCACTGGTGCGATAAAACTTAGGGACATGTACGAAATGGCCGGAATTTCCGTCAGATTCCCGCCGAACGGCGTGCTAGAGCGCCTCGGAAGCGTTTTCTTGACGACGGTTATTCGAGCGGCGGTTGCAAATTCCCCAACCCTTGATGACGATGCGACTAATTATTATTTGTGGCGTCCAGGCTGGTGTTTGCTGCGGTACGACGCATGATGCCTAGGGATAATCTGTCGGTCAGCCGCCGTGGCGAGCCTCAGCTACCAGTTCTAAATATCCGGCCTACAAAAAAGCCAGCCCTTGAAAATCAAGGGCTGGCTTTTTTGTTTCTCCGAAGCGAGCTATCGGGCTTTTGGCGAGCCCGAAACGACAAAACCCCTGTCTGCGTTAGCAGACAGGGGTTTTGGAATTTGATCTTGACGATGACCTACTCTCACATGGGGAAACCCCACACTACCATCGGCGATGCATCGTTTCACTGCTGAGTTCGGGATGGGATCAGGTGGTT